>CAZVTK010000115.1:0-14767 GCA_964629765.1 uncultured Mesorhizobium sp.
GATAGGCGACGCAAAGCTCGTCGAGCAGACGATGGAGTGCAGGCGCGCGTTCGAGGCCGCGGTCAGGGCGGTGGAGCGGCTGGTGGCGAGGATGCCGGGGGAGCCTGCGACCGAATGATGTCCGCCGCGGCAGACGTGGCAGCCAAGCCCGCGCTGTCGAAGCGGCAGCGCACCGAGCGCGCCCGGCAGATCAAGGCCGAGAAGCGGGCGGCGGCGATCAAGGCCAAGGCTGCGGGCGGCATCACCGCCAGGATCGCGGCCAAGGCCCGCAGGGAGAACCCGGCCAAGCGCAGCCGGGCGTGGCGGTACATGATCGGCGGGCAGATCGACGGGGCGGAGTACAGCGCGGCCGTCGAGTACACGGACCTGTGCCACCGCTGTCGCGACACCAAGGTCAGCAGCTACGGCGATACCCGCGGTGGGGGCGACGGCAGCGGCGTGCCCGAGGCCCAGCTCGCGGCGCTGCGCAAGCTCAGGGCGGCGCAGGCGGCACTCGACGCCTTGGAGCTGCCGACGCGGGCGCTGGTCGACGCGGTATGCATCGACGACTGGTCGGCGCCGGACTACATGCGGGAGTGGGGGCTCGACCAGAACAAGGGGCTCCCGCTGCTGAAGCTCGGGCTGCGGGAGCTGGCGCGGCTGTGGCGGATGCCGGTGAAGGGGCGAAGGCCATAGCTACCGCCTATCGTCCCGCAGATTCCCTTTGACAGACGCGATGGGACAGGATACCCGAAGTGTATGTGGTGCGTCTGCGCCCTGAACCACGCTACGGCTTGAGCGGCGCTCGCCGTGGCGGTGCAACCGCAGGGTTGCCCAACTGCAGATGATCGGTAGGACGTTGCGGGCGGCGATAGGACTATGGTCTGCAGCCGCATTGGCGCGGCGACTGCTTTTTTGTGACGCGATGCAGCAAATCAAGCTATTTCAACAGCTTATCGGGTCCTTCCCGCTTGGAAAACGAATAAGGGTCGGCAGCGCGAAGCCGCGCTAGCTACCAGAAATTCCTAAGGCTACTACTATGGGCCAGCGCCGAGGCGAGATCGTCACTCGCGACCGTTGCGCCAGCATCTTCGGCATCGCCCGAACGACCCTCGATGATTGGGTCAAGCGAGGCTGTCCGGTCCACAAGCCTTCTCCTGGCCGGGGCATTCCTGCCGAGTTCGACACGGCAGCCGTCGCAGACTGGCGGGTGAACGAGGCTACGCTTGGCGATGCTGGCGAATCGCCCGACCTGACGAAGGAGCGTGCGCGCCTCGCCCGCGAGCAGGCCGACAAGGCCGCGATGGAGAATGCACAGCTCCGCCGCGAGCTTCTCCCGGCCGTCGAGGTCCAGCGCGCCGACGAGGCCATCTGGGCGGCCCTGCGCGACCGCCTGCGGGCCATTCCGATGGCGGTCGCCGATGTCGGCGTCGAAGCGGTGGGAAAGGGCGGCGCCGTGGCGCTGGCCGAGGTTGTCCGGCAGCACATCGACGATGCGCTGGAACAGGTCGGCACGGCCGAGGTACTCCCGGATGACGCTGACGATCAGGGTTCCCGCGGGCAATGAGACAGCCCAAACCAAGGCTGCCGCTCTATCGTTGCTCCGGCCGCCGCCGTCCCTGACCGTCTCGCAGTGGGCCGATCGCTACCGCTTCCTCTCCCGCAAGGACTCGGCCCGCCCGGGCCGCTGGCGCAGCGAGCCGCATCAGCGCGCCATCATGGACGCCTTCACCGATCCGACGGTGCGTGAGGTCATCGTCAAGGCTGCGTCGCAGGTCGTCGGCAAGTCGCAGATGATGAACAACGTCATCGGCTACTTCGTCGACCAGGACCCGTCGAACATGATGGTCCTGCACCCGACGCTGTCGGCGGCCGAGAAGTGGTCGAAGGGTCGGCTCGACCCGCTGATCGAGGAGACGCCGCAGCTTTTCGGCAAGTTCCCGCGCCGCAAGGCCAGGGACGGCGACAACACCATCCTGCACCGTCAGTTCCGCGGCGGCCAGATGTTCGTCGTGGGCTCGAACGCCCCGGCCGACCTGGCGGCGCAGAGTGTCCGCATCCTGCTGGCAGACGAGGTCGACCGCTACGAGGCCAGCGCCGGCACCGAAGGCGACCCGATCGACCTCGGCAAACAGCGTACGGAGACCTACGGCGCGTTCGCCAAGTTCGGTGCGTTCTCGACGCCGCTGCTGGCCGGCAGCTCGCGGATCGATGCCTCCTACCAGGAGAGCGACAAGCGCGAGTGGCGCATCCGCTGCCCGCATTGCCAACACTGCTTCGCGCCCCTCTGGGAGCACGTTGCCTGGGCCAAGGGCGCCCAGGGTGAGCATCTGCCCGACACGGCCCACATGGTCTGCCCCGGCTGCGGCGTGGCATGGTCCGAGCCAGACCGGATGCGGGCCATCGACGCTGGGCAGTGGATTGCGACAGCACCTTTCACCGGCATCGCCGGCTTCCACATCAGCGCGCTCGGCTGCAAGCGGGCCGGTCTGGCGAAGCTGGTCCGGCGCTTCATCGCCGCAGGCAAGAGCCATGAGCGGCTGAAGGCCTTCACCAACCTCGTTCTGGCCGAGACCTGGCGCATCGCCGGCGAATCGGTCGAGCCCGACAACCTCTTCGCCCGTCGGGAGGCCCGCCCTTATGGCGACGTGCCGATGGGTGTCCTGTTCCTGACGGCCGGCGTCGACGTCCAGCGCGACCGCATCGAGGCCTACATCTGGGGCTGGGGCCGCGACCGCCGGTCCTGGCTGGTCGACCAGCGCGTCTTCCGCGGCAAGCCCTCGCAGCCGGAGGTCTGGAAAGAGCTGGACGACCTGCTGCTGGAGACGTGGCGGCACGAGTCCGGCGTCGACATGCGGCTGCGGCGGCTCGGCATCGACACCGGCGATGGTCTCTACACCTCTCCGGTCTACCAGTGGTGCTGGCGGCACGGCAGCCGCGTCGTCATGCCGGTCAAGGGTGCTTCCCGTCAGGAGCGGATGGACGCCTCGGTGCCGGTGAAGATGTCCGAGCCGGTGTCGTTGAACGCCGGCGGCCGCCGCAAGCGCTCCGACCTGCGGGTCGCCCTCATCGCCACCGGCGTGTTCAAGTCCGAGCTGATGGCGTCGCTGCGCCTCGATCTCGAGGACGATGGCTCCGCCCCGCCCGGCTGGGTCTCGCTGCCGCGCTCGGCCGACATGGATGTGTGCCAGCAGCTCGTGGCCGAGGAGCTGGTCCTGACGCCTAAGAAGCGCGGCCCGGCGGTCTACGAGTGGCGCAAGCGACAGGCCCGCAACGAGGCGCTGGACTGCTTCGTCTACGCCCGCGCCGCCGCCTGGATGCTGGGCGTCGACCGGTGGTCCGAAGCGAAGTGGCGGGATGCCGAGGCGACGCTGGGGCTGCTGAGCGACGAAATGCCGTCGAGGTTGCCCCGCAAGGCGCCGGAAGCGACCGTAGCCGCCCCAGAAGCGTCCGAGCCCGTCCTGCCGTCTCCTGCCGCCGCGCCGCGCGCCTCGATGCGGCCCGCAGGCTTTCTCGGCTCCCGTCGAGGCTCTTGGTTGAGGTAGCGCGATGGCCTGGACGCAAGCCGACCTCGATGCGCTCGACGCCGCCATCGCCACCGGCGCGCGGATCGTCGACTACGGCGACAGGCGCGTCGCCTATCATACGCTCGACGAGATGCTGAAGCTGCGCGCCGTCATCGTGGCCGCGCTGGCGCCGCAGCAGGCGGCGAACAGTTGGCCGCAGCATCGCCGGCTCGCCCGTTTCGCCTCCGGCCTCGCGTCGTCGACAACTTGCAGGTGAGCTATGAGGCCGGGTGGCTTGACCGCGCGATAGCGTGGGTCTCGCCCGAACGAGGTGAGCGCCGGGTCAAGGCCGCGCTGCGGCTGGAAGCTGCCCAGCGGGCACGGTCGTTCTACGACGGCGCCACCAAGGGCCGCCGCATGGACGGCTGGCGTCGGCCGTCCACAGGGCCGGGCGCCGAAATCCGCGGTGCGCTCCGCACGCTGCGCGATGGCTCCAGGGATCTCGTCCGCAACAACCCGTGGGCGGCCCGCGGCATCTCGGCCATCCCGAGCCACACCGTCGGCTACGGTATCGTCCCGGCCATATCGCACCGCAACAAGCGCGCCCAGGCGAGGCTCCGCGAGCTGACGAAGCAGCACTTCGACACGCCCACCATCGACGCCGCCGGCCGCAGCAATCTCTACGGGCTCCAGTTTCTCGCCATGCGGGCCATTGCCGAGAGCGGTGAGATCCTGGCCCGCCGCCGGTGGCGCCGCTCGTCCGACAACCTGCCGCTGCCGTTCCAGGTCGAGCTGCTGGAGTCCGACTACCTCGACACCTCGAAGGACGGCCCGCTGCCCAACGGCCATGTCGTGGTCGACGGCATCGAGTTCGACCCGATCGCCCGGCGTGTCGCCTACTGGCTGTTCGACGAGCATCCCGGCGACCGGATGCGCCACACGCTCCGCAGCACGCGCGTTCCGGTCGAGGACGTGGCGCACGTCTATCGGGTCGACCGGCCCGGCCAGAACCGTGGCGTGCCATGGCTGGCGCCGGCCATCGCGACGCTCCGGGACTTCGCCGACTACGAGGATGCGCAGCTCTTGCGGCAGAAGCTGGCGGCCTGCTTCGCGGCCTTCGAGGTCGACAATACGGTGGGCACCGAAGAGGCGATTCCGCCGCCCAGCCTGGAGATGCTGGAGCCCGGCATCTACGAGCGCCTGCCTCCCGGCCGCGACATCCGCTTCCCCAACATGCCGACCGTCGAGGGCTACACCGATTTCTCGCGAGTCCAAACCCGCAAGATCGCCATCACGCTCGACATGCCGGAGTTCGTCCTCACCGGCGACTACTCGGCCATCAACTTCAGCTCCGGCCGGCTCGGCTGGAACACCTTCATGGACTCGGTCGAGTATTGGCGCTGGTCGATGCTCATTCCGCAGTTCTGCGACCGCATCGCCGGCTGGTTCTTCGATGCCGCCAACCTGATGGTGCCGGGTGGGGTCGCCGGAGCCACGTGCGGCTGGACGCCGCCGAAGCGCCAGATGATCTCGCCGCAGCACGAGGTGCCGGCCATCAAGGACGCGATCCGCTCCGGCCTGATGACGCCCAGCGAGGCCGTGCGCGAGCGCGGCTACGACGCCGAGACGTTCTGGGAAGAGTTTCGGCGCGACCTCGCCTCGATCGCCGACCTCGACCTCGACAGCGACCCGCGCAAGCCGGCCAACGGCAACCCGGCGCCCGCCAGGCAGCCGGGAGCGCAGCCCCAGGACACCGCCGATGGCACAGACTGACCGCCCGACGCTGCTGCTCTACGGGGTGTGCGGTGACGACTTCGGCGGCGACGGCTACACGGCGCGTGGCGTGGCGCAGTGGCTCGCCGACAATGCCGGCGCCTCGGACATCGAGGTCCGCATCTCGTCCGGCGGCGGCTTCATCGACGACGGCCTCGCCATCTACAACCAGTTCCGTGGTTTCGCCGGCACGGTGACGACCGTCTGCGACAGCATCGCCGGCAGCATCGCCGCCCTGATCTTCATGGCCGGCGAACAGCGCGAGATGCAGCCGGGCTCGATGCTGTTCCTGCACAACCCCTGGAATGTGACGATGGGGGATGCGCAGAAGCATCGCAAACAGGCCGATGCGCTCGACAAGGCCAAGGAGCAGCACGCCGGTATCATCGCCGACCGCTCCGGCGTCGAGGCGACGAAGGTCGCGGCCTGGATGGACGGCGAGACATGGTTCGACCGTGACGAAGCGCTGTCGGAGGGGCTGGCGACCGCCGCCCGCGAGGACCGCGGCCAGAGTGCCGTCGAGGCCGCGATGGGCGGTCTCCGCCTCGATTTCCTGAACATCCAAAGCAGCATTCCGGCCCGCCTCGCGCGGGCTCAGGGCTTCGGGGCCAGGCGCCCCGTCGGGATGGCGACTCCCTCTGTCGCCGCTGAGGTCACTGTGGAGCATCCCATGACCGCAAAGGACACCTCGGCGGCGAGCGATACCGTCGAGACGAAGATCGTCGTCGACGAAGCCGCGGTGGAGCGCGCACGCTCGGAGGCCGTGAAGGCCGAGCGCCACCGCGCGGCCGAGATTCGCCGCATCGTGTCGGCGGTGAAGCTGCCGGATACGCTCGCGGCCAAGTACATCGACGACGGCCTGGAGGTCGACGCCGTGCGCTCGGCCGTGATCGACGAGATCGCCAAGGCCCAGTCGGCAACGCAGCCGCCGACCAAGCCGGCGCCGCACGCAGTGATCGTGGCCGACGACCGCGACAAGTGGCTGGCCGGCGCGCAGAGCTGGCTGATTGCCAAGGCTGGCCTGTCGGCGCTCGTCCAGAAGCATACCGGCGAGAAGGTCGACCCCGGCGAGTTCCGCGGCATGCGGCTCGACGCCATCGCGGCCGAGTCGCTGGTCCGCCGTGGCGAGCGCGTTCGCGGCATGGATCCCCGCGAGATGGTGGGCCGCGCGTTCACCATGCAGGGGTCCATGAACACGACCTCGGATTTCGCTGTGCTGCTCGAAACGGCGATGCACAAGGTGCTGCAGGCGGCGTATGCGACCCAGCCCGACACGTGGTCGCGCTTCTGCCGCACCGGCACCGTCTCGGACTTCCGGGCGCACAACCGCTATCGCATCGGCAGCTTCGGCGCGCTCGATCAGGTGAACGAGGCCGGCGAGTTCAAGAACAAGTCGATCCCGGATGGCGAGAAGGGCACCATCACCGCCGTCACCAAGGGCAACATCATCGCCATCAGCCGCCAGTCGATCATCAACGACGACATGGGGGTGTTCAACGATCTGGCGGTGATGCTCGGCCGGGCGGCGAAGCTGTCGATCGAGAGCGACGTTTACGCCATGTTCGCCCTGAACAGCGGCTTCGGCCCGACGCTGGCGGACGGCAAGGCGCTGTTCCACGACGACCACTACAACAAGGCGCCGACCGGCGGCGCGCCGACCGTGGCCCTGTTCGACGCCGCCCGCGTGCTGCTGGGCTCGCAGATGGATCCGTCGCGCAACGAATACCTGGCGCTGTCGCCCGCCATCTGGGTCGGCCCGCTGAGCATGGGGGGCACTGTTCGCGTGCTGGTCAACGCCCAGTACGACCCGGACACGGCCAACAAGCTGCAGATGCCCAATCGGGTAAACGGCATCGTCCGCGATATCGTCGACACGCCGCGCCTGTCCGGCACGCCCTGGTACTTCTTCGCCGATCCGAACGTGGCCCCGGTGTTTGAGGTGGCGTTCCTGAACGGCGAGCAGTCGCCGTACGTGGACAGCGAGGACGGCTGGCGGGTCGACGGCACCGAGATGAAGGTCCGCCTCGACTACGGTGTGGCCGGCATCGACTTCCGCGGCGCCGTGCGCAACGCCGGCCAGTAACCCACCACCTATCGACGACTCACGAGGGCGCCTTCGGGGCGCCCTTCGTGTTTCTGGAGACCATCCATGGCCACCAACTTCATCGCCCCCGGCGAGAACGTCGACATCATCGCCCCTTCCGGCGGCGTCACGGCCGGCATTCCGGTGGTGCTCGGCCAGATGTTCGGCGTGCCGCTCGTGTCGGCCGCCAGCGGCGCCAATGCCGTCATCGCCACCGGCGGCATCTGGACCCTGCCGAAGCTCAACGCTGCTTCGATGAGCATGGCGGTGGGCGCCAACGTCCACTGGGACGCGACCAACAGCCAATGCACGGTCAGCGCCACGTCGAACACCAAGCTCGGCGTCGCGGTCGTGGCGGCATCGAACACCGATGCGACGGTCAGGGTCCGGCTCAACGGCAACTTCTGACCGCTCATGATCACCCATGTCCCCGAGAACCCGCCGATCGAGGCGCCGGAGACCTTCTACTCCGATGCCGAGATCGGCGGCGTGATGATCGCCACGCCCTGCTACGGCGGCCAGGTAACGACGAGCTATCTCGTCAGTGCCGTCTTCACCGCGCAGGAGTTGGCGAAACGGGGGGTTCACTTCGTGATGGGGACCACGGAGTCCGAGTCGCTGGTCCAGCGTGCTCGGAACAGCCTGGTCGCCAAATTCATGGCGCACCCGCAGTTCACGCACATGGTGTTCGTGGACGCCGACATCGAATGGCGGCCGAGCGACTTCATCCGTCTCATCGCTCACGATGTCGACATGATCTGCGGACTCTACCCGAAGAAAATGGAGCCGATCGAGTACGCGGTTCATGTTGTCCCCAATCCGATGGGGCTCACGACCCAGAATCCGCGCACCGGCGCCATCGAGATCGCCAACGCCGCCACCGGCTTCCTGTGCATCAAGCGCGGGGTGTTCGAGCGCATGGCCGAGGCCTATCCGCAGCTCAAGTACAGCCTTGCCGAGATCATGGACCCCGAAGAGGCCCGCTGGACCTACAATTTCTTCGACGTGTTCATCGACGGCGGCACGCTCCTCTCGGAAGACTACGGCTTCTGCAAACGCTGGCGCGACATCGGCGGGCGGGTGTGGATGGATCCCCGCATCAAGCTGAACCACGTCGGCAAGAAGACCTACGAGGGCGACCCGTCGCGGATTTTCATGCGCCTGCCAGTCGCCAAGGAGGCCGCCTGATGGCGAAGCCCAAGCCGCAGCGCTTCACCGCCACGGTCCAGATCGACACCGGCAAGCGGGTCGTCGCCCCCGCCGGCTCGATCGAGCCGGCCGAGCTGGACCCGGCGGTGTGGTCGGCGCAGATCGCGACCGGGCGCATCGTCGAGGCTCCCGCCGACGACAAGCCGGCCGAGCCGGCCACCGAATGAGCGGCCCCTTCGCGGCGATGCGCGACGTGCTGCTGCGCTCGCCGATGTCGATCGAAATCACCTACATCGACAGCCTTGGCCAGCTCCACGAGGGCCTGCGCGCGCTCGTTGCCACTCGGCCGCCGGTCGAGCCGCTGGGACGCGGGCGGGCGACGCAGGACAAGCTGGAGCTCGAGCTGTCGACCGACGACCTCGCCGACTGCCGGCGCGGCGATCAGGTCCAGTGGGGCGACGTGCTCTACGAGGTGCGGGACACGCCTGTCCGCGACCGCCACGGCCTGTTCTGGCAGGTCATCGCGGTGCGCGACCAGAACGTCGTGACGGGCGCCTGACCGTTGCGCATCGAGGCCTCCATCCAGCAGTCGCTCGCGGCTGCGATGCGTCACGAGGTCGAAACGCTCGACGAGGTGACGGCCAAGGTCGTCAAGGCGGTCGGCGGGCGGGCGAAAGTCCTGCTGCGGCGCGATACCTCGACGGCGCTGGGCCAGCGGGTCGCCAATGCTTGGCGGGACCAGTTTTACCCGAACGCCGAGCGCGGCCCCGCCAGGGCGGCCGATCTCGTGTTCACCAAGGCGCCGAAGATCATCGACGCCTTCGACGTCGGGGCGACGATCAAGCCGCGCGCCGGCCGGATGCTGGCGATCCCGACCGAATATGTCCGCCGCGACCGCGATGGCCACAAGATGAACCCGGCGAGCTTCGCCGAGGCTGGCATCGAGCTGCGGTTCATCCCGCCCGGGCGGTTCGGTCGCTACGCCGCGCTGGTGGCCGATGGCTTCCGTGTCACGGGCGCTGGCCGACCCCGGTACGGGCAGACGAGCAAGCGTGGCCGGGCGTTGGCGGGTGCGGCGACGCTCGTGATGTTCTGGCTGATCCCGCGCGCCAAGCTGCCCAAGCGCCTCGACCTCGAAACCCATCGGCAGGCGACGCGGGCCGACCTGTTCAACAGCATGGTCGTCGGGCTGCGGAACGCGCCGTGAGCACGAGCACCCGCGAGCGGGCGCTGGCCGCCCTGTTCGCCATCGTCGACGCCGAGCCCTGGTTCCGCACCCGCGAGCGCAACAGCGTGTTCGCGCTCGACCACGTCGAGCATGCCGATTTCCCGGCCGTCGTCATGGTGGACGGCGGCGACGTCGCCTTCCCGCGCACCAACGCGGCGCTCACCACGAGCGCCACCGTCTACTTCTGGGTCGGCATTCGCCCGGACATCAACTCGCCGCTGCCGGCCAAGATAAACGAGGCTCGCCACAAGCTGTTGGCGCGGCTCTCGACGTGGATCGACGGCAGCGCGCTCGTCACTGACGATCTCGCCGTAGCTCTCCGCTACGTCAACATGAGCGACCCCGACATCGACGATGACGGGGCTCCGCTGGCGTCTTTCTCGATCGAGATGCGCCTGGAAATCGCCGAGCCCGAGTTCTCGACGCTCTCTTTCTGAACCTCCCGAAATCGCTGGTCTGAGGTAACGCGCATGGCCGACATGCTGACGCGCAATGGCATCCTTGCGCTCAAGATCCAGGCCGACGAGGACACGGCGGCGACCCCGACAGTCGGTTCCGACGCCATCGAGGTCGAGAGCCCGGCCGTCGGGCCGCAGAGCGAGACGGTGACGACCAACGAGGTGACGGGCTCGCTCGACGTCCGGCCTCCGGTCGTCTCCCGCGCCAGGGGCTCGGCCACCTTCACCGCGCTGTTCAAGGGCTCGGGTGCGGCCGCCACGGCGCCCGATGTCGGCGCTGCGCTGCGCTGCTGCGGCATGTCCGAGGCCGTCACCGCCTCGGCGGTCACCGGCACGGCGCAGGCCGGCGGCACCACCTCGACCATCGTGCTGGCGTCGGGCGCTTCGGCCACCGACGATGCCTACACCGGCATGCGGCTCGCCATCACGAGCGGCACGAACAACGCCTATGTCGGCCGCATCGTCTCCTATGTCGGCTCGACCAAAACAGCCACGGTCGTGCCGGCGGCCGGCAGCTCGTTCGACAATACCAGCGCCTACAGCATCGCCGCCAACGTTCGCTATCGGCCAATCTCCGCCATCACCGAGTGGGCCAGCATCTGGCACTGGAAGCGCGCCACCGGCTCGGGCAACAGCGTCGTCGACAAGGTGGCGAGCGCACTCGGCTCCTGGGAGCTGACGACGCCGGTGGGCGATGTCGGCCGCATGGCGTTCACGTTCGCCGGCCGCGCGGTCGCCAGCGCCGATGTCAGCGACCCCGGCGCACCGACCTACGACAACACCCGTCCGGTCGCCTATCAGGGCGCCACCACCTACCTCGGCGGCGTCGTGGTGCGGCCGACGACCTGGCGTGTCAACTTCGGCGCCACGCCGGTCGCCACCGACGACCCGAACGACAGCTTCGGCTACGGCAACGCGGTCCTGACGACGCGCAGCACGACCGGCTCGATCCAGATCCCGCAGACCCTGCTCGCCAATCGCGACTTCTTCACGCTGGCGCGCGCCCAGACGCAGATGAGCTTCGCGGTCTCCTGGGGGCCGGCGGCCGGCTACCGGACGACGCTCGTCATCCCGGCGCTGATCTTCAACAACCGCAGCGACCAGGACAACCAGGGCGTCCGGCAGGAGACCATCGAGTTCGGCGCCTTCGGCAACGATCGCGGCGCCTTCCTGGTGTTCGATTGATGACCCTGCTGGAGAGCCCGCAGGGCACATTCGAGGTCCGGCCGTCCGACGAGGAGGGCGCCCCGGTCTACATCTGCCGGGTGCCGAAGCTGGTCGACCGGACGGCCTATCGCCGCGCCGTGACGGCGGCGGGCGGCCGTTTCCCCGGCGACATCGAGATGATGCGCGAGCTGGCCGATGCGCTCGACCGTCTGCTGCCCGAGTCCGATGATGCCGAGCAGCGGGACAAGCTGAAGGCGCTGGCCGCTGCCCATGCCGATGCTTTCCGGCTGTTCCTCGACAGGAAGGGCGAGGCTCCGGTGATGCCGCCCGACCTGCAGCAGACCGTCGAGGAAGCGTCGCGAGCCGATCCTCGTTTCGCCGGCCTGATGGGCGACCGGCTGGCCTACGGCGAGATCGCGGCCATCGTGGCGGCCCGCATGTTCCTGGTAGGCTGGGAGAACATCGCGGTCCCGTTCCGGCGCACCATCGCCGGCGGCGTCCCCGACGATCTCGTGGCCCTGATCCCCTATGGCGACCTGTTCGCCATCAGCAATGCCGTCTCCGAGCGCATGACGCCCTCGGAGGCCCGACTAAAAAACTCCGACTGGCGGTCTGGTGGGCCGCCCGCCCCGGCGTCTTCGCCTACTACCGAGACGCCACACCCGACCGTCCAGTAGCGGAAGGCGAGGGCTGGTCCTGGCCCGAGCTGGGCTTCCCGGCCCTGCGGGTGCATCCAGAGCACCTGCTGACCGAAGAGGATATGGCGCTCGTCAGCCTCTACCGCGTGTTCCGCGGCGGTGGGATGGCGCCTGGGCCGCTGCCCTTCGCCGGTGGCTGGGCCGAGCAGCCGGCGGCCGTCATCGCCGCCTTCGGCGAGATCGCGGCGGCGGATGCGGTGATCGAGAAGGTGAAGGGCTAGGGCGACGGCGCCCGCGTTTCACTTCCGCGCGTACATCACCCGCGACAGCGCCTTCTTGACCTTGGCGAACTCGGCCTGCGCTGCATCCACGGCCGCTTCTGCATCCTGGTAGCGAGCCAGAGCATCGGCCAGCGCGCTTCCCTGTAGCAGCGTCGCGAGATCATCCTTGTTGTCGTCATGCGGAATGACGCCCCCCATGTCGCCGGTCAGAATGCCGACCCGGTGCCGGCAGAAGCTGCCGTTCTGTCCGGCCGCGCAGGTACACAGAGCATTCACCACCGAGCCGCTTCTGGTGATGGTGACGACGTATTCGTCGCCCCTGGAGCCGTCGACGAAATAGACCAGCTTCATGGTTGCCTCCCGTTATATGCCGGGAGGCTAACGCGCAGCCTTAGCTCTGGCTAGTGGCGCAGCGGTAGGCTTTGCCGCTGGCCGATCCGCCAGACCAGTAGCTGCTCTCGATCTTGTCCCAGACGATGTGCGTCGCGCCCTTCGCCGCTGCCTCTTCCTCGGCGTAGATGCGGGCGTTCGACTTGCCAACCGATTGGAATAGGCCGCTGACGGCGGATTCGCCCGACACGTAGGCCACGAACTCGCACCCCTCGACCATCTTCGCGTCGGCATCCCGCACGGCCACGGCCTGCGGCGACGGCGCCGTCGCGCACCCAACCAGCATCAGCGGCAGAACGATCATGAAGCGCATCGCGGTCACCTCCGCGCGCATCGTGGCGCGCGCTGCCTGATATGTCTGTGAGATAGCGCACGTGGCGGCTTCCCGCGACGTCACCATCCGCATCGCCGTCGCCGAAGCCGAACAGGCGATCGCTCGGCTTCGCGCCATCGGGACCGAAGGCGAAGGCGCATTCCAGAAGCTGGCGAAGGGTGCAGGCTATGTGCCCGACGCCGCCCGGAAGGTCGACGACGCTTCGCGCGCGATGCGCGGGGCGCTCGGCAATGTCGCGCAGCAGGTTCAGGACGTAGCGGTCCAGTTTCAGAGCGGCACCAGTGCTGCGGTCATCTTTGCCCAGCAGGGGCCGCAGATACTGTCCGCTTTCGGCCCCGTCGGCGCCGTGATCGGCGCGGTCGCAGGCATCACGACAGTGCTTGCCGCGAATTTCCTCGGCTTCAATAGCGAGGCCGAGAAGACGCCGACCATTCTCGACGATGTCATCAAGGGCTTCGACGACGCCAATGATGCTGTCGGGCGCTACTCGAAGGCACTGGCGACGGCTACTGCCCAGCAACAGGCGTTGGCGCAGAGGATCGCGGGCCAGCAGCTCGAGGCGCTGCGCGGCATTGCGCCGGACCGGATCGAATCGGTCATTGACGCGCTCGACCTCAAATACGACGTCTCGAAATCCGGGCCGTCCGGCCGCGGCCGCGCCGGTTTCACGTCGGGTGCCCTGTCGGTCGGCGACATCAAGAGCAAGGTGGCGGCTGCCATCAGGGCGGGCAGTCCCGATGAGGTGCGTCGCCTCCTGGCGGATGCCGATGCATTTCGGACCGAAGCCGGCGCGGCAGCCGCGAACGAGGCTGTCAGCCTTGCCGCCGCCATGGCGTCGACCGACGCTGTTGCCACGGGCGAAGCGGCGCTCATCGCCCGTTTGAAGGCGCAACCGGTTCCTCAGAGCCGGGGCAGTGGCAGTATCCTCGATTACGCCGACCCTTCCCGTCTGTCGCGCGAGGATCTGGAAAACCAGGCCCGGCAGGCGGAGGAGATCGCTCGCGCGGTCGAGACCCTGAGCGGCCGCATAGACACCGCCTTCAACCAGAGCGCCAACACCGCTGCTGAGAAGGTCGCGGCTGTTCGGGCCAAGCTCAGCAAGACTCTCGATGACGTCGAGAAGCTTCGTGGCACCGAGGGCTTCGATGCCGATGCCGAGGCCACGAAGGCAAAAGCGGCTGCTGACCGCGAGATCAAGGGCATCCAGGACGTGGCCGCCAAAGCCGAAGAGGCGGCCAAGCGGCGCGCCGACAACGAGGCCCGGCAGGCGCAACGGGAGATCGACGTCCGCACGGCCAAGGTCTCGGCAATCCAGACGGAGGCCTCGGAGCTTGCGCGACTCGACGACGCCAGCAAGCAGGGCCTCGCCCAGTACCGCGAGACCCAGATCGCCATCGAGGCCGAACGCGCCGTGCGGAATCTCGGTGCCGAGGCGACGCGCGAGCAAGCCGAGGCGGTCTATGCCGCGACGGTAGCAGCCGAGCACCACAAGGACGCGATTCAGGCCCAGACCGAAGCGATACGCCAGCAGCAGCGGGCCGCCGAGGCCGCGGTCAAGGCCATGGAGGACTTCTACAAGCGCGGCGGCGAGCAGATCGACGCCCTGTTCGACGAGGACGACAAGCAGCGCCAGAGCGACGTCGAAAGCCTCCAGCGCAACCTACAGACGAACGTTGCCTCTGCCCTGGAACGCGGCTTCGAGGACGGCTTCGGCAGCGTCGGCGATCTGGTCGACCAGTTCGGCTCGCTGCTCAAGAGCACGGTCGCGACGGCGCTGGCGG
>CAZVTK010000116.1:0-14652 GCA_964629765.1 uncultured Mesorhizobium sp.
ACCACCTGCACTATACGGCCCTGCCGGACTGGGCGCAGACGCTCGGCATGGTCTTCTCGGTCATGCTCTGGATGCCCTCCTGGGGCGGCATGATCAACGGCCTGATGACGCTCTCGGGCGCCTGGGACAAGATCCGCACCGACCCGATCGTGCGCATGATGGTCGCCGCGCTCGCCTTCTACGGCATGGCCACCTTCGAGGGGCCGATGATGTCGATCAAGGCGGTCAACTCGCTCAGCCACTACACCGACTGGACCATCGGCCACGTCCATTCCGGCGCGCTGGGCTGGAACGGCCTCATCACCTTCGCCGCGCTCTACCACATGGTGCCGAAGCTGTGGGGCCGCGCACGGCTCTACTCGGAGCGCATGGTGATCTGGCACTTCTGGCTGGCGATGCTCGGCATCGTCGTCTACGCGGCCGTCATGTGGGTGTCGGGCATCATGCAGGGCCTGATGTGGCGCGAGTACGACGAGCAGGGCTTCCTCGTCTATTCCTTCGCGGAGACCGTGGCCGCCATGTTCCCCTACTACCTGATGCGGGCGCTGGGCGGCGCGCTCTTCCTCGCCGGCGCGATCCTGATGGCCTTCAACATCTGGATGACCATCATCGGCAGGCAGCGCGAGGAGGAGCCCATAGGCGGCCCCGCCGCCGCCGCCCGCCAGCCCGCGCTCCAGCCCGCCGAGTAAGGACGAGAACAATGGCTTTGATGGACAAGCACGGCGTCATCGAACGCAACGCCACGCTGCTGCTCGCGGGCTCGCTTCTGGTGGTCACCATCGGCGGCATCGTCGAGATCGCCCCGCTCTTCTACCTCGAGAACACGATCGAGAAGGTGGAAGGCATGCGGCCCTACTCGCCGCTGGAGCTGGCCGGGCGCGACATCTACATCCGCGAGGGCTGCTACGTCTGCCACTCGCAGATGATCCGGCCGTTCCGCGACGAGGTGGAGCGCTACGGCCACTACAGCCTCGCGGCGGAGTCGATGTACGATCATCCGTTCCAGTGGGGCTCGAAGCGGACGGGGCCGGACCTTGCCCGCGTCGGCGACCGCTATTCCAACGAATGGCACGTCCAGCACCTGATCGAGCCGCGATCGGTGGTGCCGGAATCGGTCATGCCCAGCTACGCCTTCCTGGCGACCACCCGGATCCAGGCGGACAACGTCGCCGCCCATCTGGTCGCGAGCCGGCGCGTCGGCGTGCCCTACACCGACGAGATGGTCGACAACGCGCTGGCCGACTTCAAGGCCCAGGCCGACCCCGACGCCGACACGTCCGGCCTGCTGGCGCGCTATCCCAAGGCCAAGACCGGCGACTTCGACGGCAACCCGCGGGCGCTGACGGAGATGGACGCGCTGGTGGCCTATCTCCAGATGCTCGGCACGCTGGTGGACTTCACCACCTACGACGAAACCGCCGGATACCGCTGAGGAGGCGACCGCGATGGAAACCTACACCGCCATGCGCCAGTTCGCCGATTCATGGGCGCTGCTGGCCATGACCCTCTTCTTCATCGGCGTCGTGATCTTCGCCTTCCGGCCGGGAAGCCGGAAGCTCGCGCAGGACGCCGCCAGCATTCCTCTCAGGGACGACAGCCGGGACGACTGACATGAGCGAGAAACAGATCGACGAGGTCAGTGGCGTCGCGACCACCGGCCATGAATGGGACGGCATACGCGAGCTCGACAACCCGATGCCCCGCTGGTGGGTCATCACCTTCTACGCGACGGTGATCTGGGGGCTGGCCTATACGGTCGCCTATCCGGCATGGCCGCTGATCAGCTCGGCCACCTCCGGCCTGCTCGGCTATTCGAGCCGCGTCGAGCTCAAGGACGCGCTGGCGCTGGCCGAGGCCGGCAAGGCCCAGTACGCCGCCGCCCTGGCGCAGAAGTCGGTGACCGAGATCCTCGCCGACGATACGCTGCGCACCTTCGCCACCTCCGCCGGCTCGGCCGCCTTCAAGGTGAACTGCGTGCAGTGCCACGGCTCGGGCGCCACCGGCTCGCCCGGCTTCCCCAACCTCAACGACGACGAGTGGCTGTGGGGCGGCACGGCGGACGACATCTTCACCACCATCGCCCACGGCATCCGCTACGGCGACGACGACACCACCCGCCTCTCCGAGATGCCGGCCTTCGGCGACATTCTGGAGCCGGGCGAGGTGCGGCAGGTCGCGGCCTATGTGGTCTCGCTCTCGGGCGGCGCCCACGACGCGGCGGCGGCCGCCGCCGGCCAGCAGCCCTACCTCGACAATTGCGCCGCCTGCCATGCCGAGACCGGCAAGGGCAACCGCGAGCTCGGCGCGCCGGACCTGACGGACGCCATCTGGCTCTACGGGTCGAGCGCCGACCAGATCGCGGCGCAGATCCGCGCCCCGCGCCACGGCGTGATGCCGGGATGGCAGGCCCGGCTGGGCGAGACGACGGTCAAGGAGCTTGCCGTCTTCGTGCACTCGCTCGGCGGCGGGGAATAGGCTGCCCCGAGGGGAGGGGAGGAGGATGCCGCGCGACGGGCAAACCCTCCGCCCGGGCGCGCGACAGGACGAGGCCCGGCAGCGATGCCGGGCCTCGTCTCGTCAGTCCGCCTTCGAACCGGCATCCCCCGAATCGAGCCGGCCGCGATGAAGGGCGCCCATCCTCTCCTCCTTTGAGGGGGAGAGGTGTCACGCGAAGCGTGACGGAGAGGGGGTGCTTTGGCCCACGCCAGCCTTGACCCAAATCAACGCGGCCCGGCCGGGCCCGGCGCATGGATGCGGCATGGCAGTGATCTTCGACATCAGGTCCCGGGGCGGGGAGGTGGAGCGGCTGGACGTCGAGGCGGTCAATTCCGCCAAGGTGCGCCAGCCGCTCTACGCGCCGCGCAGGAAAATCTTCCCGAAAGCCGTCAGCGGCACGTTCCGCCGCTTCAAATGGCTGATCATGGCGGTGACGCTGGGCATCTACTACCTGACCCCGTGGATCCGCTGGGACCGCGGCCCCTTCGCGCCCGACCAGGCGGTGCTGGTCGACATGGCCAACCGCCGCTTCTACTTCTTCTTCATCGAGATCTGGCCGCAGGAGTTCTGGGCGGTCGCCGGCCTGCTGGTCATGGCCGGCGTCGGCCTGTTCCTCGTCACCTCGGCGGTCGGCCGGGCATGGTGCGGCTACACCTGCCCGCAGACCGTCTGGGTCGACCTGTTCCTCGTGGTGGAGCGCTGGATCGAGGGCGACCGCAACGCCCGCATGAAGCTCGACAAGGCGCCCTACGGGCCGCGCAAGCTGGCGCTGCGCATGAGCAAGCACGCCGTATGGCTGGCCATCGCGGTGGCGACGGGCGGCGCCTGGATCTTCTATTTCGCCGACGCGCCGACGCTGCTGAAGGACGCGGCGACGCTGGACGCCGCGCCGATCGCCTACATCACCATCGCCGTGCTGACGGCCACCACCTACACTTTCGGCGGGCTGATGCGCGAGCAGGTCTGCACCTATATGTGCCCGTGGCCGCGCATCCAGGCGGCGATGCTGGACGAGCGCTCGCTGACGGTCACCTACAACGACTGGCGCGGCGAGCCGCGCACGCGCCACGCCAAGAAGCAGGCGGCGGCCGGCATGTCGGTCGGCGACTGCGTCGACTGCAACGCCTGCGTGGCGGCCTGCCCCATGGGCATCGACATCCGCGACGGCCAGCAGCTCGAATGCATCACCTGCGCGCTGTGCATCGACGCCTGCGACGCGGTGATGGACAAGCTCGACAAGCCGCGCGGGCTGATCTCCTACGCCACGCTCGCCGACTACAACCACAACATGGCGCTGGCCACCGCCGGCGGCAGCGCGGCCATCGACCCGCGCCGCGTCCGCGCGCCGGAGGGCGGGCTGCCCCCGGCAATGGCTGACTCGATCAGGCACTTCCGCTGGAGGACGCTGTTCCGCGCGCGCACCATGCTCTATTTCGGTGCGTGGTCGCTGGTCGGGCTGGCCCTCTTATGGGGGCTGCTGGCGCGTGACCGGCTCGAGGTCAACGTGCTGCACGACCGCAACCCTCAATTCGTGGTATTGTCCGACGGGTCGATCCGCAACGGCTACACGGTCAAGCTCTTGAACAAGATCCCCGAGCCGCGCACCATCATCGTCACGCTGCAAGGGCTGCGCGGCGCGGAGATGAACGTCATCGGCATCGACCAGCCGGCCGACCGCGCCTTTGCGGTTCAGGTCGACCCGGACAGGCTGAAGACGCTGAAGGTCTATGTCAGCCAGCCGGCGGCGCAGGTGACCGGCCCCGTGCAGAGCTTCAATTTCGTGGTCGAGGACAGGTCCAGCTACGAGAGCGACGTCTACACGGCCAGCTTCGAGGCGCCGCAGAAATGAGAACCGAGCCCGCCATGGAACGCCCCTTCACCGGCCGTCACCTGCTTCTCGTCATGCTCGCCTTCTTCGGCGTGATCATCGCGGTCAACGTCACCATGGCGGTGTTCGCGAACACGAGCTGGACGGGCTTCGTGGTGCGCAATTCCTATGTCGCCAGCCAGGAGTTCAACGACAAGGTGGCCGCCGCCCGCGCCCAGCAGGCGCTGGGCTGGCAGGCCGAGCTGTCGATCGCAAGGGGCCACGCCGTGCTGAAGCTGACCGACCGCGACGGCCGCCCGCTCGCCATGGAGCGCGCCGCCATCGTGCTGCGCAGCCCGGCCTCCGACGCGCAGGACCGCACGGTGGAGCTCGCCGCCGACGGCATCGCCATGTCGGCGCTGCTCGATATCCAGGACGGGCTGTGGGTGGTCGAGATCGACGCCTATGTCGGCGGCCACGAGCCGTGGCGCGACACGCGGCGGATCCGCGTGAGCGCGGGAGAGGCGAAATGAGCTGCTGCGCCCCCGGCGCCGAGAACGCGCCCGACGCCCTCGCCCTGCCCACCGCGTCGGAAACCGCGCTGGCGAGCCGCCAGCTCGGCGACGGGCTGAGGCAGGTCGACCTGTCGGTGCCCGCCATGCATTGCGCCGCCTGCATCGCGGCCGTGGAAAAGACCGTCGCCGGGCTCGACGGCGTCGAATCGGCGCGGGTGAACCTTTCGTCGAAGCGCGTCAGCGTGCGCTACCGCGACGGCACCGAGCCGCCGGTCGCCGAGGCGCTGGCCGCCATCGGCTATGCCGCCCACCTCGCCGAGGTCGGCGAGCCCGAGACCGACGACGAGCTGAAGACCTTGCTGCGCGCCGTGGCGGTGGCGGGGTTCGCGGCTAGCAACATCATGCTGCTGTCGGTGTCGGTCTGGTCGGGCGCCGAGGGCGCCACCCGCGACCTGTTCCACTACGTGTCCGCGCTCATCGCCATCCCCGCGCTGATCTTCGCCGGCGGCGTCTTCTACCGCTCGGCCTGGAGCGCGCTGCGCCACGGCCGCATGAACATGGATGTGCCGATCGCGGTCGGCGTCACCCTCGCCTACGCCATGAGCGTCTACGAGACGGCGACACATGGGCCGCACGCCTATTTCGACGCGTCCGTCACGCTGCTGTTCTTCCTGCTGATCGGCCGCGTGCTCGACCACATGATGCGCAACCGCGCCCGCTCGGCCGTGCGCGACCTGGCGCGGCTTTCGCCGCGCGGCGCGCTGCTCATCATGCCGGACGGGTCGCGCGACTACCGTCCCGTTTCCGAGATCGCGGCGGGCGACCGCATGCTGGTGGCGGCGGGCGAGCGCATCGCGGTCGATTCGCGCGTGCTTTCGGGAGCCTCCGAGCTCGACGTCGCGGTGGTAACCGGCGAGAGCGCGCCAGTCGCAGCACACGAGGGCATGGAGCTGCGCGCCGGCTCGCTCAACCTGACCGGCCCGCTGACGCTGGAGGCGCTGCGGCCGGCGAAGGATTCCTTCCTCGCCGAGATGCTGGCCATGCTCGAAGCGGCCGAGGGCGGCCGCGCGCGCTACCGGCGCATCGCCGAGCGCGTGTCGTCGCTTTATGCGCCCGTCGTGCATCTGGGCGCGCTGGTCACCTTCCTCGGCTGGATGCTGGCCGGCGGCGGCTGGCACTTCGCCATGACCACGGCCATCGCCGTGCTGATCATCACCTGCCCCTGCGCGCTCGGCCTCGCGGTGCCGATGGTGCAGGTCGTCGCCGCGCGCCGCCTGTTCGAGGCGGGGGTGATGGTGAAGGACGGATCGGGGCTGGAGCGGCTGGCGCAAGCCGACCATGTCGTGTTCGACAAGACCGGCACGCTGACGACGGGCAAGCCCCGGCTCGTCAACGCCGCCGCCATCGAGCCGCGCTACCTTGAGGTCGCTGCGGCGCTGGCCGCCAATTCGCGCCATCCCTTCTCGCAGGCCGTCGCGGCCGCCGCGCCGGGCGCGGCGACAGCGTTCGAGCAACTGTCCGAAAGCCCGGGCGAAGGCATCGAGGGGCGCAATGCCGAGGGCCTGTGGCGGCTCGGCCGCGCCGCCTGGGCGCGCGCCGACCTTGGCGGCAGCGGCACGGTGCTGACCCGCAACGGCGAGGAGCTGGCGGCCTTCGCCTTCGAGGACCGGCTGCGTCCGGGCGCCGCGCAGGCGGTGGCGGAGCTGCGCGCCGCCGCCGGCCCGGTGGAGCTGCTGTCGGGCGACGTCGATCAGGCCTGCCGGCGCGTCGCCGGGCAAATCGGCATCGATACGGTGCGCAGCGGCCTGATGCCGGCCGGCAAGGTCGAGCGGCTGAGGGCGCTGGAGGCCGAGGGCCGCCGCGTGCTGATGGTCGGCGACGGGCTCAACGATGCCCCGGCGCTGGCCGCCGCCCACGTCTCCATGGCGCCCGCCTCGGCCGCCGATGTCGGGCGCAGCGCCGCCGATTTCGTCTTCATGCGCGACGGGCTGGAGGCGGTGCCGCTGGCGGTTCGCGTGGCGCGCCGCGCCGACCGGCTGGTGCGCCAGAACATCTGGCTCGCCATCGTCTACAATTTCATCGCCGTGCCGATCGCGGTGCTGGGCCATGTGACGCCGCTGATCGCCGCCATCGCCATGTCGCTGTCGTCGATCCTCGTCGTGGCCAATGCGCTGCGGCTGCTTCGCGCCGGCCGCGGCCCGGACGCCCCCGCGAAGCTGAAGCCGGCGCTGGCATGACGACGCTCGCCTATCTCATTCCCGTGGCGCTGTTCCTCGGCGGGCTCGCGCTCGTCGCCTTCCTGTGGGCTCTGCGCAGCGGCCAGTATCGCGACCTCGACGGCGCCGCGCACCGCATCCTGATCGACGAGCCTTCCGCTGCGGAAGACCGCTGAAAGCCTCCGGGCGCAGCGCTCTATACTTCACGACCCAGTATTTCCGCCCGCGCCTTTGCCTGCGCCGGCGAATTGGGGCACGGGTGGACATGCCGGGACACGCATGACTTTGCGGCAGATGCAACCCAAGGACGAAAGTCGCTTGCGCTAATCTGCCGCCGGCCTGCGTAAGCGATGCGTTAAGCTTAGCCCTTCGTTAATGCATGAACGGCATGATGCCGGAGGGATTCTCCGGGAGGGCCGTCGATCCGAGGCGGAAGCGGAGAGCGTTCTACCGGCTACGGGGCGTTCGCGATCATGCATGACGGCTACGGCGCGCGGTTCGGAACCCACGAGCTCGAAAGGCTCGTGGCGACGGGAACCGACTGGGTCTGGGAAACCGACTCGGCGCACTGCTTCACCTGGTTCTCGGACGGCGTCGCCGACGCCACCGGGCTGAGGCCGCAACGCGCGCTCGGCAAGTGCTGGTTCGACTTCTTCGCCGCAAACGCGCGCGACAACGGCGCGTTCGAGCGCCACCGCGCGGACCTTGCCGGGCACCGCCCGTTCCGCGACTTCGTCTACGAGGTTTCCCGCGTCACCCCGACCTGCCGCTACGTCTCGGTTTCCGGCTTTCCGCGCTTCGACGCGCAGGGCAATTTTGCCGGCTACACCGGCAGCGGCCGCAACGTCACCCAGACCATGGAGGCGCTGGACGAGCTGCGCGAGGCGCGCCGCGCGCTGTCGCTGCGCGAGAGCCGCGCCCGGCTGGTGCACGACGCGGAGGCCGGCCGCAGCCATGCCGAGCGCCTGATGGCGGCGTTGAACGCGATGCACGACGCGTTCTGCTACTACGATTCCGGGGACCGCCTGGTCCTCTACAACGACGCCATGGTCGACATGTATGCGGGGCTGGAGGACGTGATCCGCCCCGGCTGCGATTTCGCCACGCTGATCGACGCGGGGCTCGGCCGCGGCATCTTCGTCACCGGCGACAGGAGCCCGCGGGAATGGCGCGAAGAGGTGATGGCGAAGCGCTCGAAGGGCGAGCACTGGGAAGAGGTGATCGCCTTTGCCGACGGCCGCCACGTCATGCACCGCGAGATCCGCAGCGAGGACGGCGGCACCATCGGCGTGTGCACCGACGTCACCGACATCAAGAACCGCGAGGCCAGGCTGGCGGCCGCGCTCGAGAAGGCGCGGCTGGCCGAGGCCGTCATCGACAGCGTGCCGGACCCGATCTTCGTCAAGGACGACGAGCTTCGCTTCGTCATGGCGAACCAGGCGTTCGCCGACTTCTTCGAGCGCAGGTCGACCGAGTTCGTCGGCACGAAGGGCGGCGACTACGTCGCGCCCGAGGAGGCGGCGGGCTTCGAGAGCACCGAGCGCGCGGTCCTCGAAACCGGCATCCCCTACGAGGTGGAGGAGGATTTCGACTTCCGCGGCGCGCCCAAGGCGCGCATCGTGCGCAAGAACCGCGTCACCCTGCCGGGCGGCAGGTCGTACGTCGCCTGCACCATCTTCGACGTCACCGAGATGAAGCGCCGCGAGAACGAGGCGCGCGAGGCGCGGACCCAGCTTGAGACGGTGCTGGAATCGCTGCCGGCTGGCGTCGTCATCTACGACCGCGACAACCGCTTCGTCTACGCCAACCGCCAGAGCCTGAAGACGCTGCCGGCCATGGCCCCGACCATGAAGCCCGGCAGGCGGCTGCGTGAGGCGCTGGAGATGGCGCATGCCAGCGGCTACTTCCGCCATAGCGGCGATCCGGGGGTCGACGGCCTCTACGACGCCGACCGCGACGCCTGGATCGAGGCGTTCGGCCGCAAATATGACGAGCCGCATGCGGTCTACGAGCGGCACCATGCGGACGGCACCTGGCATCAGGTCTACGACACGCGCACGCCCGAGGGCATCTTCGTCGGGGTGCGCGTCGACATCACCGAGCTGAAGCGGCGCGAGGCGGCGTTGCAGGAGAGCCAGCGCCAGAACGAGGTGTTCCAGAGTCTCGTCGACAACGTGCCCGTGGCGATCTACGCCAAGCGCCCGGATCTGCGCCTGATGTATGTGAACAAAGGCTGGTGCGAACTGACCGGATTCTCTCCGGAGGAGGCCATCGGCAGGACCGACATGGAGATATTCGGCGGCGAGGGCGAAGCCTACCGCGACGGCGACCTCGCCGTCCTCGACAGCGGCAAGCGGGTCGAGGTCGAGGAGATCGGCACCAATTCCGACGGCTCCGTCCGCTACCAGATCGCGCGCAAGAGCGCGATGATCGCCACCGACGGGTCGCTCTATCTCATCGGCTCGACGACCGACGTGACCGAGCTCAAGCGCCGCGAGGCCGAGCTGGAGGACGCCCGCCGCAAGGCGATTCTGGCCGACCGCGCCAAGTCGGAGTTCCTCGCCAATATGAGCCACGAGATCAGGACGCCGATGAACGGCGTGCTGGGCATGGCCGAGCTGATGGCCAGGACCGAGCTCGATCCCAAGCAGCGCACCTTCGTCGACATCATCGTGAAGTCGGGCAACGCGCTGCTGACCATCATCAACGACATCCTCGACTTCTCCAAGATCGACGCCGGCCAGATGGTGCTCGACCCGGCGCCGTTCAATCTGGCCGAGGCTATCGAGGACGTGGCGACGCTGGTCTCGACGCGCGCCAAGGAGAAGGATCTGGAGCTGATCGTGCGCGTCCAGCCGGGGCTGCACCGCACCTTCGTCGGCGATGTCGGCCGCATCCGCCAGATCATCACCAACCTGATGGGCAATGCCATCAAGTTCACCGACGAGGGCCATGTGCTGGTGGAGGTGACCGGAGTCGACGAGGGCGTCGACGACGGCGACGCCGCTGTCGGCAATACGCGCCTGCGCGTGGCTGTCACCGATACCGGCATCGGCATCCCCGCCGACAAGCTCGCGATGGTGTTCGAGAAGTTCAGCCAGGTCGACGCCTCCTCGACGCGCCGTCACGAGGGCACCGGGCTGGGGCTGGCGATCACCTCGCGGCTGGTCGAGATGATGGGCGGCAGGCTCGGCGTCGAAAGCGTCGAGGGCGAGGGCTCCACATTCTGGTTCATGCTGGACCTGCCCAGATCCGGCCCCCCGGTCACCGAAAGGATAACGCCCATGGACGTCAGCGGCGCCCGTATCCTCATCGTCGACGACAACGCGGTGAACCGCGCCATCCTGTCGGAGCAGATGGCGTCATGGGGCTTCGACGCCTGCGCGGCCGAGGACGGCCGCACCGGCATCGAGGTGCTGAAGGCTGCCGCGATGCACAACATCGCCGTCGACTGCGTCGTGCTCGACTACCAGATGCCCGGCATGACCGGCGCCGAGATGGCGCGGATCGTGCGCGCCACCCCCGCCATCGCCGACGTGCCGGTCATCATGCTCACCTCGGTCGACCAGTCGCTGACGGCCACGCCCTACCGCGATCTCCAGATCGACGCGCAGCTCATCAAGCCGGTCCGCTCGTCGCTGCTGCTGGAGACGCTGGTGGCGGCGATCCAGCGCCGGCACATGCGCGCCGGCCTGCCGGCCCCGGCCCCGAATGCCGCCCCCGATACCGTCCGGGCGCCGACGGAGGAGCCCGCACCGGCGCCCGCCTTACCGCTCGCCGGGCCGCAACCCGCCCGCCCGGCGCCACGCGGCGGCGGCGGCCGGCTCGACGTGCTGGTGGCGGAGGACAACGAGGTCAACCAGCTCGTCTTTACGCAGATCCTCGCCGATACCGGCCTGACGTTCCAGATCGTCGGCAACGGCCGGCTGGCCGTGGCGGCGTGGCGCGACATGCGCCCCGCGATGATCCTCATGGACGTGTCGATGCCCGAGATGAACGGGCTGGAGGCGACGGCCGCGATCCGCGCCGAGGAAGCCGGCGAGGCGCGAACGCCCATCGTCGGCGTCACCGCCCACGCGCTGAAGGGCGACCGCGAGCGTTGCCTCGACGCCGGCATGGACGACTATCTCTCCAAGCCGATCAGTCCCAAGGCCCTGCTCAACAAGGTGGAAGCCTGGATCGGCGAGGGCGCCGCCGCGCAGCGCGCCTGACCGGCACCCTGACCGGCACCCGGCATACGGCCATGCGTTCGCGCGCATTTACATGAGGCGGCGCGGCCTGTAGGCCGTGCGCTCGCGCGCTTCGCGCCGCCCGTCCATTCGTCTCCGGCCCCCCGCAATGTATCGCAACGCCTATCTGCTGCTCGTCATGACCACCCTGTTGTGGGGAGGCAACTCCATCGCGGGGAAGCTGGCCGTCGGCAACGTCTCGCCCATGGTGCTGACCGGGCTGCGCTGGGCGTTCGCGCTCCTGCTGCTGACGGCGATCGGCCACCGCCAGCTCCGCAAGGACTGGCCGGCGGTGAAGGCAAGCCTGCCGCTGCTGATCGTGCTCGGCATGATCGGCTTCGCCTTCTTCAACGCCCTGATGTATTCGGGATTGCTCTATACCAGCGCGATCAATTCCTCGATCGAGCAGGCCGGCGTCCCGATGGTGACGATGGCGGCCAACTTCCTGCTGTTCCGCATGAAGGTTTCGGGAGCGCAGGTCGTCGGCTTCCTGCTCACGCTTGCCGGCGTCGCCATCACCGCCGCGCACGGCGATCTGTCGCGGCTGGCGCAGCTCGACGTGAATTTCGGCGACTTCCTGATCCTGGTCGCCGTCGTGCTGTACGGCGCCTATACGGTCGCCCTGCGCTACAAGCCCGATATCCACTGGCAGAGCACGATGATCGTGTTCTGCGCCGCCGCCCTGGCGTCGTCCATACCCTTCATGCTGTGGGAGAGCACCACCGGGCGGGCGATCTGGCCCGACGGAGCCGGCTGGCTGATCGTGCTCTACACCATGCTGGGCCCGTCCATCCTCGCGCAGATCTTCTACATGCGCGGCGTCGAGCTGATCGGCTCCAACAGGGCGAGCCTGTTCATCAACCTGATCCCCGTGTTCGGCGCGGCGCTGTCGGTCGTCCTGCTGGGCGAGGAGGTGTTCGCCTACCACGCGCTCGCCTTCGTGCTGGTGCTGGCCGGCATCGCGCTCGCCGAATGGAGCGCGCGCCGGACGGCGGCCGCGGGGCGATAGCGATCGGTTCTTGCCGCACGCCTCCAAAGTGATATCATGATATCATTTTGGAGGCGCATATGGGCCAGATCGTCGTTCGCCGCATCGAGGACACCGTCAAGGAGGCGCTGCGGCTGCGTGCGAAGCGGCATGGCGTGAGCATGGAAGAAGAGGTCCGCAGCATCCTGCGCGAGGCAGCGGAGAACGATGCGAGGCTTTCCGCTTTGCCGCAATACGGATTGGGCACGCAGATCGCGAACCTGTTCCGTGGCATCGACTGGGGTGACGAGGTGCTCGAGCGCCTCCCCGACACGCCGCCCAAACCGGTCGAGTTCGACTGATGATAATATTGGATACCAATGTGCTTTCGGCGCTGATGCGGCCCGATGAGAACGGCGGCATCGTCGAGTGGGCCGATCGGTCGGCGGCCGACACGTTGTGGACCACCTCAATCACCACATACGAGATACGCTACGGGCTGCTGCTCATGGCGGACGGCCGCCGCAGGCTTCACGCGAGCAGCCTCTTCAACACCATGCTCGAGTCGATCTTCCGTGACCGCATCCTGGAATTCGACCGGGCGGCCGGCGAGCAGGCAGCGGTGGTGGCTGCGACGCAACGCCAGCGCGGACGCAATGTCGGGGTTCCCGACACCCAGATCGCTAGCATCGCGATCTCGCGCGGCGCCACGCTCGCAACGCGCAATATTCGCGATTTCGCCGACCTCGGACTGAAGCTGGTCGATCCGTGGGCGGCATGAAGCTGCCGCCCACCCGTTGAAATGCACTACGCCGCCACGTCGAAACGCAGCGGCTTGGCCGAATCGATCGACTTGTGCGCGCGCACCTCGGCGAGCACGCTCTCGGGGAACGGCGCGTCGAGGTAGAGCAGCGCGATGGCGTCGCCGCCCGGCCGGTTGCGGCCGAGCTGGAAATTGGCGATGTTGACGTTGTTCCTGCCGCACAGCGTTCCGAGCAGGCCGATGATGCCGGGCGCGTCGGCATTGGTCGTGTAGAGCATGTGCTCGCCCACCTCGGCGTCGAGGTTGATGCCCTTGATCTGGATGAAGCGCGGCTTGCCGTCGGAGAAGCAGGTGCCGGCGATGGAGCGCGTGCGGCCGGCGGTGGCGACCGTCAGCTTGATGTAGCCGTCGAACACGCCGGACTTGTCGCGCTTGACCTCCGAGACGATGATGCCGCGCTCCTTCACCATGACCGGCGCCGAAACCATGTTGACGTCGGCCACCTGCGGACGGATCAGGCCGGCGAGCGCGGCGGAGATCAGCGCGCGCGTGTTCATCTGCGCGGTCGCGCCGTCGAACACGATCTCGACGGACTTGATCGGCTCCTCGGTCACCTGGCCGACGAAGGCGCCCAGCACCTCGGCCAGCTTGACGAAGGGCTTCAGCCGCGGCGCTTCCTCGGCGGTGATCGACGGCATGTTGATGGCGTTCGTCACCGCGCCCCGGATCAGGTAGTCCGACATCTGCTCGGCCACCTGCAAGGCGACGTTCTCCTGCGCCTCCGAGGTGGAGGCGCCCAGATGCGGCGTGCAGACGACATTGTCCATGCCGAAGAGCGGGCTCTCCTTCGCCGGCTCGACCTCGAACACGTCGATGCCGGCGCCCGCCACCTTGCCGCTCTTCAGCGCGGCGATGAGATCGGCCTCGACGATCAGGCCGCCGCGCGCGCAATTGATGATGCGCACGCCGTCCTTCATCTTGGCGATGGTCTCGGCATTGATGATGTTCTTCGTCTTCTCCGTCATCGGCGTGTGCAGCGTGATGAAGTCGGCGCGGGCGAGCAGCTCGTCCAGCTCGACCTTCTCGACGCCGAGCTCCTGCGCGCGCGCCTCCGACAGGAACGGGTCGAAGGCGACGACATGCATCTTCAGGCCGACGCCGCGCGTCGCGACGATGGAGCCGATATTGCCGCAGCCGATGATGCCCAGCGTCTTGCCGGTGATCTCGACGCCCATGAAGCGGTTCTTCTCCCACTTGCCGGCATGGGTGGAGGCGTTGGCCGCCGGCAGCTCGCGGGCGAGCGCGAACATCAGCGCGATGGCGTGCTCGGCCGTGGTGATCGAATTGCCGAAGGGCGTGTTCATCACGATGATGCCGCGCCGCGAGGCGGCGGGGATGTCGACATTGTCGACGCCGATGCCGGCGCGGCCGATCACCTTGAGGTTGGTCGCGGCGGCGATCAGCTTCTCGGTGACCTTGGTCGCCGAACGGATGGCGAGGCCGTCATACTGGCCGATGATGGCGGCGAGCTTCTCCTTGTCCTTGCCGACATCCGGCAGGTAGTCGACCTCGACGCCGCGATCCTTGAAGATCTGCACGGCCGTGGGGGAGAGTTTGTCGGAAACGAGTACACGAGGCATGGTGAATGTCCTTGGATAG
>CAZVTK010000117.1:0-14271 GCA_964629765.1 uncultured Mesorhizobium sp.
GCAGCTCGGCGAAGCGGTTCACCCGAACACCCCCCTCTGGCCTGCCGGCCATCTCCCCCTCAAGGGGGGAGATCGGACGGCCGCACACTTTTCGCCAATCGTCGAAGGTTGGCGAAAGCAGAAGTGAAATCCAATCTCCCCCCTTGAGGGGGAGATGGCCGGCAGGCCAGAGGGGGGTGGGGGCATGCCCTTCATCAATCCCCCTCGTCCTCGAAGCCGACGAGGTGCAGCGCTTTCGCCGCGATGCCGTTGAGCTGGCACCAGCGCACCAGCGCTTCCTCGCGGCCGTGGGTGACCCACACCTCGCCGGCGCCGGTCTCGCCGATGGTTTCGGTCAGCTCGTCCCAGTCGCTATGATCGGAGATGACGAGCGGCAGCTCGACGCCGCGCTGCTTGGCCCGCTGGCGGATGCGCATCCAGCCCGAGGCGAAGGCCGAGACCGGGTCGGCGAAGCGCCGCGCCCAGCGGTCGGCGAAGGCGGAGGGTGGACCGACGACGATCTCGCCCGCAAAGCTCTTTTTGTCAGGCCCCTCCAGCGTGGCCGGCTCCAGCCGGCCGAGGTCGATGCCCTCGGCCTGGTAGTAGTCGCACAGTCTCTGGAGCGCGCCGTGGATGTAGACCGGCCGGTCCCAGCCATGGTCGCGCAGCAGGCGGATGACGCGCTGCGCCTTGCCCAGCGCATAGGCGCCGACGAGATGGGTGCGCTCGGGGAAGGCTGCGACCGAATCCAGCAGCTTGCGCACCTCCTCGCCGGCCGGCGGGTGGCGGAACACCGGCAGGCCGAACGTCGCCTCGGTGATGAACACGTCGCAGGGCACCACCTCGAAGGTCTGCGCGGTCGGGTCGACGCCACGCTTGTAGTCGCCCGAGGCGACGATGCGCGTGCCGCCGCAGGCGACCGCGATCTGCGCCGAGCCGAGCACATGGCCGGCCGGGTGGAAGGTGACTTCCGCGTCGCCGGCCCGGATCGTCTCGCCATAGGCAGCCTCCTGCGTCGCCCCGGCAAAGCCGTCGCCGTAGCGCAGGCGCATGATGTCGAGCGTCTGGCGGGTCGCCATCACTTTTATGTGGCCCGGCCGGGCATGGTCGGAATGGCCGTGGGTGATGAGCGCGCGCTCCACCGGCCGCACCGGGTCGATGAAGAAGTCGCCGGCCGGGCAATAGAGCCCTTCCGGCCTGGTGTGGAGCACATGGCTGGCGCGCATGGTGAGAACATAGTTCGTGGCGCGGCGCGGAAAAGCCTCTTGCCGCCACACCGTGTCAGGAGTATTTCCGCGCGCCCGCCGTCGCGGGACGGACCCATTCCGCATGCAGGCCCTGCAACTATCGTCCGGCGACCTCGTCGCCGACCGGCGCGCCTCCTATGCCGAAATGCTTTTCGAAGCCGGCGACCATGCGGCCGCCGCCGGGCTGATGCGCGACACGCTGGCGCTGGTGCCCGCCTGGGGCGCCGGCTGGTTCCGCCTCGGCGAAATGCTGGAAGCGGCCGGCCGTGGGGCCGAGGCCGCCGACGCCTGGCGCGAGGTGCTGCGGCTCGATCCCGACGACCGCCTCGGCGCGACGCTGAAGCTTGCGGCCGCCGGCCATGTCTCGGGCATATCGACGCCGCCGCCGGCCTTCGTCGAAGCGCTGTTCGACCAGTATGCGGGCGAGTTCGACGCGGCGCTGGTCGAGCGGCTGGACTATCGCGTGCCCGGCCTGCTGGCGGCGGCGCTGGAGGCGGCCGCGCCGCAGGGCTTCGCCCATGTCGTCGACCTCGGCTGCGGCACCGGCCTGATGGCCGAGCGGCTGGCGGGGCGGGCGAGCTTCATGGAGGGCGTCGACATCTCGGCCGGCATGCTGAAACGCGCCGGGGCCAAGGGGCTTTACGGCCGGCTGACGCATGCCGACCTTGCGGCGTTCGATATCCCGCCGGCCGCCGACCTCGTCACGGCGGCGGACGTGTTCATGTATGTCGGCGCGCTTGAAGCCGTTTTCGCGCGCATCGCCGCCGCTCTGCCGGCGGGCGGCGTCCTTGCCTTTTCGACTGAGGCGCATGACGGGCCTGAGGATTTCGTCCTGCGCGCCTCGCGCCGCTATGCCCATGCGCCGGCCTATCTGCGCCGTCTGCTGGCTGCCGGCGGGCTGGAGGTCGTGTCCTTCGAACGCGCGCCGATCCGCATGGACCGCGGCGAGGCGCTGGAGGGGTTCGTCGTGGTGACGCGGCGGCCGCTCGCGGCGACGTTCGATGCGGCCCCGCAGGAGGACGAGCGCCTGCCTCTGCCGCTGCATTGAGGCGTGACATTCGATCCCTTTTTGTTCTTTTTGCTTGGCGGCGCGGGCGCGGGGCACTAGCTTTGCCCGGGTGACAGCCCGCCCGACCCTCGCCGATGCCAAGCCCGGCCCGCGCCTGCCCGAGCCGTTCCTGCGCTGGTTCGCCGCGCGCGGCTGGAACCCGCGGCCGCACCAGCTCGACCTGCTGGCGACAGCGCAGGCCGGGAAATCGGTGCTGCTGATCGCGCCGACCGGCGCGGGCAAGACGCTCGCCGGCTTCCTGCCGGCGCTGGTCGACCTTGCGGAACGGCCGAGGAAGAGACCGGGCGAGGCGTTTCGCGGCGTCCATACGCTCTACATCTCGCCGCTCAAGGCGCTGGCGGTGGACATCGAGCGCAATCTCGGCAAGCCGATCGCCGAGATGGGGCTGCCGGTCGCCATCGAGACGCGCACGGGCGACACGCCGCAGCACAAGCGCGCGCGCCAGAAGCTCAGCCCGCCCGACATATTGCTGACGACGCCCGAGCAGCTTGCGCTGCTGATCGCCGCCGGCGACGCCCGGCGCTTCTTCAAGGATTTGCGCTACGTCGTCTTCGACGAGCTGCATTCGCTGGTCACCTCCAAGCGCGGGCACCTGCTGGCGCTGGGGCTGGCGCGGCTGCGGACCTTCGTGCCCGGCCTGCTGACCATCGGCCTGTCGGCGACGGTGGCCGAGCCCGATGCGCTGCGGCGCTGGCTCGCCCCGCAGCCCGGCACCATGGCCGCGAGGATCGAGGTGGCGGGCGGCGCGAAGCCGGTCATCACCATCCTCGATTCCGAGGAACGCGTGCCGTGGGCCGGGCATTCGGCGCGCTACGCCATTCCCGAGGTCTACGAGGCGATCCGGCGGCACCGCACGACGCTGCTCTTCGTCAACACGCGCAGCCAGGCCGAGCTGTTGTTCGGCGAATTGTGGCGCGCCAACGAGGAGTCCTTGCCCATCGCGCTCCACCACGGCTCGCTCGACGTCGGCCAGCGGCGGCGCGTGGAGAAGGCGATGGAGACGGGCGCGCTGCGGGCCATCGTCGCCACCTCGACGCTCGACCTCGGCATCGACTGGGGCGATGTCGACCTCGTCGTCCATGTCGGCGCGCCCAAGGGCGCGAGCCGGCTCGCCCAGCGTATAGGCCGCTCCAACCATCGCATGGACGAGCCGAGCGAGGCGATCCTGGTGCCGGCCAACCGCTTCGAGGTGCTGGAATGCCGCGCCGCGGTGGAGGCCAACTATCTCGGCGCGCAGGACACGCCGCCGCTGCTGGCCGGCGCGCTCGACGTCTTGGCGCAGCATGTGCTCGGCTCGGCCTGCGGAGAGCCGTTCGACGAGGACGATTTGTTCGCCGAGGTGCGCACGGCGCTGCCCTATGCCGGGCTCGACCGCGACACGTTCGGCCGCGTCGTTCAGTTCGTTGCGACCGGCGGCTACGCGCTGCGATCCTACGAACGCTATGCCCGCATCAGGAAGACGAAGGAGGGCCGCTGGCGCGTCTCCAACCCGCTTGTGGCGCAGCAGTACCGGCTGAATGTCGGCACCATCGTCGAAAACCCCGAGCTGACCGTGCGCTGGGTACGGGCCGGCGGCAAGGCGTCGCGCGGCGGGCCGGCGCTGGGCAAGATCGAGGAAGGCTTCATCGAGGCGCTCAGCCCCGGCGATACCTTCATCTTCGCCGGGCGCGTGCTGCGCTTCGAAGGCATCCGCGACAATGAATGCCTCGTCTCGCCCTCGCCGAGGCCGGACGCCAAGGTGCCGTCCTATGCCGGCGGCAAGTTTCCGCTGTCGACCTACCTTGCCGGTGAGGTGCGCGGCATTCTGGCCGACCCCGCGCGCTGGGCGGCGCTGCCCGACCAGGTGGCCGACTGGCTGCGGCTCCAGCAGGAGAAGTCGGTGCTGCCGGGGCCGGGCGACCTGCTGGTCGAGACGTTTCCGCGCGCCGGGCGCTTCTACATGGTCGCCTATCCGTTCGAGGGTCGGCTGGCGCACCAGACGCTGGGCATGCTCCTGACGCGCCGGCTCGACCGCGCCGGCGCGCGGCCGCTGGGCTTCGTCGCCACCGACTATTCGCTGGCCGTGTGGGGGCTGGACGACCTCGGCGCGTTCTTCCGGCACCGGATGAGCCTCGGCGAGCTGTTCGACGAAGACATGCTGGGCGACGACCTCGACGCCTGGCTGAACGAGAGCTGGATGCTCAAGCGCACCTTCCGCAACTGCGCGGTGATCGCCGGGCTGATCGACCAGCGCCACCCCGGCAAGGAGAAGACCGGGCGGCAGGTCACGGTGTCGGCCGACCTGATCTACGACGTGCTGCGCAGCCACGAGCCCGATCACATCCTGTTGCAGGCGACGCGCGCCGACGCGGCGGCCGGCCTGCTCGATGTCAGCAGGCTTGCCGAGATGCTCTCGCGCGTGCGCGGCCGAATCGTGCATAAGCCGCTGGAGAAGATTTCGCCTCTGGCCGTGCCGGTCATGCTGGAGATCGGCAAGGAGCCGGTCGCGGGCGCCGCCGACGAGAGCCTGCTGGGCGAGGCGGCGGCGGGCGATCTGGTCACTGAGGCGATGGGCGAGGGCTGGAGATAGGGACCGAGGCGGATTTGTCGGCACTGCGCGCGAGGGATGGCGAGGCGCTGACGGCGGTGACGGTCGCCGGCGAGGTGGCGCTGTGCGACCCGCGCGGTGCGCTCGTGCTGCCGCGCCTTGGCATGCTCGTCGTGTCGGACCTGCATCTGGAGAAGGGCTCGTCGCTGGCCCGGCGCGGCGTGCTGGTGCCGCCCTACGACACGGCGGCGACGCTGGCGCGGCTGGCGGCCGTGATCGCCGACCATCGCCCGGCAACGGTCGTCTCGCTGGGCGATTCCTTCCACGACCGCACCGGCGCGGGGCGTCTGCCGGGCGAGTACCGCGCCGCGCTCGAAGCGCTGATGGCGGGGCGCGACTGGTACTGGATCGCCGGCAACCACGACCCCGACGCGCCGGCCGGCCTGCCGGGCGACAGCGTGCCGGAACTGTCGGTCGGCGGCCTGACGCTGCGCCACGAGCCGCTGCCGGGCGCGCAAGGCGAGATCGCCGGCCACCTGCATCCCGGCGCGCGCCTCGTCCGGCGCGGCCGCTCGGTGCGCCGCGCCTGCTTCGCCGCCGACGGCAGGCGGTTGGTGATGCCGGCCTTCGGCGCCTACACCGGCACGCTCAACATCCTCGACCGCGCCTATGCCGGCCTGTTCGGGACCGACAGCCTGATGGCCTACATGCTGGGCAGGGGCCGCGTGTTCCCGGTCGCCGGAGCGATGCTCAGCGCCGGCTGAAAGCCCCGCCCGAAAGGCGACGCATTCGCCCGCGACAACTCCGCCGTTGCGGCACTATTCCCGGAAGGTCGGATGAGGCGTCTCCTGTTCGCATGCGCTGCGGCGTTTTTCCTTGCCGGCGCGGCTGCCGCGCAGGAGGCCGATCCGGCGCAGGCGCGGATCGGCGAGTTGACTCTCTCCTACGACGCGGCGCGCTGGCAGGTGCGGGAGGCGGACGGCGGCTTGACCATCGACTGCGCATCGGAAGCCTGCGCCGGCGTCGCCTACGACATGACGGCGACGCCTGAGCCCGGCCGTTTCTGCGACAGGAAGGAAGCGCAGGCTGCGTCGAAAGCGATGTTTGCCTTCGAGCGCCACGCGACCAACATCCACCGGCTCGGCGACCTCGCTTTGGTGATGACGCAGAGCAGCGACGGGCTTCTTCTCGACTCGCCCATGGCCGTCTATGGCTGCATCAGCCGCGACGGCATCGTCTATCGCATCGCCTCGCGCTTCGGACCCGGCCAGTCGGGCGCCGCTTATGCGGGCGGCCATGCGCTCGCCCTGCTGCGGGGTCTGAGCGCCCCGCCGCCGAAGCTCCACGACGCGGAGTTGGGCGGGATCGTCCTCACCTGGCGCGGCGACCGCTGGCTGCCGCGCGAGTACGTGCTGGCCGGCGAGCCGGGCGCGCTGGCGCTGCGCTGCCTGCCGCCGACCTGCCTCGATCTCGGGCCCGCTCTGGTCGCGAGCGTGCGCGGGAGCGGCGGCGCGGACTGCATGGCCGAGCAACTGGCCGGCGTGGACTGGCAATGGCTCGGCTTCCGCGAGCCATGGGCGATCGAGACCCGCGGCGGCATGAGCTTTTCCGCGATCGCGCTGGGTAGCGGCTGCCGCAACTGGACGCCGCCTCGCTATATCGCCTGCACGGTCCACGATGGGCTGACCTACGTTGTCGAGACGCCGCGCGCCTTCGGCTGCGCCTCGTCGCCGGAGGTGCCGCTCGACGCCTTCACGGAGGTCGTCGAAAGCGCTCGTCCCCGCCGGTGAGCGGCCTTACCCCGCCGCCGTCGACGCGAAGGCGACCACCATGGCGACGACCACGGCGACAGTGAGCTGCATGCGCAGCCGCACGAACCACAGCGGCAGGATGCCGGTCTGGCCGGCGAGCGCGTCCCACGCGCCCTGCGCGGCGAAGGCGACGGCCAGCAGCACGAAGGCGAGATGAGGCGGCATCAGCAGCGCCGCCCAGCCGAGGAGGGGCGGCACGACGCTGATGGCGATGTCGCGCAGGCGGTCGTCGCCATGCCCGGTTCCATGCCCGGTGACGGCGAGGCCCCAGCGGATGCCGCCGAGGAAGGACAGCGTCACCGCGCCGTAGCCGCACAGCAGCGCGATGGTGGCCGCGCGCCAGACATGGTCGGCCGGGATCGCCGCCAGCCAGACGGCGAGCGCCGCGAAGGGCAGCAGCCCGGCGGTGCCGAGCCGGACGGCGAGCCTGCGCGTCGCCTCGTCGGTTCCGGGTCCGTCGCCAGCCTCGTCCAGCACGCTATTCCCTCCTGAAAACGATGCTGCCGAGCCAGCCCGTCACCATGGCGATGGCGACGGCCGCGAGGCCGTAGGCGAAGCCGTTGTTGCGGGAGGTCTCGAACATGCGCTGCTCGAAGCCGGCCTTGTAGATGGCGAGCGAGGCCGAGGACTCGCTGACGAACTGGCCCGAGCGGAACAGGAAGGCGCGGGCGCGGTGCGTGCCCAGCGGCACGTTGGGCGACAGGCTGACGGTGGCGCGGAACAGGCTCTGCGACAGGAACTGCACGCCGCCGATGCGCTCCGAATAGAGGCCGGCGGCCTTCTTGCGCTCGCGCAGCGCGCGCCGGAATTCGTCGATGGTGGCGGCCGGCTGGTCGGCATAGAGCGGCTGGAGGTGGATGTAGTCAGGCCCCAGCGAGAGCTGTCGATAGCTCTCGGCCGAGGTCATGTCCTGATAGACGCGCGTCGTCGCCACCGAATAGGACGAAGGCACGTCGACGAAGGTTTCCGACTGCGTGTTGATCCACACGCCGAGCACGCGGTCCTTGCGGCGCACCACCACCGGCCGCGACGGGCCTTCCAGCACCACGATCACATCGTAGCGGCCCTGCCGCAGCAATTGGGGGTCGGCGTTCTCCAGCGCCCCGATGATGGCGAGCTCGGCGCCGGAAAAGTCCGAGGTGATGGAGATCCGGTCGGTCGACAGCCCGACCTGGATGCGCTCGGCCGGTCCCGGTTGCTGCGTCGGCCCCTGGGTTGGCACAGGCTGCCCCGCGGGTGATTGCACGGGAGTTGGCTGGACCGGAGCGTCCTGCGCGGCGGCGGCGCAGGCGAGAAGCGACAGCAGCGCGGCGAGCGGGAGGCGCATGGTCATGCCTCCGGCGATACGAGGGAATAGGGGTTCGTCGGCGCGACGAACAGGTCGAAGGCGAGCCGCAGCGCCACCGCCAGCACCAGCAGCGCCAGCAGCGCGCGAAGCTGCTCGCCGCGCAGCCGCTGTCCCGCCTTGGCGCCGTATTGCGCGCCGGCGACGCCGCCGATCATCAGCAGCAGCGCCAGCACGATGTCGACCGTGTGGTTGGCGGTGGCGTGCACGATGGTCGTGTAGGCCGACACGAAGATGATCTGGAACAGCGAGGTGCCGATCACCACGTTGGTCGGCACCTTGAGCAGGTAGATCAGCGCCGGCACCATGATGAAGCCGCCGCCGACGCCCATGATGGCGGCGAGGAAGCCGATCGCCGCGCCCAGCCCGAGGACCGGGATGACGCTGACGAACAGCTTGGAGGTGCGGAAGCGCATCTTCAGCGGCAGTCTGTGGATCCAGTTGTGCTGCCCCGATTTCTTGATCGCCGGAGCGGCGCCCGAGCGTGCCCGGCCGATGGTGCGCAGCGCCTCCATCAGCATGGTGGCGCCGACGATGCCGAGGAAGATGACGTAGAAGATCGAGATGAAGAGGTCGAGCTGGCCGAAGCTGCGCAGGAAGGCGAACACCCACGCGCCGAGGCTGGAGCCGACCGCGCCGCCGAGGAACAGCACGATGCCGAGCTTGATGTCGAGCGTGCCGCGCTTGAAATGCGCGATGGCCCCGGAGATGGACGAGGCGATGACCTGGTTGGCGCCGGTGGCGACCGCGATGGCGGGCGGGATGTTGTAGAAGATCAGCAGCGGCGTGATCAGGAAGCCGCCGCCGACGCCGAACATGCCGGAGAGGAAACCGACGGCGGCGCCCATGCCGAGCAGCACCAGAAGGTTCACGGACATCTCGGCAATGGGGAGGTAGATGCTCACCCGTCGGTCCCGGTCGCAGTCGAGCGGCGGACGTCCCGGATCCGCCGTTTACGAAGCCGTTGTTCTGGCTCCGGATTGCGGCCGTTCTTGCGCGTGCGATGGCGCAAAGTCAAACGCTTCCGGGCGAAATGGCTAATGCCGCGCGCGGCCCTCGTGCGGGTCGCGCGCGGCACCACGGAATTGACGGCCTAGCGCCGCTCCAGCAGCGTCTTGACCAGCGCGTCGTTCACCTCGCCGTCGGCGTTCATGCCGTTGTCGGCCTGGAAGGCCATGATGGCGCTGCGCGTCTTGTTGCCCATCAGCCCGTCGGCCGGGCCGGCGTCGTAGCCGTTCTTGTTGAGGATGGCCTGGATGTTGCGGATCGCCTGGCGCATGTCCGGCACGCTCGCCGTGACCTGCCGGCCCTCGGTCCACTCCTCGGGAATGTCGACGACGTTGGTCTCCGGGTCGACCGCGCGGGCCTTCCACAGCTCCGCGGCCGCCTTGGCCTTCTCCAGTTGCTCGGGCCGCAGCGCCTTGCCCACCTCGTCGCGCTTGGCGGCGGCGTCGCGGTCGCCGGCCTTGGCGACGAGCGCGAACCATTTGTAGGATTCCTCCAGGCTCTGCGGAACCCCGGCGCCCTTGGCCGCGAGGATGCCGAGATTGTACTGGCTGTCGGTCACGCCGAGCTCGGCGGCTTCGAGGAACCAGCGCGCAGCCGCGTCGTTGTCGGTCGCGCCGGTCGCGCCCATCGCATGGAGCACGGCGAGATTGTGCATGGCGCTGGCGTTGCCCTGCTTGGCGGCCTTCTCGTACCACGCGACGGCCTGCGCCGGATCGCGGTCGACGCCGTTGCCCTTCTCGAACAGGTTGCCCAGCCGGTACTGCGCCGGGGCATAGCCCAGCTCGGCCGAATGGCGATACCACTCCGCCGCCTTGCCGAGGCTGGCGCCGACGCCGCGTCCTTCGGCGTAGCGGCTGGCGATCTCGAACATGGCCTTGGGGTCGCCGCCCTCGGCCGCCTCGCGCAGCGCCACCGGGCCGGCCTCGACCGGCACGCTGAACGGGCTCGCCGCCACCGGCCGGGCCGGCATCGCATTCGCCTGCTGCGGCGGAACGGCTGGGGCCGCGCTCGGCACGGGCGCGGGAACGGGCGCGACGGCGCCCGACGCCGCCGCGCCGGCCGAGGCAAGCGAATCGAGCACGCGCACCGCCGGCGCGTCCTCCTCGTCCTCGAGCGGCGCTTCGGCATAGTCGGGATCGTTCTCGTCCAGCTCCGGCGACATCGCCTCGGCGAGCAGGGGCGCGGGTTCCTGCACCACCTCCTGCGTCGCGGTCTCGACCGGGTCGGGGCCGCCCGACAGGAAGGCGCTGCCGATCTGCCAGCCGGCCAGCAGCACGATCATGGCGGTGGCCGCCATCAGCACGCCCTTGCGGCGGTTCCTGAGCAGGTCGCCGAGCTTGAGCTTGCTGCCGGCGCTGAGCGCATCGGCGCCGCGCCTGGTGCTCTGCGCCTCGGCGGCGGCGGCCTGCGCGGCGCGCCGCGCCGCGGCGATGAAGTCGGACTTGGCGGCCTCGGCGCTGGCCGGGCCGGACGACGCCTCGTCGCGTACGCGGCGCACGATCGCCGTGAGGTCGGGCGCGCCCGAGCCGGGCTCCAGCGGCTGGTTCGCCACTTCGGGATCGAGCGGCTCGTCCATGGAAAGGCCGGGGGAGGGGACGGGGGAGATGACGGCAGACGGGGTGGCGGCGAGCCGCGGCTCGGCCGGAATTTCGGCTTCCGGCGCCGCGTCGCGGTCCTTCCTGAAGGCGCGGGTGAGACCCGAGAGCATCGAGCGCCGGCCTTCGGGCGCGGCCTCGCCGGGCCTGTCGTCGCCCAGCGCATGGGTCGCGGCGGCCGCTGCGGCTTCCGCCGGCGAGCGTGGCTGCACCGGCCGCTCGGCCGGCCGCTCGGAATGCAGGCGCACGGCCGGCTCGTCATGGTCGGCCGCAGCCGGCCTGAACGCATGAGCCATCGAGGCGGGCGCCATGGCGGCCCCTGGGCCCTGCTCCAGCGAGCCGAGGCGGTCGACCACCTTGATCAGCATGTCGTGGATCGCCTCGAAGGTGCGGGCGTTGCGCTCGTCGGACTTGCGCGTCATCGACTCCAGCGCCCTGACCTCCCCGGCGAGGCCGGCCATCGCGGCGGGATCGGCGCTGCCCTCGTGCCGGACCGCGCCGATGGCGTCCTGCGCGGCGCGGCGCGCGGCGTCGAGGATCGCCTCGCGGTTGCCGGCGATGGAGCGCTCGATATGGTCGAGGCGCGGCGCAAGATCCTCCAGCTCCGGCAGCGGCGTGCCGGGCCGCGTCAGGTGGGCCGACAGAGAGGCGACCTGCGATTCGAGGCTGCGGATGATCTCGGGGTCGATGCCGTCGGCGCGGCGGGCCGATTCCTCCAGCCGGTGCGAGATGTCGTCGAGCCGCGCTTCCAGGCCGAGGATCGCCTGCCGGTCCTCGCTGGTGGTGCCGTTGAGCCGGGCCGTCAGCGCCGCGAAGCGCTGCTCGATGGCGTCGAGCAGCGTTGTGTCGGGCGCCGCCGCGGCCTCGCCGCGCGCCTCGAGCCCCTGCGCCACCTCGTCGAGGCGGCGCTCCAGCTCGCGGAAGAGCTGGTGGCCCTGCTCCATGGCGTCGCCCTGCCGGCGTTCGAGCTCGCGGAAGAGCTGATGCCCCTGCGCGGTCGCGTCGCCCTGCCGGCGCTCCAGAACCTCGGAGAGGTCGGCGAAGCGCTCGTCCAGCGTGCGGAAGATGGCGTCGACATGGGCGGGCGCCGGCTGGTGGTCGAGCCGCGCGGTGATGTCGGCGAGCTGGTGGCCCAGCCGCTCCACCAGCGCCTCGGGTATGTCGACCCGGTCGGCGATCGCGTCGACGCGGCGCGACAGGAGGGTCAGGTGGTCGGCCACCTGCACCGAGGTCTGGTCGGCCATCAGCTCGTCGATCTGGCGCGCCAGCGCGCCGACGCGCGCCTCGATGCGCTCGAACGGCTCGGGATCGAAGCTCGCCGGCTTGACCGCGGAGGCCGAGGCGGCGATGGCGCGCGAGATCTCGTCCAGCCGCTGCTCGATCAGCCCGAAGGCTTCCGGCATGGCGCTGGCATATTGCGCGGTGAAATGGTCGACGGTGGTCGACAGCAGCCGCAGCCGCTCGTCCAGCGCGCGCAGCGACAGCGATTCGGGCAGGCCGTCGACCGTGCGGCCGATCCGCTCGATCTGCGCCGACAGCGCGTTGAGGTCCGGCTGGCCGGCGGCGCGCGCGCCCTGCTGGCCGAGCCTGGTCTCCAGCGAGGTCCATTTGCGGTCGAACTCGTCCCAGCGGCGGTCGACCGACTTCAGCGTGTCCTCGCGGGCGAGCGAATCGAGCGAGTGCTTGACCTGCTCCAGCTCCAGCCGCAGCAGGTTCACGCTGCGGTCGTCGCCGCGTTCGGAGAGGCTGCGCACGGCGTCCGACAGGCGCTCGAATTCGGCGCCCAGCTCGTCGCCCTTCAGCGCCGGGCGGGCGCTGGCGAGACGGCCGATGTCCTGCCGCAGCGAATCGAACTCGCTCTTGAGGGCGCGGCCCATCTGCTGGCGCAGCTCCTCGCGCATCGCCTTCAGCTCGGCGGCGATGCGGCTGGCGTTGCCGACGCTGTCCTCCTGGCGGCGGGCGCGCTCCATCTCGCTCGCCAGCGCCCGCAGGTCGGCGGAATGGCGGTCGAGGGGCGCGGGCGCTGCCGGCTGCTGCGGCGTCTGGCGGAAAATCTGGTCGGCGCGGGGGCGCGGCGCCGTGACGCGCGCGGCGGCGCTGCCGCGCCCTTCGAGGCTCGCCAGCGTGCGGTCGAGCTCGTCCATGGCCGGCTCGGGCCTGCGCTGGCGCCCGGCGTTGAGGGTATCGAGGTAGGACCGCCTGGTATTCATCTAAAGCCCGTCCGTCGCGACCGGCCTGCCCGGTCTCTGGTGATGGTCGGCTCCGAATCGGGCTGCGCTGGCGCGCTTGAGGCCGGCTTCAGCTCCGGCCGCGTTCCCGATCAGGGAACCGTGGGCAACGATGGACAGGATAGCCACGGGATTCCGACCGGCACACATTTCAACGATCGTGGTAAACAAGGCGTTAACCAAGCTTACCGGCTTCGAAACGCAGCGCCGGCCCGGTGTGCGCGGCCGCCACGCGCCTGCGGCATCGCTTCGCAGTTGTCACCCTGACGCGACGGCACTATATGCGCCCCCAGAATGGAATTGGATGCATACGACGCGCGCGTTGCATCCGTGTCTGGAACAATGGCTATAGCCGCCGCTCGCCCCGGCGCCGGCTGCCTTACCTGCGCGAGGCTGAACCTGTCGCGCCGAGGGGCCAAAGAAAGAAGATCATGAACGCTTTTTCCGCCGGCGCGCTGTCGGCCATGCCTGACGTTTCCAACGACAACCTCGACAGCAACGAAGAACTGACCCGCATCGGCGACATGGCTCGCCTCTACGGCGTCACCCTGCGGGCGCTGCGCTTCTATGAGGACAAGGGCCTCATCCAGCCGGTGCGTCAGGGCACGACCCGCCTCTATACCCGCCGCGACCGCGCGCGGCTCAAGCTCATCCTGCGCGGCCGCAAGATCGGCTTCTCGCTCCGCGAGGTGAAGCAGATCCTCGACCTCTACGATCCCAGCGGCACCAACGTGCGCCAGTATCGCGTCGCGCTGGAGAAGGCCGAGCGCCAGCTCGGGCGGCTGGAGCGCCAGCGCCGGGCGCTGGACGAATCGATCGGCGACCTGAAGGACCTGATGGGCGAGATCGGCGGCAAGCTGTCCGACCGCAACGCGCCGACGCGGGCCTGAGTGATTGGCTTTCCTCTCCCCGCTTGCGGGGAGAGGATGCCGGCAGGCAGGTGAGGGGCGGCGCAAACCTTCGACGGTCGACCCCGGCCCCCAACCCCCCCCTCGGGGCACCTTCTCCCCGTGAACGGGGAGAAGGAAGAAGCCTCAGACCAACGCCCGGCCCTGCGTCGGGCGTTTTCGTTTGCATCCATCAAAACTTTGACGTTTACGCGCACGTCAAAATTTGCTAACGTCGCGACATCTCGTTGCAGCGCTCCGCGTGGCAGTCTCCGCGGATGTGCGCCTGATTCCATGCGGAGGAAGCCATGCCGACCTACAAGGCCCCGGTCGAGGACACGCTTTTCGTGCTGAAGGACGTGCTCGGCTACGAGCGCTATTCCAACCTGCCCGGTTTCGCCGACGCCACGCCCGACGTGCTGGAGGCCATCCTTGCCGAGGGCGGCAAGCTCGCCGAGAACGTGCTGCATCCGCTCAACCGCGTCGGCGACGTCGAGGGCTGCACGCGCGCCGCCGACGGCTCGGTGACGACGCCCAAGAGGTTCAGGGACGCCTACGACCAGTATTGCGCCGGC
>CAZVTK010000118.1:0-14249 GCA_964629765.1 uncultured Mesorhizobium sp.
GCATCGAGAAGGTCTTGGACATCGAGGTGAATTCCACCGTCACGTCCATCGCGCCCGGCACCTCCAGCACCGAGGGCGGCGGGTTGCCGTCGAAATAGATCTCCGAATAGGCGAGGTCCGACAGGATGATCAGATCGTGCTTGCGGGCATAGGCGACGACCTCCTTGTAGAAGTCGAGGGTGGCCACATAGGCGGTCGGGTTGGACGGGTAGTTGAGGATCAGCGCCAGCGGCTTCGGCGTCGAATGGCGGATGGCGCGCTCCAGAGCCGGGACGAACTTGTCGTCGGGCTCGACCTGCATGGAGCGGATCACGCCGCCGGCCATCAGGAAGCCGAAGGCGTGGATCGGGTAGGTCGGGTTCGGACACAGGATCACGTCACCCGGCGCGGTGATGGCCTGCGCCATGTTGGCGAAGCCCTCCTTGGAGCCGAGCGTCGCTACGACCTGCGTGTCGGGGTTCAGCTTCACGCCGAAGCGGCGGGCGTAATAGTTCGCCTGCGCGCGGCGCAGGCCGGGGATGCCCTTGGACGACGAATAGCGGTGGGTGCGCGGATCGCGCACGACCTCGACCAGCTTGTCGACGATGGCCTTCGGCGTCGGCAGGTCGGGGTTGCCCATGCCGAGGTCGATGATGTCCGCGCCCCGCGCTCGCGCCGCGGCCTTCAGCCTGTTCACCTGCTCGAACACGTAGGGCGGCAGCCGGCGGACCTTGTGGAACTCTTCCATGGCGATTCCAGTGCGGGACGGGCGCATCATTGCGCGGGCGCGCTATACACCGATTTGCCCGAAGGGTCGAGGGAGCCGGTCGCATGCGCGGTCGGCGTCCGCCGCCGGCGCGGTGCGCCCGTCAGTTACCCTCGATCTCGTCGATCACGCGCTTGGCATGGCCCTCGCGCAGCGCTTCCAGGCTCTCGCGCTGGCTCTCGGGACGGTCGGCCCCCTCCTCGGCGATCGCCTCGCGAAAGGCGGTCAGGCCGGCGCGATCGGCCCCCGCCTCGTCCGGCGAGATCTGCGGCGCCGCGCTCTCAGGCCGAATGTTGAGGTTGGGGTATTCGCCCGTGCGGCGCGCACCTTCGACGGCACCGTCGAAATCGGCATTGGAGCAGGAGGCGAGAAGAAGCGCGACGCAAGCGGCGAGCGCCGCGCACAGGATATGCGTGCAGGGGGCGGGCGCGTGCAGCGCAGCATCGGGCCGGAAAAATCGCACTGCCTTCATTGCCCGTCATAGTGTCGTCGACGTTGGACCGCCATGGCAGTCGCATGGTATTGTGTCAGGAAAACATAACCGAGGATATGGGGAGGATATGGCAGAGCGGCGCGAACAGGGCGGCGACGGCGAGCGATCGCCGGCTGAGAACTACGTCGTCAAGGACCCGCAACGCTTCGCGTTGAACCTTGCCCGCACCATAGAGGAGGCCGGCAAGGCCGCCGCAGCATGGACGGCGCCGCGCGAGTCGGGCGAGCTGCGCGATTCGGTCGCCGAACCCGCGACCGACATGGTCAAGACCTTCTCCAAGCTGACGGAATACTGGCTGTCGGAGCCGTCGCGGGCGCTGGAGGCGCAGACGCGGCTGTTCTCCGGCTTCATGGACATATGGGCCAATTCGCTGCGCCGCATGAGCGGGGACGAGCCGCCGAAGCAGGAGCCCCCGCGCGACAAGCGCTTCGCCGACCCGGACTGGAACGACAACGCCTTCTTCTCCTTCCTGCGCGAGGCGTGGACGGTCACTTCGAAATGGGCGGCCGACCTCGTCGAGCAGACCGACGGCCTGGACGAGGCGACGCGCGAGAAGGCGCGCTTCTACATGAAGCAGCTCACCAGCGCCTCCTCGCCCGCCAATTTCGTGCTGACCAATCCCGAGCTGTTCAAGGAAACCATCGCCAGCCATGGCGAGAACCTGACGCGCGGCATGAAGATGCTCGCCGAGGACATCGAGGCCGGCCATGGCGACCTCAAGCTGCGGCAGACCGATCCCACCCGTTTCAAGGTCGGCGAGAACCTCGCCGCCACGCCGGGCAAGGTGGTCGCCCGCAGCGCCGTCGCGGAGATCATCCAGTACGAGCCGACGACGAAGGACGTGCTGAAGCGGCCGCTGCTGATCTGCCCGCCCTGGATCAACAAGTTCTACATCCTCGACCTGAACCCCGAAAAATCCTTCGTGCGCTGGGCGGTGGCGCAGGGCCACACCGTGTTCGTGATCTCCTGGGTCAACCCGAACGAGAGCCACGGCCGGCTCGGCTGGGAGGATTATATCAGCCAGGGGCTGGTGATGGGGCTCGACACGGTCGAGCGGGCCACCGGGGAGCGCGCCGTCAACCTGATCGGCTATTGCGTCGGCGGCACGCTGCTGGCCGCGGCGCTGGCGCTCTTTGCCCAGACCGGCGAGGACCGTGTCGCGACCGTGACGTTCCTCACCACCCAGGTCGATTTCACCCATGCCGGCGACCTCAAGATCTTCGTCGACGAGGAGCAGGTGTCCGCGCTCGAGCAGGCGATGGCGGAAAAGGGCTTCCTCGAAGGCACGCGCATGGCGACGGCCTTCAACATGCTGCGCTCCAGCGAGCTGATCTGGCCCTATGTGGTGAACAACTACATACGCGGGCGCGCGCCGATGCCGTTCGACCTGCTCTACTGGAACTCCGATTCCACCCGCATGGCCGCGGCGAACCACTCCTACTACCTGCGCAACTGCTATCTGGAGAACAATCTGTCGGCCGGGCGCATGGAGCTCGGCGGCCGCACCCTGCGGCTGTCGGACGTCAAGGTGCCCGTCTACAACCTCGCTACCCGCGAGGACCACATCGCGCCGGCGCGCTCGGTCTTCCTCGGCTGCCGGTTCTTCGGCGGGCCGGTCGACTATGTCATGGCCGGGTCGGGCCACATCGCCGGCGTCGTCAACCCGCCGGCCGCCGGCAAGTACCAGTTCTGGAGCGGCGGCAAGCCGGAAGGCGCGTTCGAGACATGGCTTGCCGCGGCGAAGGAGACACCCGGCTCGTGGTGGCCGCACTGGCATGGCTGGATCGGCGGGCATGACGGCGCGACCGTGCCGGCGCGCAAGCCCGGCGAACACACGCCGGTGCTGGGTGAAGCGCCGGGCGACTACGTCAAGGTCCGCTACTGAATTTGCTGCCGGGTCTGCTGCGGGACTCGCCGCCGGATCCGCCGCTGGCCAACGCTCCGTTGCAACACGATGCAATTCGTGAAGGCCGGCACAACCGGCGGCGGGTGAGCGCGGACATGTTCCCGCCCAAATTGCGCCATACCCGCCATTGTGGGATCGACGCGCATTTCGTGCGGCGAATCCGGGCCGCGAGGGCGGCTTCGAGCCGGCGCGGCCTGTTGCATATGCCGCCCGGCGCGTGTCTATTGGCGGCGTCGCCCCTCTGGGTCGGTGCCGGGAACTGAGGGGAACAGTGATTTGACGGGAGCGAACGCGTCGCGCGTGGCATTGTTGCGCAGGTCCGCCTTGCTGGCGTGCTGCGCCGCGCTGATCTCCTCGTGTTCGGCCACCTCCGATCCCGTTGCCCGGCTGGGGCTCGCGCCCGGCGCGCCGGGGCTCGAAACCGCCACGGCGAGCGCCGCGACCGCGCGCGATGCCGGTCCGGGCACGGCGGCGGACGAGCAGCCTTATTTCATGGTCGAGGAAGGCGATCTCGAATTGCCGGATACGGTGTCGGTCGTGCCGACGCCGCGCGAATCGACCGGCGCCGTCCAGCTCGAAATGGCCGCCGCCGCGCCGGAGCAGCCCCAGTCCATAGCTGCTCAGCCTGCCGGGACCCAGCCTGCGCCCGAGCGTTTTGCCGCCATGCAGCCCGCGCCGCAGGCTGCGCCCACCGCGCAGGCGGCGGTCGGCGCCATCGCCGCGGCGCAACCCGGTTCCGCCTTCGCCGCCCAGCCCAGGAAACGACAGGGCTTCTTCTCCTCGCTCTTTTCCTCGCAGCCCACCGAGCCGCCGTCGCAGCGGCAGGCCGCTCCCGCGACGCGCAGCCTGGCCGCCCTCGCGCCGCTGCCGGCGGCAAGCAGTCCCTCGGCCCAGCCCGTCGCAGCGCGCGCCACGGCGCCCGGCGCCCTGCCCGGCGTGCGCGAGGGCGCGCTCTTCGAGGTCAGCCGCCGCAACGGCACCAATGACGACAGCGACATCGACCTGCACGAGGACGACGAGGAGCCGGTGCAGCTCGCCTCGGCCGCGGGCCTTGCCCGCCTCGCCCCCAACGGGCTGATGGTCCAGACGGAGCGCGTGGACGTCGCCTGCCTGAAGCCTTCGCTGGTGCGCGTCCTGAAGCAGATCGAATCGAAATACGGCCGCAAGGTCGTCGTGACCTCGGGCTATCGCAGCCCGCCGAACAACCGCCGCGCGCGCGGCGCGCGCAACTCGCTGCACATGTTCTGCGCCGCCGCCGACATCCAGGTCGAGGGCGTCACCAAGTTCGAGCTCGCCACCTATCTGCGCACCATGCCGGGCCGCGGCGGCGTCGGCACCTACTGCCACACCAACTCCGTCCACATCGATGTCGGCCCCGAGCGCGACTGGAACTGGCGCTGCCGGCGCAAGAAGCGCCGCTGACGCATCCGGCGCGGCGAATTTGGCATCCTGAATGGGTTGCCCGCCGCGGCGAAGCTGACTATAAGCGCCCGGCGCGTGCGCCCTTCGTCTATCGGTTAGGACGGCACCCTTTCACGGTGCAGAGAGGGGTTCGACTCCCCTAGGGCGTACCATTCCTTCCTCCTCGTGCTGCGGCGGCCCGCGGCCGCTCAGCGCCGGGCGGCCGGCGGCGGGCGAGCGCCCTCGCGACCCCTTCGGGTTCGATCTTTCTGCGAAAGGCGTACGGGCGGTTTTCTCAGACCGTCAGCGCCGAATTGATCAGCGGCTTCAATTCGAACGGGCGCAGCACCTGCGTGACGAAACGCTCCACCAGCGGCTCGTAGGCGCGCCACAGGCCCCTCAGCTTCACATGGGGATCCTTCTCGAAATCGACCCTGAGATCGACCAGCGGCCAGGACTGCCTGTCGACCACGAGAAGGCCGGCGGCCATGGCAGGCTGCGTCTCGCCGCCCGCATCGATGCCCGCATCGAGACCGGCGAGCAGACGCTCGACGAAGCTGCCGGCGGACCGTTCGTAACCATCTACCATCGCCTGCGTGACATCGGGGCTGGCGAGGAAATTCCCCGCCGACACGCATGCGTCGCCCATGGCCGCGGTGGCGATCGATTCGATGCCGGGTCCGCTGTAGAACGCCGTGCGCCCCTCGCGGTCGACGACCGAGAACTGGCGCTGGGCCGGATACTCGCTGCTCGCCACCAGAATGTCGACCACCTCCCTCGCGGCAAAACCCTTGGCGAGAAGGTCGAGGCCGAGCGGCCCGCAACGTATGTCGGTGCGATGCTGGGTGCACACGGCTCCGATCCCGGCGCGCGCCCATGAGCAGCGATTGGCGACCGCGATGCTGGAGCTTGCCAGGGCGATGCCGAACATGCCGGTGGCGCGATCGAAGGCGGCGATGGAAAAGGTCACTTGAAACACCCCGATTGCGCGGTTCGGTGGGCATTCGTCAGCGGAAAATCCCGCTTTCGATCATTCCACGAGGACGTGGATCCGGTCCGGTTCGATGTCGAGGCAGACGGACTCCAAACCCTCGAACGTCTCCTGCGCGCGCGTCAGCACGCGGATTTCCTGCCCGGCAAGGGTAAGGACGTAGCGGCTGCGCGAGCCGAGATAGACACGGGTGCGCAGCCCGGCGCGCAGGGCGCCGGTCCGCCCCATGACCATGTCCTCCTGGCGCAGCACCAGAAGCGCCTTGCCGCGGCGCCGCTCGGTGCTCGCCAGCGCCAGCCGCTGCCCGTCGGCAAGCACCGCGACGGGGCCCGTGGCGCCCTCCTCGATGGTTGCCGGCAGCACGTTGGCCGATCCGATGAAGCTCGAAGCGAAGGGCGTTCCGGGGCTGGAATACATCGCCTGCGGCGCGCCTTCCTGCTCGATCCTGCCCTTGTTCAGGAGCACGATGCGGTCGGACAGGCTCAGCGCCTCGTCCTGATCGTGCGTGACGAACAGGGTGGTCAGGCCGAGACGCTTGTGCAGCTCGATCAGTTCGACCTGCATGTCCTCGCGCAGGCGGGCGTCGAGATTGGACAGCGGCTCGTCCAGCAGCAGCACCTTCGGCTTCGAGACGATGGCGCGCGCCAGCGCGACGCGCTGCTGCTGCCCGCCCGAAAGCTGGCGGGGACGGCGCTCGGCGAAAGGCGATAGCTGGACGATCTCGAGCGCGTTCCTCACCTGCTCGACCTGCTCGTCATAGCTGCCGATGCCGCGCATCCTGAGCGGAAAGCGCACGTTCTCCGCCACCGACAGATGCGGCAGGAGCGCGTAGGACTGGAACATCATGGCGATGTCGCGCCGCTCCGGGGCGAGAGCCGTGACGTCCTGACCGTCGATGAAGACCCGGCCGGACGAGACGCCTTCGAGGCCGGCGACGGTCCGCAGCAGGGTCGTCTTGCCGCAGCCGGAGGCCCCGAGAAGGCTGACGAATTCGCCGGAGGCGATATCGAGGGAAATGCCGTGCAGCACCTGCACCTTGCCGAAGGATTTCCGGATGTCGACAAGCCGTACGGTGGTCATGGTCAGGCGCTCGCGAATTTCTTGACGCCGAGGAGGCGGTCCATGACGAGGATCATGATCACCGTCAGCGCGATCATGATCGAGGATACCGCCGCGACCGAAGGATCGGGGCTGAACTCGAGCTGACCGTAGATCTGCACCGGCAGCGTGGTCAGCCCCGGCTTGCGCAGGAACAGCGACAGCACCGCCTCGTCGAAGGAGATGTTGAAAGCGAAGAACGCGCCGGCGGCGAGGCCCGGCAGGCATTGCGGCACGACGACCAGCCCAAGGCGCTGCAGCCGGTTGGCGCCCATGGTGCGCGCCGCCTCTTCGAGGAAGGGATCGGATTCGGACAGCACCGCCAGCGTCGTGCGGATGATGTAGGGCATGGCGATCACGGAGTGGCTGATCCACAGGACGGGAAGCGACACCGGCCCGAACATGGCGCTCCAGAACATCAGCATCCCGATGGCGTAGACGATGGTCGGAAGCACCAGAGGCGACAGGAAGAAGGTGGCCAGCACCTGCGAGCCGGGCAGTTGCCGGCGATGGATGGCGATCGCCGCCCCGCCTCCGACGAACACCACGGTCACGGTCACGAGCAGGGCGACCAGCAGGCTTACGAAGCCCGCATTGAGATAGTCCGGCGACGACAGCACCTTTTCGTACCATTGCAAGGACAGGCCCTGCGGCGGGAAGACCACGAACTGGCTGGCGCTGAACGATGCGCCCACCACCACGAACAGCGGCGCGAGCAGCAGCAGCATCGTCAGAAAAAGGAAGACGATCGTCAGGAGACGGATCGATGCCGGTATGGCCTTAACCATGCGGACGCTCCGTCAGCTTGATGTAGGGGATCAGCACCAGGATGACGCCGGCGAACAGGATGACGGCCTGCGCCGCCGCGAACGGCCAGTCGAGCGTCTGCGTCACCGACGTGTAGATCGACGTCGCCAGCATCTGGATGCGCGTGCCGCCGAGCAGGTTGGGCGTGACGAAAGAACTGGCGGAGAGGGTGAAGGTCAGCAGCGACCCCGCAACGATGCCCGGCAGCGACAGCGGCAATATCACGGTGCGCATCGTCTGCACGAACGAGCAGCCCATGGTCCGCGCCGCTTCCTCCAGCCGTATGTCGATGCGCGTGACGACGCCGAGGATCGACAGCGTCATGAACGGCAGCAGCACCTGCACCATGCCGAGGACCACCGCGGTTTCCGTGTGCATCAGCGCGAAATTGCGGCCCACCAGGTCGAGATCGCGCAGGAAGGTCGGGATCAGCCCTGCCCTGCTCAAAAGCACCATCCAGCCGAAGGTTCGGACCACGACGCTGGTCATCAGCGGCAGCACCACCATGATCAGCAGCCACAGGCGCAGCGTCGGGCCGACACGGGCGATGATATAGGCGAGCGGAAAGCCGATCAGCGCGCAGATCAGCGTGATGAGCGCCGACAGCCTGATCGTGCGCCACAACACGCCGAGATAGAACGGTTCGCCCAGAAACCGGGCAAAATGGTCCAGCGTCAGTCCGTCGGGGCCGGACACGCTCAGCCCCAGCATCTGGAATATCGGCAGGAAGAACGCCAGGACCAGAAGCAGCAACCCCGGCGACATCAGGAGCAGGTTCTCGGTACGATCGCTCACGCGCTTACCCTTTCCTGCAACCGACTGTCCCCGGAGTTGCCGAACCTGACACCGTCAGCGGGAAATGGCCTTGTTCCAGGCCTCGACCCAGGCGGAACGGTTCGCTTCGATCTTGGCCGGATCGAACCGGATCAGGGTCTGGACGCTGTCCTTGCCGTAGGCGACGTCGGCGGCGATTTCCGGCGGAAGCTTAACCTTCTCGTTCGTCGGCGTATAGCGCAGCTCTTCCGCGAGGCAGGTCTGCGCCTCGGGCGAAAGCTGGGCGTCGATGAGCTTCAGCGCCAGATCCTGGTTCGGCCGGTTGGCCACGAGATTGGCGGTGATGTAGGACGCCGGCGTGCCGTCGACCGGCTGCACGAACTTCACCGGCAGGCCCGCCGCACGCAGCGTATAGGCATAGTCGGACGAGAACGGCGCGATCCAGGCGTCGTTCTGCGCGAACTGCTGCTGGATCTCCGGCGATTTCGACACCATGCTGGCGCCGCCGTCGAGCAGCTTCACGATCGCGTCGAGGCCGGGCTGGATGTTATCCATGGAGCCGCCCTGCACCTGATTGATCATCAGCAGGCCGAGCATGCCCCAGACGTTGGAGATGTCGGTGACGACCACATGCTCGCCGAACTGCGGATCGAAGAGATCCTTCCATTCCCTGGGCGCGCGCGGCGCCTTCTCGCTGTTGTAGAGAAGGCCGACGGCGGCGACCGAGTAGACCGGGCCTTCACCCTTGGCGAGGTTGGCCTTGGCGAAATCGTAGAGGTCGGGAGCGTTGCTCAGCTTCGCCGCATCGACCGGGGCGATGAGCCCCTCGGCGGCGGCGACGATTTCCTGACCGCCCGAGAACATGACCACGTCGTACTGCGGCGCGGCCTTCTGGGCACGCAACTGCGCCAGCGCGTCGGCCGAGTAGGCCGTCACGACCTGCACCTTCGCACCGGTCTGCCTTTCGAAGGTGTCGATCGCGCATTTGCGATGCGCCGCCTCGTAGGAGCCCCCGAACGAGGTGATGACGAGCGTGTTGTCCTGCGCTGCCGCCATGCCGGCCGAAAACGCTACGGTGGAAGCCGCAAGAGCGGCAATGCCGAGGCTATGTTTCATAACACTTTCTCCCTTGAATGCCGGCTCGTCCAAACCGGCTGGTTTCAGGTTCAGTTCACGGGCGCGGACGGCTTTCCGCCCGCCTTCATCCCAAAAACACGTTCGATGCCTGCAACCTGCCGCGGAGCTGGCCGACATCGATGTCGGCGGCGGCAAGACCGCTGCGGGCGACCATCGCCGCCGCCGTGCCCGCGCCCTGCCCCATGACGAAGCACGGGCCGGTGACGCGCGCCGCCGCCAGCGCCTCGGATTCCGCGGAAAAGCAGCGTCCCGCGAAAAGCAGGTTGTCCAGCCCGTCGGCCACGAGGCAGCGATAGGGGATCGAGTAGTAGCCGCGCCCTTCCGGGAACCGCCAATCGATGCCCTGGGACGTATGCATCTCGACCGGCCATCCGCTGACGCCGACGCCGTCCTCGAACGCCGTCGAGGCGATCAGCTCGGCCTGCGTCAGCGTATGAAGTCCCTTGACGCGGCGCGTTTCGCGGATTGCGGCCTCGGGAGCGATGTCGACGACGTAGGACTCCTCGAAGCCCGGAACCATTTCGCGCAGGAAACGGGCGTAGAGCATCACCTGCCGGCGTCCCTCCACCTCCGCGTAGATCAGGTCTTCCACCCGCGTGCAGTCGAGCGGCTTCCCGTTCCTGGTCATGGCGGTGAGGTTGGCGCGCCATTCTCCGGGATGGTTCTGCTTGCGCAGCACGCCGGAAAGGCGCGGCAGGTCGGCCCGGCCGCTCGCCTTGGCGTCTTCCATGTAGGCGCGCAGCGATTGCACCGATTGAAGGGCGACGCTGTCCTTGACGTTGGACAGGCGAAACAGCGTCGTGGGAGCCTGGAGATAGCCGTTGCGATCTCCCTTCCTGACCTCGGCGCCCGCCCATACGGCAAGATCCGCATCGCCCGAGCAGTCGATGAAGACCTTGCCCCCGACCGCCATGGGGCCGGATTTGGTCTGCAACACGATCTTCTCGACCCGACGACCGTTGCGCTCCGCGCCGACGGCCAGCGAATGAAGTTGCAGCCGCACCCCCGCTCCCAGCACGAGATCGTCGGCGACGCATTTGTAGGCGGCTATGTCGTAGGAATGGGAGTAGATCCGGTCCTGCACATAATTGGGCCGGTTGAGGCCGCCGAGCGCGTACAGGCCGTCCTGTATCTCATCGGCGATGCCGTGGACGATACGCTCGTTTCCGTGCTCGCGCGCATTGTAGAGGCCGCAGAAGGTGCTCGCGCCCCCCGCGGTTCCCGCTCCGCCGAGAAACCCGTAGCGCTCCACGAGCATCGTGCGGGCGCCCTCGCGAGCGGCGGAAACGGCCGCCGCGATGCCGGCCGGCCCGCCTCCGAGGACGACGACGTCCACCTCGTCCAGCACCGGTATCTCGCATGAGGGAATACGAATATTCGTCACGACACGGCTTTGTCTTGCAGCCGCCGTCGCGCTGTTTCCGTGCGCCCTGCGGCAACGGGAAACAACGGCGGCGCTCTTTTCACCACACTATGTTATCGATAACATTTCTTCGCGAAGCGCTGTTGTCAAGTCCATAATTTCGTGCGCAAACCTCAACCCGGGTCCGAACGAAGGAATGAAAGTGGCGGTAAAGCGCAAGGATGACTGGGCCAGCATGGCGGACGTCGCGCGCGAGGCCGGTGTCTCGCCCATGACGGTTTCCCGCACGTTCAAGAGCCCGCAGAAGGTGAACGACGAGACGCGCCAGCGGGTGAAGGCCGCCGCGGAAAGGCTGGGCTACGTGCTGAATCTGGCGGCCGGCAGCCTTTCCTCCGGCCGTAGCTGGAGCGTGGGGGTCATCGTTCCCTCCCTGAACCACTCCAACTACGCCACCATGATCCAGGGCCTTCGGCACCGGCTGGCCGCGAGCGGCTATCAGTTGACGCTGGCCGTCGGCGATACGCCCGAGGCGGAAACGAGCGCCGTGACCGCCTTTCTCGGCCAGAGGGCGGACGGCATCATCCTGACGGGGCGCGAGCACAGCGCCGAGACGCGCAATCTCCTTGCGGGAAACGTGCTGCCGGTGGTCGAGACCTGGGAACTGGAAGGCCCGGTCATCGACATGGCCTGCGGCTTTTCCATGTTCGATGCCTTTCAGGACATCACCCGCCACCTGATCGATCTCGGCCACAGCAGGATCGGCTTTGCCGGATACACCATGGCCGGCATCCGGCTTTTCGAAAGCCGCAGCGCCGGGTTCAAGGCCGCCATGCAGGCGGCGGGATTGCGGGACGACCTCGTCCATCTGGAGCCGGGATCGGTCGGGTTCGGCTGCGGCCGGCGCGCGCTGGAAACCCTGACCGCCATCGAGCCGGGATTGAGCGCTCTGGTCTGCGCCACCGACGTCCTCGCTGCCGGGGCGATCTTCGAATGCTACCGCCGCCGCTGGCCGGTGCCGGAAAGGCTGTCCGTCGCCGGGATGGGCAACTACGAGATCGCCTCGGAAGTTCCCGAGGGCCTCACCACGATCAAGACGCACGGCTACGACATCGGCAGCGTCGCCGCGGACATGATCATCCAGCGGCTGGAAGGCAGGCAGTCTCCCGGCGAGGTCAAGGATGTCGGCTACGAATTCATCATCCGCGGCAGCACGGGCGCGCCGGGATCGCCCGCGGCACCCGATGGCGGCGATCGTGAATACGCATTGCCGGCCGATACGGATTGACGGCCCGCCGGCTTGAAACCGGCCGCAACCCGCCCCTTTCGCTGCGCGACAAAGGGCTTGCTCTTCAAAGCCTTACAGGAGAATCGACAATGGCCCCTTCCCCCGAAATCCCGGATACGGACCGGCGACTTGCGGGACGCCGCATCCTGATCGCCGGGGGCGGCTCCGGCATCGGCCTCGCCACCGCCCAGCTCTTCATCGGCAAGGGTGCGGTCGTCAGCGTGCTCGACAGGAACGTCGAGCGCGCGGCCGGGCTTGCCGAGGGCTGCGGCGGCGTCGCCATCGAAGCCGATATCGCGGACGAGGAGCGCGTGGCGGCCATCGTGGAAAAAGCCGCCGCCGCCATGAACGGCATCGACGGCCTCGTCAACGCCGCCGGCGTTCTCACCTACGTCCCGCTGGAGGAAACCGACCGGGCGTTCTGGGACCGGGTCGTCGCCACCAACCTGACCGGCATGTATCTCACCTGCCGCTACACGCTGCCGTACCTGCGCCGCGAAACCGGCTCCACCATCGTCAATATCGCGTCCAGCGTGCCGCTGCTGCCGTCGTCTCCGGGCGCGGCCTACTCCGCGTCCAAGGGCGGCGTGCTTGCGCTCACGAAGACGCTCGCGCTCGAATGCGCGCCCCATGTCCGCGTGAATACGGTCTGCCCCGGCATGACCGACACGCCCATGACCGCCGCCGCGACGCGCGACGAGAAGGGGGATTGGCTGCCCTATGTGCGCACGCGCTATCTGTTGCAGCGGGTCGGCGAGCCGATGGAGATCGCCTACGGCGTCCTGTTCATGACCAGCCGCGAATCTTCCTATTCGACGGGCTCGACGCTGACCGTCGACGGCGGACGCACGTTCCACTGAGGAGTGAACCGACATGCGCATACAGGACATGGGCTGGCGCGACGTCGAAGCCTATCTCGATACCGACGACCGCGTCGTCCTTCCGCTCGGCAGCGTCGAGCAGCATGACGGGCTGTCGCTGGCGACCGACCTCCTGATCGGGGAAAAGCTCGCGCTCGACGCCGCCGGCCCCCTCGGCATTCCGGTCTATCCGGTTCTTCCCTACGGCTTCGCATCCTTCTTCCAGAACTATCCCGGCAGCATTCATATCCGGTTGCAGACCTATCTCGGCTTCGTCCGCGATATTCTCGACAGCCTGAAGCGCTCGGGCTTCCGCCGCATCTTCATTCTCAATGCCCATGGCGGCAACACGCCGGTCGACATGCTCGGGCGCGAGTGGATGATGGACAACCCCGATTGCCGTGTCCGGTTCTACGAGTGGTGGAAGGCCGCGCCGACGCTCGGAACGATCGCGACGTTCGAGCCCGTCGGCGCCCTGTCGCACGCGAGCTGGATGGAGAATTTTCCCTGGACGCGGCTCAGGACCACCGACGCCGGCGCCGTGGCGGCACGCGTCAATACCGATCTGCTAGCAACCCACCCGCCCGAGGGGGTGCGCGCCATGCTCGGCGGCGGCAACTATGGCGGCGCGGCGCAGCGGCCCGACGCCGACATCCTCGCCGTATGGGAAACGGCGGTCGCCGACGCCCGCGCCGCGATGGAGAGATGGTAGCCATCTGCCTGACGGCACGGTTTCACCATCACCGTCGCACCGGACGCTTGCGCCGGTGCATACCGGCCGCCCGGCTTTTGCAATTGCGCGGCCGACTGTAAGGTCCGGCAGGCGAGCGGCCGGAGGCAGGCATGCGCGGGTTCGATTTCAGTTCGTGGCAGAGCATCCTCCTGACCGTGATCGGCCTTGCCCTGTTCACGCTCATCAGCATGGGCATCCGCCTGCTGATGATGTTCACGATCCAGCAGCGCCGGGAGCGGGCGAACCGCCAGATCAACGAGCGGCTGCGCACGCTGATGGCGGCGTACAAGACGCTGGGCGGCTCCTTCACCGGAAACCTCGCCGTCGATCCGCGCCACATGCGCGACATGCGCAGGGCGGACGTGCAGGACGAGGGTCCTGAAGTCGCGGGCGCAGCGGGGGAGGACGAGCACGGCAATGCGGGCTCCGACCGGGCGCGGCGCGTGCGCGATGCCGTGGAAGCCGCGCTGTCCGACATCATCCTGCTCGGCACGGAAGAACAGGTGCGGCTCGCCGCCCGCGCGGTTCAGGACATGGTCGCCGGCCGGCCCGTCCATGTGCACGAGCTGGTCGTTTCGCTGCGCAACTTCATCCGCGAGGCGCTGGCGCTCGATCCCGTGCCCGGCGACATCTCCCTGCCCGCGCAGGGGCCGACG
>CAZVTK010000119.1:0-10426 GCA_964629765.1 uncultured Mesorhizobium sp.
GAACGGGCAGAAGATGTCGAAGTCGAAAGGCAACGTCATCGACCCGCTCGACCTGATCGGCGAATACGGCGCCGACGCGCTGCGCTTCACGCTGGCGATCATGGCCGCGCAGGGCAGGGACGTGAAGCTCGATCCGGCCCGCATTGCCGGCTACCGCAATTTCGCGACCAAGCTCTGGAACGCCACGCGCTTCGCCGAGATGAACGGCGTCGTCCATGGCGGCGGCTTCGATCCCGCCTCGGCGCGGCTGACCGTCAACCGCTGGATCCTCACCGAACTGTCGCGGGCGACGCAGGAGGTCACCGACGGCATCGCCGGCTATCGCTTCAACGAGGCGGCGGGCGCGGCCTACCGCTTCGTCTGGAACCTCGTCTGCGACTGGTATGTCGAGCTGCTGAAGCCTGTCTTCTCCGGCTCCGACGAGGCGGCGAAAGCCGAGAGCCGCGCCGTGATGGGCCATGTGCTGGACGAGATCTACAAGCTGCTGCATCCGTTCATGCCCTTCATCACCGAGGAATTGTGGGCGCAGACCGCCGGCGCGGGCGGGCGCGGCGGCCTGCTGTGCCACGCGCGCTGGCCCGCGCCGGGTCTTGCCGACGCCGAGGCCGCGGCGGAGATGAACTGGCTGGTCGATCTCGTCAGCGGCATCCGCTCCGTCCGCTCCGAGATGAACGTGCCGGCAGGGGCGCTGGCGCCGCTCGTCATCGTCGGGGCCGGCGCGGCGACGCGCGAGCGCGCCGCCCGCCACGACCCGGCGATCCGCCGGCTGGCGCGGGCGAGCGAGGTGTCGTTCGCAGCGGAGGCGCCGCGCGGCTCCGCGCAGATCGTGCTGGGCGAGGCGACGGTCTGCCTGCCGCTCGGCGGCCTCATCGACCTTGCGGCCGAAGGCAAGCGGCTGGAGCGCGAGCTGGCGAAGAACGCCGACGAGGTTTCGCGCATCGAGAAGAAGCTGGGCAATCCCCAGTTCGTCGCCAAGGCCGCCCCCGAGATCGTGGAAGCCGAGCGCGAAAAGCTCTCCGAGCTCGGAGAAGCCCGCACGCGCCTTCAGGCCGCGCTCGGCCGCCTGCGCGGCGCCGTCGCCTGACGGGTGGGCGCGCCACCTCCGGCGCCGCGCCTTTCGACCCCGCGCCTTCGCCCGTGGTGAGGCAATCGGCTTGTGGCGTTTGCGCAACACTCTTTCAACATCGGTCGCGCTATAAGACCGGATGTCGCTAGGCGCCCATTTCCCGCCATAAAGGAGGGGCACCCCGACAGGCACGAGAGATGCCCCGCAAGGGGCGGCAGAGACGGCGCGGTTGCAGCGCCGGGAATTCATGGTGGCGTCAGTTCTGGGCGGGGTTCGGAATTCGGCAGGCGGTCTTGCGCCGCGTGCCGTCGTTCCGGCCATCGGGTTGGTGTGCGCGCTCTTGTTCAGGGCGCGGAATCTGGCTGCGGAAGCGGCCGCCGCAGGTGCGAGAGAAGCGGGAATTATGGGTTGTTTCCGGTCGGTCAGGGCGGGCATCGTGGCGGCGGCGCTGTGCGCCGCGCTGCTGCCGGCCGTTGAGCCGGCCTTCGCGCTCGACGAGAAGAGCGTCACCGCCAGGCCCGAGCGCAGCCCTTGGGCGGTGTTCCGCTTCGGCTTCTCGGCCTACAAGCAGGGGCACAAGGATCAGGCCGTCGAAGCCTACCGCTACGCTGCGGAAAACGGCCAGCTCGGCGCGAGCTGGAAGCTGGCCCGCATGTATGCCGAGGGCGACGGCGTCGCCCGCGACGACTACGAGGCGTTCAAGTTCTTCAGCGCCATCGCACGGCAGGACATCGAGCCGGGAAGTCCGGACGAAAGCTACATGTCCGACGCGCTGGTCGCGCTGGCCGGCTATTTGAGGACGGGCATCCCCGGCACGCCGGTCCAGCCCAACGCTGCTGCCGCGCAGGACTATTACATGCGCGCCGCCGCGACCTACCGCAATCCCGTCGCGCAATATGAGATGGGCCGCATGTTCCTGGTCGGCGACGGCGTTCCGAGGAGCGCCAAGCAGGCCGGCCGCTGGTTCCAGCTTGCCGCCGCCAAGGGCCATGCCGGCGCGCAAGCGACGCTGGGGCATATGCTGTTCCGCGACGGCAACGTCGTGCGCGGGCTGGCGATGCTGACGGCCGCGCTGGAGCGGGCGGCGCCGCTCGACGCGGGCTGGATCCGCGACATGCAGGAGGAAGCCTTCGCCAACGCCAGCGAGGCAGACCGCCGCAACGCGGTGACGCTGGCAGGCGACATCCTCGCCAAGCCCGGCCATTGAGGCGGGCCGCCCGCGCACGGCCGGCGCCACGCGCTGCCGCGGCAAAACGGCGGGCTCGCGCGGCCGTGGTCCCCGATCCTTGCGAAAGCCCGGGAGCGACGCGGGAGAGCGCCTCGGCGCTATTCACACCGCCGTTGACAGCTTCGCCGCGTTGAGAAGCTTCTTCGTGTAGGGGTGCTGGGGGTTGCTGAAAAGGGAACGCGCGTCGGACATCTCGACGATCTCGCCCTGAAACATCACGGCGACATCGTGCGCAAGGTGCTGCACCACGCCGAGGTCGTGCGAGATGAAGATCACGGAGGTCTTCGTCTTCTCCTGCAATTCCAGCAACTGCTCGAGAATGGACGCCTGCACGGAAACGTCGAGCGAGGACGTCGGCTCGTCGCAGATCACCAGGTCGGGCTCGGCGGCGAACGCTCTGGCGATGTTGACACGCTGCTTCTCGCCGCCGGAAAGCTCCCTTGGATATTTGTCGGCATAGGACGCCGGCAGCCGGACGGCTTCGAGCAGTTTCTTGATGTGCCGGGGCCAGTCGGAGGCTTGCGCGCGCTTGTACAGATGAAGAGGACGGCTCAGGATCGTTCGGATCGCATGGCGCGGATCGAGCGCGCCATCCGGGTTCTGGAAGATGAGCTGGATTTTTCTCTGCGCCTGCCTCGATCGCTGCTCGGCGCGGCCGGGCAGGGGCTCCCCCTCGAAGAGGATCGAGCCTTCGATCGGTTGCAGGAGGCCCGCGATCGTCTGGGCGAGCGTGGACTTGCCCGATCCGCTTTCCCCCACGATCCCCAGCGTCCTTCCGCGATAGACGTCGAAGTCCACCTGCCTGACGCTGGCCCTCACCGTCCGCTTGCGCCAGAAGGAAAATGCATCGTGAGAAACGGAAACGTTCCTGACGGAGAGAATGGGATCGCCCTCGTGGGAGGACGACTTCCTGCCCTCCGATTCCCTCAGCATCAAGGATGAATTGACGAGGACCCTGGTATAGTCGTGCCGGGGCCGTCCGAGAATATCCCCGGTCCGCCCCGTTTCCACGATCTCGCCGTTTCGCATGACCGCGACGCGGTCGCACATCTCCTGAATGACTTTCAGATCGTGGCTGATGACGAGCACCGTCAAGCCGCGGTCCTTCTGGATTTGCTTGATCAACGCAAGGATCGCCGCCTCGGTCGTCACGTCGAGCCCCGTCGTCGGCTCGTCCATGACAAGAACCGAGGGATTGCAGGCCAGCGCCATGGCGATCACGATCCGCTGCTGCTGTCCGCCGGAAACCTGGTGCGGGTAGCGCCGGGCGATCTCGGCCGCATTCTTGATCTCGACCTTCTCGATCAGCTCCAGCGCAACCCGGCGCGCCGTCCGCCTGTCCATGCCCTGATGCCTGCGCAGGACTTCCGCGATCTGCTCGCCCAGACGAATGGAGGGATTGAGGGACGACATCGGCTCCTGATGCACGATCGCGACGTCGGATCCGCGCAGGCTCTGAAGCTGCCGCTTATCCATCGAAAGGACGTCGAGGCCGTCGACGACGATCCGTCCGGTCGAAACCCCGCCGCCGGCAACATAGTTCAGGATCGCATACGCGACCGTGCTTTTGCCCGACCCGGATTCCCCGATCAGGCCGAACACCTCGCCGGGGGCGACGGAGAACGACACGCCGCGCACCGCCTCGAACGCGCCGTAGGAAACCCGAAGGTCCGTGACCTCCAGCACGGCGCGGGCCGCATTTGCCGTCCCCGGGCGGTCATCATGCATGGCTTCGCCCGCTTCCGACGTTCGACAATTGCTTCCTGAGGAGTTCGCCCACCCAGACGACGCCGATCGACAGCAGGGCGATCGCCGCGGCGGGAACGATGGCCAGCCATGGAGCGAATTGGATGTATTGCTGCCCCGACCTGACCATCAGGCCCCATGCGGGGCTCGGCGCCTGATAGCCGATGCCGAGATAGGCGAGCGAGGCGGAGATCAGGATGCCGGTGGTCACCCGGAGGCTGAAGTCGACGACGACGATCCCCCAGATGTTGGGCAGTATCTCCCGCCACAGGATGTATCCCAGGCTCTCGCCCCGGACCCGGGCCGAAGCGATGAACTCGCGCTGGGAGATGTCCGCGCTGAGGCTTCTGATGATCCGGGCCGATCGCGGCCATATCACGATGCCGATGGCGATCACCAATGTCGGCGTGTTGGAGCCGAGCATCACGACCAGAAGCATGGCCAGGATCAGATTCGGGAAGGACATGAGCACGTCCATGGCCCTCATCAGGATCTCATCGACGTAGCCGCGGAAATATCCCGCCGAGACGCCGGTCAGAACCGCCAGCGCGACGCCGATGGCGGCAGCCACGAGCGCCACCAGCAGGGTCGGTTGCAGGCCCGCGACGATGCGGCTGAATATGTCCCGGCCGAACTCGTCCGTGCCGAGCCAGTTTGCCGGCCCCGGCGGCTGGAACGCCATGCTGCTGAACTCGGTCGGCGAATACGGGGCGAACAGGTCGCCCGTCAGCGTGACCGTGAGCAGGATCAGGACCAGCGCCCACCCAAGGATCGTGCGGATGCGCCAACGTCCCCCCTTTCGGAGGGCGCCGCCGCCGGCAGTGTCGGGCCGCGTGTCCGGCATGCTCGCTATCTCCTCGCCCGCAGCTTGGGATTGAGGGCGGCGGAGATCAGATCGGCAATCAGGTTGCCCACTCCATAGCCGGCGGCGACCAGAAGGACGGTGGCCTGGATCAGCGGGATGTCCCGCGTATCGATGGCGGTCAGCATCAGCCGGCCGACGCCGTCAAAGGAGAACAGCGCTTCCACGACCACTAGGCCGCCCAGCGTATGCCCGAACAGCAGACCGATCTGGGAGACCGTCGGCGGCAGGGCGTTCGGCAAGGCATGCTTGAAGACCACGACCGCCCGGGGCAGTCCCTTCAGCGTGGCCGTTCGGACATAGTTCGCCTGGAGCTGTTCGATCATCGAGGCCCGCGTTATCTGCATCAGGAAGGCCTGGAGAGACAACACCAGCGTGATGACCGGCAGGATCAGCACATCCAGCCGCGCAAGCGGATTGACACCCGCCGGCAGGATGCTCGACCCGGGCAGCAGCGGAAGCCAGATGCTGAAAAGAAGCAGCAGCGCCAGGCCGGTGATGTAGTCGGGCAGGGCGAGGCTGGTGGTGGAAACCCAGATCGAAACCCGGTCGAACAGGGAGCCCGGCCACATCGCGCAGATGACGCCGATGACGACGGCAAGCGGAATGGAGAAGATCAGGGTCAGGCCGGCGAGGATCGCCGAATTGCCCAGACGATGGAGCAGCAGCGGCGCAATCTCTTGTCTGGAAACAAGCGAGGTTCCGAAGTCCCCATGCAGGAATCCGACGATCCAGTTCAGGTATCGTTGCAGGACGGGCTCATCGAGGCCCAGGTTTCTGCGCAGTTGCGCGAACTGCTCCGGTGGCGCGTCCGGCCCCAGGATGGATATCGTCACGTCCCCGGGAAGGATGTTCACGATAATGAATATCAACAGTGATACCGTGAACAAGATCCATATCAGGAACAGGGAGCGCTTGAGCAGAAACCTGAGCACGACGACCTTCGATGCCTATGAAGACAGCCAGACCCTCGAAAAATCGAAGATGTTCGCCTTGGGTCTGCCAAGCCCGTTCACCCGTGGGCTGTGCGCATACATTGTCGGGGTGAAGAAGGGTATGACCTGCGTCCCCGATTCGTAGAGCTTTACCTGCGCTTCCCGAACGAGCGTCCTGCGCTTGTCGTCGTCAAGCTCCGACACCGCCTGATCGATGAGCGCATCCAGCCCCTCGACCTGCTCATCGACGTTGAAGTTGAACACCGCGCCGCTGCGGAACGGCAGGTAGAGCTTCTCGTAGACGCTCAGCCGGCTCGGCCAGAGGCCGGTCGTATAGAGCGGCTTCTTTCGGGAAACCTGCTCGGAATATTGCGCATAGGTGACGTTGCGCACCGGGATGTCCAGCCCCACCCGGCGGGCGCCGTCCTGAAGGGCGAGCGCGATCATCGGAGCCGGCGGACGCTCGTCGGTGGTGTAGACCTCCAGTCCGCTCAGATCCGCCCCGGAACGGTCGAGGAGGCGCTTGGCTTCGTCCAGGTTCTGCTCGTGCTGGGCAAGGTCGACGCCGTAGTGGTCCTCCTTGGGATACGGCATGTCGTTGCCGATCTGGCCGTAACCCAGATTCGCCGAGTTCAGCAGCGATTGCCGGCTGATGAGCAGCTTGAAGGCTGCCCGGACATCGGCATTGTCGAAGGGGGCGAACTGGGACGACGTGATGAGGGCGATATAGGTGCTGGACGGATCCGCGACGGTGACGACGTTCGTCGACTTCAGCGCGAGCAGCGTTGCCGAACCGAGTTGCAGGGCGATGTCGACCGATCCGTCCTGCAACGCGGCCTGCTGGGGCACCGACTCCTTGATGGACACGAACTCGATCGCATCCAGATGCGCGGCCTCGCCCCAGTAGCTGCCGTTCTTGACGACCCGAGCGCCGCTCTGCGGGACGAACGAATCGAACGTGAACGGACCCGTGCCCACCGGGTGGGTTTCAAGGCTGTCCAGCGCACCGGCGGAAACAATTCTCCCGTACGGATTTGCCAGCATGGTCGGCAATTCGGCGAACGCCATCGAGGATTCGATGCGCACCTTGTTCGAGGCCAGGGTCGCCGCGACCAGATCGGGACCGAGCTGGCCGCGGGCGGTGAATGCCTGGGCCGCGTCGTAGGCGCGGTTGATCGTTGCGGTCACGTCCTCGGCGGTGAAAGCGGCGCCGTTGTGGAACTTCACGTCCTCGCGCAACGTGAACACCCAGCTTCGGCCTCCGTTCTCGGCTTCCCACGAGGTCGCCAGCCGGGGGATGACCCGCCCGCTCTCGTCCAGGGCCGTCAGATTGTCGAATATGGCTCCCGACAGGCACTGACCCGAGATATTGCGGGCCTTGTGCGGATCGAGGGAAATGGGGGCATCGGGGAAGGAGACGCGTAGGACCCCGCCGGATACCGGATCGCCCCTTGCTGCAAAGGTCGGCAACATCGTCGCCGCGCCCAGCATGCCGCCGAGCTCGATGAATCTTCGCCGGTTTATGTTTGAAGAAGAGCCGTACCAAGCATTACGTGACATTCGGATGATCCTTTCAGTTTTGGGTCGTAGAAGGAGTATTCATCACTGCCATATAAAAGCGCTCTGCTTCTTCCGATGGTTTTCCTCTTCAGACCCGGCCCACGGTTATCTTTCTGACGCCGGAGATGCGCGTGCCCGCGGCAGCGGCGGCGAACTCGTCAAATCCCTCGGTGATGCGCCCGAAAATATTCACGGGCGTCCACCCGAGCGGGCCGAACGGCCTCACGCCTCGCCCGTAGAAGACGCCCAGCTCCCACATCTCGAACGGCAATCCGCCCATCTGCATCGGGCGCTGATAATACCAGCGGACATCGCCGGGGGCGGGGATGACCGCCTGGTTCTCCGGCGGGATCCCTTCGGGATCGAAGGTCTGGGCCGCTTCGGGCAGGCCGATGATCACGCCGGGTCCGGCATAGATCGCGTGCATGGCGTCCGATGTCACCGGCTTGGCCAATGCGCCCCAGATCGTCTCGCAGGTCCTCGGCGCAAACTCCGGCTGAAGCGTCGCGATGGCGCGAGGCCCACGTTCGAACTCGAAGAACAGTTGCATTTTACCACTCATCTGAGGGCACCTTCCTTGTGATCGCCGATGCGATGTCCTGTCCGGGCGGGTTGCCGCCGCCGGGTCGACCCCGAACGGCGACGGACGCTGGCGCTTTCCTTCCCGACCCCTTTCATCCGCAAGGGGATCGCTATTGCACGCGCCCTATCGTCAGCGGGCGGACGCCCTTGAAACGGGTTTGATTGGCCGCCTTCGCAAAGGCGTCGAGCCCTTCGGTGATACGGGCGAAAATGTTCACGGGGGTCCAGCCGAGAGGGCCGAACACGCGCGCGCCGCCGGCATAGAAAACGCCGACCTCCCACATCTCGTCAGGCAGGCCCGCCATCTGGAAGGGCCGCTGATAGTACCACATCAGGTCTCCAGGCGTGGGAATGACCTGCTGATTCTCCGGCGGAAGCGCCTCCGGATCGAACGTGCGCGCCGATTCCGGCAGATCGACCATGATCTCCGGCCCGGCATACATCGCGTGCATCGCAGTTACCGTGATGGGTTCCCGGATCGCCTCCCACAGCGCCGAAGTCGTGGCCGGAGCCAGATCGGTCAGAAGCGTCGCGACGGCGCGCGCCTCCTTATCGAACTCGAGAAAGAACTGACGGACCTGGGGCATCGGAAAACTCCTCTCTGCTTCGCATGCAGGACTGACGGTGTCCGGCCGGATCTTTATTCGAACGCCGATCACGACCGTTATGCCGTCAGATTTTCACATATTGGCCACCTTTTCAATATCTATGTTCGATATCGGTCACATGGTTCCAGGAAATTTGACGTTATCGTCCAACCCTTCCGGCGAGGCGAAGGCGCGCCCCGTCGACGCGGCGCCATCTCGGGATGCGGTTCCCGACCATTGTGACCGGACGCGACCTGCATGTGCCGGTGCCGAAACCGCGCCGCGCCGTTGCCTCGAGCAGGATGGCGCGGGTCGGACGGACGATGCTATCCTCGCCGGCGAAGATGCCGAGGACATTGGCGCGGCGCTTCGTTTCGTGCTCGGCGCTCCGTCCGGCAATACTTGCTTGTTATTATTTGTGGAAGATGAGATGGAATCTTTCAGTCAGATAGAGCAAATGATCTCCTCTGCCCTTCAGGTAAACGGACGCGCCTCCTGGAGGCAGATCGCCAATGCGCTCGACATTCCCGAGAGGACCGTTGCTCGCCGCGGGCAGAGATTGCTGGACGAGAACCACGTTCGCATCTCGACATATCTTGATGCGTCGCGCGTGCTGCACGCAGAGTCGTTTATTATCAGGCTCAAGATAGACCCGATTGCAGCGTCCGCGGCCAGCGATGTACTGGCCCGCCACCCGGACGCATCGTCGGTATCGGTTCTGGAAGGCACGAATGAAATCGTCTGCCTTTTCGTTCCCCGCAACAAGCGATCGATCTCGCGATTGTTCACGGAGGAACTGCCGGGCATACCGGGCGTGCAAGGCCACGAGGTGTCGCGGGTGCTGAAATTATTCCGGTCGGGATATGACTGGAATGCGGGCAGGCTCCCGGAATCGGTCGTGCAGAAGCTCACAAGAGAGGTCTGGCCGCAGGAGGAGGAAGACGACGACCATATTACATTGGATATTGATTCCAGTGACGAAAAGCTTATCGCACTCCTGGCTCAGGATGGCCGGGCGCCGATTGCCAACCTTGCACAAGAGCTCAAGGTAAGTGTCCCGACAGTTCGAAGGCGTCTCAATCAATTCTTTCGCGCCGGAATCCTTCATGTCCGCACCGAAGTACGGCCATCCATATTCGGCTTTTCGGTCGATGCGATGATCTGGCTTCGTCCGCGCGCGGTGCCGCTGGAACGGGCATGTGCTTCTCTGGCGGCCGATCCGTCCGTGCGTTTCTGCGCGGCCATCACCGGAACGTCACATATTTTCATAAACCTGCTTACAAAGGACAATGATACTCTTTACGAATTTATTTGTCAGACCTTTACTCCGGAATTCGGCGTTGATCTCATCGATGTTCGCGCCATCGAAAAGCCGATACGCCGCGGCCCGCTTCTGATCGGGACCTGAGCCGTCCGGGCTGTGGGCGCAGCGGCGCAAGATATGGAAACTGACGGAGGATGAAGGACGACGTCCGAGCGTCAGCCAAGCAGGCGGCCGCCCGCCGCCGGTCAGGCTGCCGCCGTGGAGGCGCTGAGCGAAGCAAAGCCGCCGTGAGCGAAATGGTGGCGGAGGGAGTGGGATTCGAACCCACGGTGAGGTCGCCCCCACGCCGGTTTTCAAGACCGGTGCCTTAAACCGCTCGGCCATCCCTCCGGACCCTGGCTTCATCGGGCTTTCAGCCCTGAGCGGCGATCCGGCGCCACCGTCACGCAGGTTGCTGCGCTCGCCTTGCGATCCCGCGCTTATAATCGTGCGGACCGCCGCGTCAACGTGCGCGGCCGCGTTCGCCCGCGCGGTGTCGCCTTCGTACCGGCGCGCCGTTCCTACAGCGCCGGATCGGATACGCGCGTGCGGGACGC
>CAZVTK010000119.1:10436-14089 GCA_964629765.1 uncultured Mesorhizobium sp.
TTGGACCCGGCGCGCCTTCCACACTGCCCCGTATGGTTCAGGGGTGGCGGTTCCGGGTCGGCGGCGGCTGATGCGCGGCGCTGCGGGCGCGCGACCGCGACCATGTTGACGAGGGCGGGGACGACCTCTTCCCAGTGGCGGGTCTTCAGGCCGCAATCGGGATTGATCCAGATCTGGTCGTCGGATAGGCGCTGCCGCACCAGCCCGATCAGTTCCGCCATCTCGGCGATCTCGGGCACGCGCGGCGAGTGGACGTCGTAGACGCCCGGCCCGATCCCGTTGGGGTAGCTGGTGCTGCGGAAGGCGTCGAGCAGCTCCATGCGCGAGCGCGAGGTCTCCATGGAGATGACGTCGGCATCCATCGCCGCGATCGCGTCGATGATGTCGTTGAACTCGGAATAGCACATGTGGGTGTGGATCTGGGTGCTGTCGGCGACGCCCGACGAGGCGAGGCGAAACGCCTCTACCGCCCAGTCGAGATAGGCGCCCCAGTCCGACCGGCGCAGCGGCAGGCCCTCGCGCAGGGCCGCCTCGTCGATCTGGATCACCTTCGCGCCGGCCTTTTCGAGATCGGCCACCTCGTCGCGGATGGCGAGCGCGATCTGCCGGCACACTTCGGCGCGGGGCAGGTCGTCGCGCACGAAGGACCAGTTCACGAGCGTCACCGGGCCCGTGAGCATGCCCTTGACGGGTTTTTGCGTCACCGACTGCGCGAACCGCCACCAGCGCACGGTCATCGGCGCGGGACGCGACACGTCGCCGAAGATGACCGGCGGGCGCACGTAGCGCGAGCCGTAGCTCTGCACCCAGCCGTTTCTTGTGAAGGCGAGGCCGCAGAGCTGCTCGCCGAAATATTGCACCATGTCGCTGCGCTCGAACTCGCCATGGACGAGCACGTCGAGGCCGATCTCCTCCTGCCAGCCGATGGCGGAGACGGTCTCCTTCTCGAGGAAGGTTTCGTAGGCGGCAAGGCTCATCTCGCCCCGCACATGGGCGGCGCGCGCCTTGCGCACCTCGCCGGTCTGCGGGAACGAGCCGATGGTCGTGGTCGGGAAGAGGGGGAGGCCGAGCGCGGTCCGCTGGCGTGCCGCACGTTCCGCAAAGCCGCTGCGCCTGCGCGCCATCGCCTCGCCGATCCCGGCCACCCGCGCGGCGACGGCCGCGTTGTGAACCTTCGGCGAAGCGTCGCGGGCAGCGCGCGCGTCGGCGGACGCTTTCAGGGCGCCGGCGACGGCATCGTCCTGGCCTGACAGGGCGCGCGACAGCACCACGAGCTCGTCGATCTTCTGCGCCGCGAAGGCGAGCCAGGATTTCACGTCGGCGTCGAGCGTATGCTCCAGCTCCAGATCGATCGGGACGTGGAAGAGCGAGCAGGACGGGGCGATTTCGACGCCTGCCGGCGTGCGGCCCGCAATGGCCGGCCTGATGCGTTCGAGGATCGCCGGCAGGTCGGCGCGCCAGACATTGCGGCCGTCGATCAGGCCGAGCGAGAGCACCCTGTCGGCGGGAAGGCGGCGCGCCACCTCGGCGAGCTGCTCGGGCGCGCGCACGAGGTCGACATGCAGACCGGCCACGGGCAGCGAGACGGCGGTGTCGAGATTGTCGCCGAGCGCGCCGAAATAGGTGGCGAGCATGATCCGCAGCTTCGGTGCCGCCCTGGTCAGCCTGTCATAGGCGCGGGCGAACGCCTCGCGCTCGTTTGCCGACAGGTCGAGGGCGAGCGCAGGCTCGTCGATCTGCACCCATTCCGCGCCGGCGAGCTTCAGCCGGCGCAGCAGCTCCTCATAGACGGTCAGCAGGCGCGGCAGCAGGACCAGCGGGTCGAAACCCTCTTTTGTGGATTTCGCCAGTCTGAGGAAGGTGACCGGTCCGACCAGCACCGGGCGCGTGTCGATGCCGATCGCGCGCGCTTCGAGATATTCGTCGACCGGCTTGGTGGAGGACAGCGTGAAATGCTGGTCCGGCCCAACCTCGGGAACCATGGCGTGGTAGTTGGTGTCGAACCACTTCGTCATTTCCAGCGCGGTGACGGCGTGATGGTGGCCGGGATTGCCGCAATTGCAGGCCTCATGACCATCGTCGCCGCGCGCCATGGCGAAATAGGTGTCGAGCGGGATTTCGCCGCCGGTCCAGCCGTAGCGGGCAGGGACCGCGCCGACGAGCGCGATGGCATCCAGCACATGGTCGTAGAGCGAGAAATCGTTCGACGGGATCCTCGTGACGCCGCGGTCGCGCTGCTCGATCCAGCTTGCGGCGCGCAACTGCCTCGCCGCGTCCAGCAGTTGCGCGGGCGACGACTTGCCCGACCAGTAGGATTCGAGGGCGAATTTGAGCTCGCGCCTGCGGCCGAGACGCGGCATGCCCAGCGTTGCGACCGGAATCTGCGTGGAAGTCGACATGCGTAACCCCGATGGCTGGAGCGAGCGGTGGCGGTCGCTTGCCGGCGAAAGTACGGTGTTTCGCCGGCCGCGCCCGCCGGGCGCTTCGCCCGTGGACGTTCCCGTAGGCTCCGGCGGATATCCAGGCTTGCGGCTGCCGGCCCGCCGAAGGAACCATGGCGCCCGGATTCATACCCGCCCAGCGGCATCTGTCAATGCAGATATAAAGAAATCTTTATGTCATTATACCAAAGCCGGCCAGTTGCGCGGGGCGCCGCTATCGGGCCTTCAGCGTGTCTGCGAATGTCGAGATTGCGCCGGAGCGCACGGGAATGCCCCGATCCCGATCGGCTCGACGGCGGCGGCGCCGACGTTCAGGCGGATGGATTCGTCGTGCAATATCAAAGGGCTGAGATGGTGGGCGATGAGAGACTCGAACTCCCGACATCCTCGGTGTAAACGAGGCGCTCTACCAACTGAGCTAATCGCCCTTCCGGCGCCGATTTAGGCGTTCGGCCGCCGCCATGCAACTGGAAAGGCGCAACTGGGAAGGTGCACCCGCAAACGGGCGCGGGTGGCCGGCTATTCCGCCGCCTCGCGTTTTCGTCCCGGCCGCCGTTCCAGCAATTCGCGCAGGAACTGCCCGGTATAGCTGCGCTTCTCGGCGACGATGTCCTCCGGCGTGCCGCTTGCCACGAGCTCGCCGCCGCCGTCGCCGCCTTCCGGCCCGAGGTCGAGCACCCAGTCGGCGGTCTTGATGACCTCCAGATTGTGCTCGATGACGACCACCGTGTTGCCCTGGTCGACCAGCTCGTGCAGCACCTCCAGCAGCTTGGCCACGTCGTGGAAATGCAGGCCCGTGGTCGGCTCGTCGAGGATGTAGAGCGTCTTGCCGGTCGCCTTGCGCGACAGCTCCTTGGCGAGCTTGATCCTCTGCGCCTCGCCGCCCGAGAGCGTGTTGGCCTGCTGGCCGACCTTGATGTAGCCGAGCCCGACCTTGTGCAGCGTCTCCAGCTTGTCGCGCACGCCCGGCACTGCGGCGAAGAAGTCGACGCCTTCCTCCACCGTCATGTCGAGCACGTCGGCGATCGACTTGCCCTTGAACAGTACCTCCAGCGTCTCGCGGTTGTAGCGCTTGCCGTGGCACACGTCGCAGGTGACGTAGACGTCCGGCAGGAAGTGCATCTCGATCTTGATGACGCCGTCGCCCTGGCACGCCTCGCAGCGCCCGCCCTTGACGTTGAAGGAGAAGCGGCCCGGCTGGTAGCCGCGCGC
>CAZVTK010000120.1:0-13785 GCA_964629765.1 uncultured Mesorhizobium sp.
CCTGATCAAGCAGCTCATCCAGGCCGAGAACCTCGACGACAAGCGCTGGCCCGCGCGCCAGTTCGCCCAGATGATCGACGGCTGGAAGAACAAGGGCTTGTCGCCGCGCGACATTCCCGAGGGCGACGCGCGCGCCTTCGCCAACGGGCGCGGCCGCGAGCTCTACGCCGCCTATCAGGCGCGGCTCCAGACGCTCAACGCCACCGATTTCGGCGACCTGCTGCTCTTGCCGATGAAGATCTTTCGCGAGAACCCCGACGTGCTCGCAGAGTACCACCGCCGGTTCAGATACATCCTCGTCGACGAGTATCAGGACACCAACACCGCGCAATATATGTGGCTGCGGCTCATCGCGCAGCGGCCAAACGTATCAGGCACGGCCGTTCCGGCCGAAGGCCGCAAGCCCGACCGGGCGTCGGCCGGTCAGGCCGCCCCCGCGGAGGGCCAGCCGCCGCAGGCGGCGATGCGGCCCGTGAGCGAAAAGGAAAAGCAGCAAATAAATATTTGCTGCGTCGGCGATGACGACCAATCGATCTACGGCTGGCGCGGCGCCGAGGTCGACAACATCCTGCGCTTCGAGAAGGATTTTCCGGGCGCGGCCGTCATCCGGCTGGAGCGCAATTACCGCTCCACCGCCCACATCCTCGGCGCGGCGTCCCACCTCATCGCCCACAATGAGGGCCGGCTCGGCAAGACGCTGTTCACCGACAGTCCCGACCCGGACGACCCGAAGGTCAAGGTGCATGCCGCCTGGGATTCGGAGGAGGAGGCGCGCGGCGTCGGCGAGGAGATCGAGGCCGCGCAGCGCGCCGGCGCCGCGCTCAACGACATGGCCATCCTCGTGCGCGCCTCGTTCCAGATGCGCGAGTTCGAGGAGCGCTTCGTCACGCTGGGCCTCAACTATCGCGTGGTCGGCGGCCCGCGCTTCTACGAGCGCGCCGAGATCCGCGACGCGCTGGCCTACCTGCGGGTGGTCGCCAATTCGGGCGACGACCTCGCCTTCGAGCGCATCGTCAACGTGCCCAAGCGCGGGCTGGGCGAGGCCGCGGTGCGGCAGGTGCACGACACGGCGCGCGCGCTTGGCGTGCCGATGCTGGAGGCCGCCGGCCGGCTGGCCGAAAGCGATGAGCTGAAGCCCAAGCCGCGCGCGGCGCTGCGCGAGGTGGCGGCCAATTTCGTCCGCTGGCAGGCGCTCATCGACACGACGCCGCACACCGAGCTGGCGCAGACCGTCCTCGACGAGAGCGGCTATACGGAGATGTGGCGGGCCGACAAGTCGCCCGAGGCGCAGGGCCGGCTCGACAACCTCAAGGAACTGGTCCGCGCCATGGAGGAGTACGAGTCGCTGCGCGGCTTCCTCGAACATGTCGCGCTGGTGATGGATGCCGAGCAGAACGAGGATCTCGACGCCGTTACCATCATGACGCTCCACTCGGCCAAGGGGCTGGAGTTCGGCACGGTCTTCCTGCCCGGCTGGGAGGAGGGCCTGTTCCCCCACCAGCGCGCGCTGGACGAGGGCGGCCGCTCGGGGCTGGAGGAGGAGCGCCGCCTCGCCTATGTCGGCGTCACCCGCGCCAAGCGGAACCTCCACATCTGGTTCACGTCGAACCGCCGCATCCACGGCCTGTGGCAGTCGACCATCCCCTCGCGCTTCCTCGACGAGTTGCCCGAGGATCATGTCGAGATCGACGATACCGGCTCGTCCTATGGCGGCTACAACGCCTTTGGCGGCTCCTACGGGCGCGGCGGCTTCGCCGAGGCGCAGCCCGGAGCTCAGCAAGGCCGGCGCAACCCCTACGGCGCCTCGCGCTTCGACACTCTCGGCGCGGGCGGCGCGGCGGGCGGCGAAAAATCCTTCTCCAACACCTATGCCACGCCGGGCTGGCAGCGCGCGCAAAGGAACCGCACCGAGGCGACCGACCGCAACTGGGGCTCGCGCTCGGGCCATTCGGTCGAGCGCATCGGCTATGGCGAGGTGGATTCCGGCTACGGCGCAGGACGCGGCTCGGTGAAGGGCCGCACCATCGAGGGCGAGCTGGTCGCCAAATCCGTGGCCGACACCCCCTCCCCCTTCAAGGTCGGCGACCGCGTGTTCCACCAGAAGTTCGGCAACGGCAACGTGGCCGCCGTGGAAGGCAACAAGCTCACCATCGACTTCGACCGCGCCGGACAGAAACGCGTGCTGGACGGGTTCGTGAAGGCGGCGTGAGAGGCCGGCGAGGCAGCGCGCCCCCCCGCTCAAGGGGGAGGCGACGCCCGCAGCGCGTCGATCGCCGCGTCCGCACGCGCCGCCAGCGCAAGAAAATCGCCGGCCCAGCCGCTCGCCATGGCGAGTTCCTGAAGCGGGCCGGCCGGCGCGACGATGACCGTGAGCGTGTCGGCAACGGCGAAAGGCTCGCCCGCCAGCCGCGCAGACAGTCCGGCCAGCTCCGCGCGCGCAGCGCCGGCATCCTCCCAGCTCGACCAGGTGAAGTCGGCCTCCTCGCGCCCGACCATGGCCGTCATCTCGCGCAGCACGCCGGCGAGCGCGCGGCGTGGATCGTCCGCCACGCCGCCGCCGGCGTCGTCGTCCGTGTCGCCGGCCCAGAAACGCGTCTCGAACGGGATGTGGTGGTCCGCGAGACAGGTCTTGAACGCGTCGAGCGCCTTACCTTCCTCGCCGCCGAAGCGCCGCGCCAGACGCGCCAGCAGTTCGTCGTCTGCATCGCCGCCGACGGCGTCGGCAAGGTCGCCCTCGCGTCGCAGCGCCCGCAGCAGGGCCGGCACGTCGGCGGCGGCGACGATGACCTGCCACTCGCTGGCGTCGCCGCTGGTCAGCGCGAGCGCACCCGACGGCGCTATGTCGGCGTCGACACGCCACCAGTTGCGGCCGGCGCTGCGACGATAGAGACACAGGCTCCTGCGTGGCCCGAAGATGGGTGGCCCTACGGGTGGATCGGTCGGCATCGCGCCAGAATGCCTGCCGGGCCGGCCGCGTCAACCCGCCCGGCAGGCGGCGCGCGCGTCGTTTACCCGGCGTTAGCGGGCGGCCGCTATTGTCGGTCGCTGGAGCAGTATAGCCGCGCGGGATCCGACCTCGTAACTCGGGCCTCGCCCCGGAAACGGTGCCGCGGCTGCATTGCACCCGGCGGCCGCGTCGGCCGTCGAAAGGGGATGGGGACGACATGCTGGCACCCAAGGCCATAGCGGACAGTGCGGCGGACGCCGCACATCTCGTCGTTGAGCTCATGCGCCGCAAGGGTGTTCCCGGCCTGCCCCGCAACTACGAGATCTTCTATGAGGCCTATGCCGGCGGCAACGAGACGCTGCGCGGCGAGCTTTCCGGGCTAGGCGACAGGCCCGACCAGGCGCTGCTCGACCAGATCGCGCGCGACTTCTTCGCCGCCACCAACCGCGATTCCATCGTGGAGATCGCGCACAATTCGATCGTCTCCAAGATCGAGGAGGTGATGGACCTGTTGCGCCGCGAGAAGGTGTCGCTCGAAAAATACGGCGTGATCCTCGACAAGACGTCCGCCGGCCTCAACGGCAAGCAGCATCTGACCACCGACCTGCTGCGCAAGATCGTCGGCATCATGGCGATCGCCACCGACACCACCATCGAGCAGGGCCGCCAGATCGTCACCTCGATCGCCGGCACCTCGGCCGAGCTCGCCGAGGTCAAAGGGATGCTGGTCGAGTACAAGAAGCTCGCCGACACAGACCCGCTGACGCAGATCCTCAACCGCCGCGCCTTCGACCGCGCCATGAGCGCCATCTACGAGCACAATCGCGGCATCATCTTCAGCGCCCTCGTCATCGCCGACATCGACCGCTTCAAGGACATCAACGACCGCTTCGGGCATCCGTTCGGCGACCGCGTGCTCCAGCACGTCGCCCAGATCATGCGCTCGGCGGTTTCCAGCGAGATGACGGTGGCGCGCACCGGCGGCGAGGAATTCGCCATCATCGTCAACGGCCTGACCGAGGACGCCACGGTGGCGCTCGCCGACAGGGTGCGCGTCCACATCGAGCAGGCGCCGTTCATGCTGGCCGATGCGCAGGGCGCGCGCGACCGCGTGACGGTGTCCATGGGCGTGTGCATGGCGTCCGACGCGGTGGGGCCGCAGGATCTCTACGAGAAGGCCGACCAGGCGCTCTACGCGTCGAAGACGAACGGCCGCAACAGGGTCACCAAATATCCGGTCGCCGGCCAGGCCAAGCAGCGCAAGAACTGGATGCTCTACCGCACCGAGTAGATTTGTCCCGCCTCCGCTTGCGGCAGCCACAATACCGCCCCTTCCATCTGTTCGACATTTTTGTGCTAGGTTTCGCCCCGGCATGGGTGCCGGGGGCGCGAACCTGCAGGGCGGGCCCATAGGGCGGGATCGGAAGAGGATCGGCTACGGATGAGGAAAACGGCGATCGCGATGGCGGCGGCGGTGCTGGCGGCAGGCTGCACGACGGACCCGTTCACCAGCGAGGAGCGCATGTCGAACACGGCCGGCGGCGCGCTGATCGGCGCCGGGGTCGGGGCGGTGGCGGGGCTCGCGGTCGGCGGCAGCGGCGTCGCCCAGCGCAATGCGGCTCTGATCGGCGCCGGCGTCGGCGCGCTCGCCGGCACGGCCATCGGCGCCTATATGGACCAGCAGGAGGCCGAGCTGCGCGCGCAGCTCCGCGGCAGCGGCGTGTCGGTGACGCGCAACGGCGACTACATCCTCCTCAACATGCCCTCGGCGATCACCTTCGCCACCGACCAGGACGCGGTGAGCACGCGCTTCTATCCGACGCTGAACGCCGTGGCGCTGGTCCTGCAAAAATACAACCGCACGCTGATCGACGTGAACGGCCACACCGATTCGACCGGCGAGGACCGCTACAATCTCGAATTGTCGCAGTCGCGCGCCCTCTCCGTCGCCCAGTATCTCAACGCGCAGGGCATAGACCAGCGCCGCTTCTCCGTCGTCGGCTACGGCGAATCGCGGCCGGTGGCGAGCAACGCCACCCCGGACGGGCGCGCCGCGAACCGGCGCGTCGAGATCTACCTGATGCCGCTGACCTGAGCGGGCCTTAGCTGAAGCCGACGCCGAACCACCAGGCGGCAAGGCCGAGGAAGGCGAAGAAGCCGACGACATCGGTGACGGCGGTCACGAACACCGCCGACGAAACCGCCGGGTCGGCGCCGAAGCGGTCGAGCACCAGCGGGATGAGGATTCCCGCCAGCGCGGCGACGAACATGTTGACGACCATTGCGGCGGCGATGATGCCGCCGATCTCCGGGCTGTCGAACCAGAAGCCGGCGACGAGCCCGATCAGCAGCGCGAACAGCATGCCGTTGAGGAAGCCCACCCCCATCTCGCGGCGGATGATGCGGCCGGCATTGTAGATGTCGAGCTCCTTGGTCGCCAGCGCCCGCACGGTGACGGTCATGGTCTGCGAGGCGGCGTTGCCGCCCATGCCGGCGACGATGGGCATCAGCACCGCCAGCGCGACGATCTGCTCGATCGTGGCGTCGAACAGGCCGATCACCGAGGCCGCGACAAAAGCCGTCACCAGGTTCACGAGCAGCCATGGAACGCGCGAGCGCGAGGTGGCGAACACGGTGTCGGACAGTTCCTCGTCGCCGACGCCGCCCATGCGCAGCAGGTCTTCCTCGGCCTCCTGCTGGATGACGTCGACCACGTCGTCGATGGTCAGCACGCCGACCAGCCTCTCGTTCTCGTCGACCACGGCGGCCGAGAGCAGGTCGTACTGCTCGAACACCTGCGCCGCCTCTTCCTGGTCCATCGAGGCCGGGATGGCATGGCGCGTCTCGTGCATGATGTCCTCGATCTTCACCGTGCGCAGCGTGCGCAGGATGCGGTCGAGGTCGACCGCGCCGAGCAGGCGGAAGGTCGGGTCGATGACGAAGATCTGCGAGAACCGGTCGGGGAGGTTCTTTTCCTCGCGCATGTAGTCGATGGTCTGGCCGACGGTCCAGAAGGGCGGGACCGCGACGAACTCCGTCTGCATGCGGCGGCCCGCTGTCTCCTCGGGATAGGAGAGCGAGCGGCGCAGGCGGATGCGCTCGGTGAAGGGCAGTTGCGCCAGGATCTCGTCCTGGTCCGCGGCGTCGAGGTCTTCGAGAATGTAGACCGCGTCGTCGGAATCCAGATCCTGCACGGCCTGCGCGATCTGGTCGTTGGGCAGCGCGTCGACGATCTCGGCGCGGATGGCGTCGTCGACCTCGGTCAGCGCGGTGAAGTCGAACGCGTCGCCCATCAGCGCGACCAGCGCCTGGCGCTGCTCGGGCATCAGCGCCTCGAGAAGGTCGCCCACCTCCGACTGGTGCAGCCGGCCGACGCCGCGCCGCAGGGTCAGCGTGTCGCGGTCGGCGATGGCCGCCCCGACATGGGCGAGGAAGTCGGCACGCACGGCGCCGTCCTCGCCATAGATCTCGGCATGCGGCTCGTGAACGAATTCAGGCGACGGATCGGACTGGTCTGACAAATGTCCCTCTCCATGGCCGGGATCTGCAAAGCCCGACGCCGCCGGGCCGGTTCAGCCATGCTCTAGACCGGTTCGACGACGGAATGAAGCGCCCGCATGCATGCAATCGGAACGAGCGAACCGACCGTGCCCAAGGAGGACTGGGGGTCGTTGGCAGGATGGCGCGCGCGGTGCATCCTCGCGCCGCGGCGGCCGCGCCGAATCGAAAGAACGATCGGGAGAACGCTTGCATGTCGACCAGCGGCTATCCGCGTCTGCCGATCATCGATGCCGCGCGCGGCCTCGCGCTGCTGGCCATGGCGATCTACCATTTCACCTGGGATCTGGAGTTCTTCGGCTACGCGCCGCCGGGCCTGACCTTCGAGCCGGGCTGGAAGCTGTTTGCCCGCTGCATCGCGTCGAGCTTCCTCTTTCTGGTGGGGGTGAGCCTCGTGCTGGCGCACGGGCGCGGCATAGGCTGGCCCGGCTTCCGGCGCCGCTGGCTCATGATCGCGGCCAGCGCGGGCGCGATCTCGCTGCTGACCTGGCTGGCGCTGCCGCAGGGCTTCATCTTCTTCGGCATCCTCCACCAGATCGCGCTGGCAAGCCTGCTCGGCCTCGCCTTCCTGCGCCTGCCGGCGCTGCTCACGCTGACTGCGGCGGCAAGCGTCGTCGCCCTGCCCTTGCTGTTCCGCTCCGTCGCGTTCGATGCGCCGTGGCTCTGGTGGGTCGGCCTTTCGGCGACGATACCGCTGTCCAACGACTATGTGCCGCTCTTTCCCTGGTTCGGCGCGGTCCTCGCCGGCATCGGCGCCGCGCGCCTCGCCGAGCGGCTCGGGCTGTTCGGGCAGCTTGCGCGCATTGCAATGCCGCGCGCGGCAGCGCCGATTGCGCTGGCGGGCCGGCACAGCCTGCTCGTCTATCTCGTCCACCAGCCGCTGCTGATCGGCGGGCTGTGGCTGTTCGCGCAAATTGCGCCGCCGGTGCGCGACATCACCCCGGAGGCATTCCTGCCCGTCTGCCAGCGCAGTTGCGAGGTGGTGCGGGAACGGGAATTCTGCGAGCGCTACTGCGCCTGCGTGGTCGACCGGCTGGTGGCTGAGGACAGGCTGGACGACGCCCTCGACGAGGGCCAGAATGAAGAAACGCGCCGCTGGCTGACGGGGGTTGCCGAGCAATGTTCGGCACAGGTCGCCGCGCCCGGAGAGATGGAGGAAAGCCGATGACGGAAGGCGCCGACAGGGGAACACCCCGATGACGGAACGCACCGATGACTGAACGTAATGACCGCGCCCTCTCCTTCCCGGTCGCGCCGGTGGCTTTCGCCGGGGCCCTGCTCGCCGGCGCGCTTCTTCATGCCGCGTGGCCGCTGCCATGGCTCGGCTCGCCGCTCGCCGATATTCTTCTGGCGATCGGCGCCATCGGCATATTGGCGGGAGGCGGCCTCATCTTCGGCGCGATGCGGGCCCTGGCCGCCGCCGGCACGACCGTTCGCCCTGACCGCCGCAGCGAGCATCTGGTCACGACCGGCGCCTATCGCTCGACCCGCAACCCGATCTATCTCGGCATGGCCGTGATCGTCGCCTCGCTGGGGCTGCTGCTGGGGATCGTCTGGTTCCCCGTCGCCGCCGTCGCGGCGGCGCTGGTCACCGGCCGCTTCGCCATCCGCAGCGAGGAAAGCCATCTCGCCCATCGCTTCGGCAAGCGCTACCGCGACTACCAGAAGAGCGTGCGGCGCTGGGTGTGACGATCCGCGGCGGGCGACGCTGCGGCGCCCGCGAAGCCAGCCTCCCTCCCCGCCTTCGCTTCCCACCCGCCCTAGGACCGATCGACATTCATCGTAACCAGGTCATTGCTGTGGCGCGGTGGACGAAGCCTGTGAAGTGAACGGTGCGTCTGTCGTAGCGCGTTGCGAAGCGCCTGAAATGTTTGAGGCGGTTGAAGCAGCGCTCGATCCGGTTGCGGTATTTGTAGAGGCCGGCGTCATGCGGGATGACGATTTTGCGCGTCCTGTTTGACGGGATCACCGCTTCGGCGCCCATGCCGGCGATGAGGGCACGCAAGGCATTGCTGTCATAAGCCTTGTCGGCGAGCACGGCGTCGCCGCTCTCGCCTTCGAGCAGCACCGGGGCTTGAGTGGCGTCTCCGGCCTGCCCGGCGGTCACGATGAGGCGCAAGGGTCGGCCCAGCGCATCCGCAAGCATGTGTGCCTTGGTGGTCAATCCGCCTCGGGAACGCCCCAGCGCCTGATCCCTGGCCCCCCTTTTCCGATGGCGGCCTGCTGATGGGCGCGAACGATGGTACTGTCGAGCATCAGGTATTGATTGTCGCGGTCGGCTGTCAGGGCGGCAAACACCCGCTCCCACACGCCGGCATGGCACCAGCGGCTGAACCGCCGATGCACCGTCTTCCAGCGGCCATAGCGCTCCGGCAGGTCACACCAATGCGCGCCGGATCGTAACACCCACAAACAGCCGTTCACGAACAGTCGGTTATCCGCTCCCGTGCGGCCAGGATCACTTGCCTTGCCGGGCAGCAAGCGGGCGATCTTCGCCCATTGGTCGTCGCTCAACTCATACCGCTTGATCCCCATCGTCGCAGCTCCGTGCAGAATCACGGAGCCTTATGAATCAGCGATCACCCCGATTGGGAATCCTGAATGTCGATCGGCGCTAGGGGACGGCGCCTTGCTGGCCTGGCCGGCGGCGGTGGCGGCTTCAGGCCGGGCGCTCCATGGAACCACCCGACGGCAAGTTCCCGGCAGGCAGCCGGTCCGCTATCCCTCCACTCGCGCGAAGTTAACCGGGTGCGTGCGCCAAGGCCGGCATGCTTGCGACAGCCACCGAAGGCGGCCAGGCGCCGGATGCGCGGATCCGCTCCAGACGCATCAGGCTGTTGTTTGTATATGTCCTTGTTCCGACAGCGATTGCCACTTGCGAGAGACTTGCTGCTCGGGACCGAAATCCGGCACGCGCCGAGACCGGTCCGCACGGCCCGATCGGCCGCCGCATGTCGTGACCAAGGTTATTCGGCAGCGATGTGATCACCTGCGACGGTGTTGACTGGACATCAAGCACCTCGACGGCATCATCCTCGGGCTCGTTCCGAGGACCACCTGCCCATCAAGGCGCGCGGATCCTCGGCACAGGCCGAGATGACGCCGCTGATATGAACCGGTAAGCGGTACGCCCTCGGTTCAGGTATTCACGCCGAGCTCGGCCAGACGCTCCACGCAGGCTTCCTCCGCGGCGTCGAGCTCGGTCAGCGTCTCCTCGAGGTCGCGGCGTCGCTGCCGCAGCTCCTCGCGACGCTCCTGAATCCGGCGAATCATCAGGTTCAACTGCCCGACCTCGCCCGGCGGCTCGCGGTACATCTGGATGATCTCGCGGATCTCGTTGATCGAGAAACCGAGGCGGCGGCCACGGATGATCTGGCGGACGAGATGGCGGTCCGACGGCCTGAACAGGCGCGTACGGCCGCGCCGCACGGGCTGGATCAGCCCCTCGTCCTCGTAGAAGCGCAAGGTCCGGGTCGAGATGTCGAACTCTCGCGTGAGCTCCGTGATCGAGTAAAATTCCCGCAATGCCTGCACGCTCCGAGATTTGGTCTCGACCGTGACCGGCATTTACGTAAAAGTCAATTGCAGCTGCCTCCCGTCCGATCATCACCCGGTCGCCGGCTGATGCTCCGGTGGCCAGCCGACGAAGCATTACCGGAATAACATGGCATCGGTCGCCGCCAAGGCGCCTCCTCCCGGCAGAAGCTCGTGCCTCACCACCAATGGCCGACGATATCGCGCATGCAGCGGCGGACCCGCGCCGGCGCATGCCGAAGGTATGCTTCGGCGATACCGGCGCACCAACCCTGCCCCGCGCCGGTCTTGGTCGGCCCGGGCAGCACTGCGCACTGTCGCATCCAGCATGCGCGGAACAGAAAGCCTCATCCGCTGCACGACCTACTGCTACTTCACTCCCCGAGCCGCCTGCCCCCCTCTCATTCCCGCGCGACCACCATCGAGGCTGGACGCACATCGCGCAAAGGCCCATATCTCGGCGCATGGACGCTCGCACCTTCGCAACTCCGCCCGGCACCGGCTTCCATCCGCAGGTCCCGACGCCTCCGGTGGAGTGGCGCGTGGAGCCGGGGCTCACGGCCTACGATCTGGCGCTCTCGGCGATGGAGGCACGCGCCGACGCAATCCGGAACGGCACCGCCGGCGAGCAGATATGGCTGGTCGAACACCCACCGCTCTACACCGCGGGCACCAGCGCCAGACCGGCCGACCTCCTGATACCCGACCGTTTTCCCGTCTTCGCCGCGGGACGCGGCGGAGAATACACCTATCACGGCCCCGGCCAGCGCGTGGCCTATGTGATGCTAGACCTCAAGCGGCGCCGCGAGGATGTCCGCGACTTCGTGGCCGCGCTCGAGGCGTGGATCATCGCCGCCCTCGCCCGCGTCAACGTCCGGGGCGAGCGGCGGGCGGACCGCGTCGGCGTCTGGGTCGCACGTCCCGAGCGCCCCCCGCTGGCGAATGGCTCGGCCGCCGAAGACAAGATCGCGGCCATCGGCATCCGCCTGCGCCGATGGGTCAGCTTCCACGGGATCGCGATCAACATCGAGCCCGACCTGTCGCATTTCTCCGGCATCGTCCCCTGCGGCCTTTCCGGCTACGGGGTCACCAGCCTTGTCGACCTTGGCCTGCCGATCACCATGGCAGAATTCGACGTGTCGCTAAGGGCCGCCTTCGCGGACATATTCGGCGCCGTCGCCGCGCCCTGAAGCCGTCCTTCAAAGCGCTCCGATCCAGACGGCGGCCATGACCAGGAAGCCGCTCATGGCCGTGAGCGACAGCACATCGTACACCAGTTCCTGCATCGTGCCCTCCATTTTCCCGTTGTGTTTTATTTATGTTCCCTTATTGTTCTGTCGTCAAGCCCCGTCAGCCAGCCGTGAGCACGGCGCGGGTGAGAAGGTGAACAAGGCGTAAACGGTCGAGGGAGGAGCGATTGCAGCACGGTGGAGGATAGGCGCGCGAACCGGCAAGCGCACGGCCGCGTGGGTGGAGCATGGTTTCGAGCCATGCCCGTTCGAGGGGCTGCGCGCGATTGTGGAACGGCGGATCAGCCCGGCGCCGCAGCGCGGGCGTCGACGTTTTGGGGTGTCAGACGTCGACGATCTTGGCGGAAGACAGCGTGACGCGGCGATCCATCCGCGCTGCGAGCTGGTGGTTGTGCGTGGCGATCAGCGCCGAGAGGCCGGACTGGCGCACGAGGGCTTCGAGGGCGTCGAACACATAGCCGGCTGTCTCCGGGTCCAGATTGCCGGTCGGCTCGTCGGCGAGCAGCAGGAGCGGCGCGTTGGCGACGGCGCGCGCAATGGCCACGCGCTGTTGCTCGCCGCCGGACAGCTCACTCGGCCGGTGGTCGGCGCGGTGGCCGACCTTGAGATAGTCGAGCAGTTCGGCCGCTCGCCGGCGCGCTTCCGGCTGCCTGAGCCCGCGCACCAACTGCGGCATCATGACGTTTTCGAGGGCGGTAAATTCGGGCAGGAGGTGATGGAACTGGTAGACGAAGCCAATCTCGTTGCGGCGGATCTGCGTGCGCTGATCGTCCGACAGGCGCCCGGCACGCTTTCCGGAGACGATGACCTCGCCCGCGTCGGGCATCTCCAAGAGGCCAGCCAGGTGCAGGAGCGTGGATTTTCCGGCGCCGGAAGGGGCGACGAGCGCCACCATCTCACCCCGCGCCAGGCGGAAACTGGCGCCGTCGAGAATGGTCAGCCTGCTGCCATGCGCCTCCTCATAGTGGCGCCCGACATCGACGAGTTCGAGAACCGGTGCGGCGGCGGTCATTCGTATCTCAGCGCCTCGACCGGATCGAGCCGCGCCGCCCGCCAGGCGGGAAACAGCGTCGCGATGAAGGAGAGGGCCAGCGCCATGATCACCACCCAGACGGTTTCGCCGGTGTCCATGCGGGCGGGCAACTGGCTGAGGAAATAAAGCTCGGGATTGAACAGCGCAGTGCCGGAGAGCCAGGAGAAGAATTGCCGGATCGACTCGACATTGAGGCATACGACGACGCCGAGCACGACGCCGGCGATCGTGCCGGTGATGCCGATGGCCGCGCCCGTCATCACGAAGATGCGCATCACCGCGCCGCTGGTGGCGCCCATGGTGCGCAGGATCGCGATGTCGCGCCCCTTGTCCTTCACCAGCATCACAAGGCCCGAGATGATGTTGAGCGCCGCCACCAGCACGATCATGGTCAGGATCATGAACATGACGTTGCGCTCGACCTCCAGCGCGGAGAAGAAGGTGCGGTTGCGCTGGCGCCAGTCCACCGTGAATATCTGCCGGCCGGTGGCGTCCTCGATATGCGGCTTGAGCGCGTCGATGGCGTCGGGGTCGTCGACGAAGACCTCGATGGACTGGGCGATGCCTTCCTGGTTGAAGTAGAGCTGCGCCTCGCCGATGGGCATGAAAACGATCGAGGCGTCGTATTCGGACATGCCTATCTCGAAGATCGCCGTGACCGGATAGCCCTTGACTCGCGGCGTGGTGCCGAAAGGGGTGATGTCGCCGTCTGGCGAGATCAGCGTGATGATGTCTCCGAGCGCGAGGCCGAGATTCTGGGCCATGCGCTGGCCGATGGCGACCCCCTCGCCGGTCGCGTAGCCGGTCATGGAGCCCTGCTGGATATTGTCCGCCACGAGGCGGATCTTGGCGAGGTCGTCGGCGCTGATGCCGCGCACCAGCGCGCCGGTCCCCGCGCCGACGCGGCCGGAGGCGAGCACCTGCCCCTCGACCAGGGCCACCGCATAGCGCACGCCGTTCACGCCCTCGATGCGCTGCACCACCTCGGCGAAATCGTCCAGCGGCCTGTCCATCGGCTGGATGACCAGATGTCCGTTGATGCCGAGGATGCGCGTCAGGAGCTCCGTGCGAAAGCCGTTCATCACCGCCATGACGATGATCAGCGTCGCGACGCCGAGCATGATGCCGACGAAGGAGATCATGGCGATGACCGAGATGACCGTCTCCTTGCGGCGCGAGCGCAGATAGCGCCAGGCCACCAGCCGCTCGAAGGCGGAAAAGGGGCCGGCTCCCTTTGCCTGGTTCGAGCCCGGGTTCGGCGCCGAGCTCGCAGCCGGGGCGACCGCCGCGGTCATGCCTTCAGCCTCGCCGCCAGGGCCGAAGCCGGGATTGTCTCGCGCGCTCCGGTCTTGCGGTCCTTGATCTCGACCTCGCCCGCAGCGGCCCCGCGCGGCCCGACGATCACCTGCCACGGCAGGCCGATCAGGTCGGCGGTGGCGAACTTGCCGCCGGCGCGCTGGTCG
>CAZVTK010000121.1:0-8073 GCA_964629765.1 uncultured Mesorhizobium sp.
CCTGGCCCAAATCCGCTCCGGCAGAATGGGTCAACCTGACCTCATCTCGCTCTAGCCGCCGAAGTTGCGCAGCAGCACGTTGCGATAGGCGAAGCGCCCCATCGGATAGCGGCTGAAGGCGATCTCGAAATTCCTGCCATTGTCGGCGAAGTACCATCGGCGGATGACCAGCGCCGGAGAGCCGACACCGGCTTCAAGCGCCCTTGCCTGCTCCTCGTCGAGAAGCTCCACCGTGATTTCCTGCTCGATCCGCGCGACGCTCAGGCCGTACTGCTTCTCGATCGTCTCCATGACCGAGGTCTGGAGCGTCCGTGCCTGCTCGCGGATGCCGGCATAGGCGGCGTCGACGTAGACCTCGACATGGCCGACCGGAACCTTCGCGTCGCGGCGGTCATGGCGGACGCCGAGGATGCGCAGCCAGCCCAGCCCGGCGCGGCTGCGCAGCATGCCCGCCAGCTCGCCATCGGCGACGATATCCTCCACCGAATAGGCGCAGATGGGCGTTCCCTGCGCGAAACGCGTCAGCTCCTCCACCGACGAATAGGTTTCCGTGTAGCTCGCCCGCGACTGCTGACGCACGACGATGCTGCCGATGCCCTGCTTGCTCTCGATGAGGCCGCGGCCGCGCAGGTCGGAGAGCGCGTCGCGGACGGTGTGGCGGCTGACGTCGAAGCGCCGGCACAGCTCGGCCTCTGTCGGCAGCAGGTCTCCCACGGCGATGGCGCCGCTCTCGATCGCCTCGCCGAGAGTCTGCGCGAGTTGCCTGAAAAGGGCCGTTCGTCTGTTGGCCAAGCCGTGCTTCCGATTCCCTGTCTGGGAATTCCTATCAGACGGCGACGCCGCGTGTCCTCAGTTCCGCGATGCGTGCCTGCGACCAGCCCGCCTCGGCGAGCAGTTCGTCGGTGTGGCGTCCGAGCGTCGGGGCGGCATCGGCCGCCACGGGCTCGCCGGTGCGGAAGGGCGAGCCGACGACGCGCAGCGTCGCGCCCGTCTCGGCGACGGCGTCGACCATCATGCCGCGCTCGCCGGTGAACGGCGCTGTCAGCGCCGCGGCGATGTCGGCGACGGGCGCGGCGGGGACGACGCCTGCCAGAAGGGGAAGCCATTCGCCCGTGGATTTCGCCATGAAGGCGGCGTCGAGCAGGTCGGACAGAACCTCGCGATTGGCCTGCCGCTCGCGGAAGGTGCGGAAGCGCGGGTCGGCCGCGATCTCCGGCCGGCCGAGCTTGTCGCACAGCGCGGGGAAGAATTTTTCCTTGTTGCACATGATGTAGATCCAGCCGTCTGCGGTGCGGAAGAGCTGGCACGGCGCGAGAGTGGGGTGGGCCGAGCGCGCCAGCCGCTGCGGCTCGAAGCCGGTGTTGGCCGCCCAGGCGGCCATGTAGTTCAGATTGGTGAGGCCGACATCGTAGAGGCAGATGTCGAGGTCGCGGCCAATGCCGGTCTCGCGCGCCTTCAGGACGCCGGCGACGAGCGAGAGAGCCATGCCGTAGCCGGTCATGAAGTCGACGATCGACAGGCCGAAGCGCGCCGGCGGCGAGTTCGGCTCGCCATTGATGGAGAAATAACCCGTCTCGGCCTGGATCAGATAGTCGTAGCCGGGCCAGGTGGCGCGGCTGCCCTCGCGGCCATAGGCCGACAGGAAGCAGCAGACGATGCGCGGATTGACCGCCGAGAGCTGCCCGTAGGTGATGCCCAGGCGGGCCGGTACGTCGCCGCGCAGGTTGCAGGCGACGGCGTCGGCGCCGCGCGCCAGATCGAGGAAGGCTTCGCGCCCCTCCGGCGCGGTCAGGTCCAGCGCCACGCTCTTCTTGTTGCGGTTGATCGACTGGAAGAACAGGCTTTCGGCGGTGGCGCCCAGCCTTTCGTCGAAATAGGGCCCGAGCGAGCGGGTGACGTCGCCGCCCTCGCGCGGATTCTCGATCTTGATCACCTCCGCGCCGAGATCGGCGAGGGCCTGCGTGCCGAATGGGCCCGCGCCGTACTGCTCGACGGCCAGAATGCGAATTCCGGTCAGGAGGCCCATCGTCAACTCCGCTTGCGAATATTTCTTGACTTTGTCCAGTTGTCCGGACAACGTCAAGGGGCCAAACGGGTGACACGGCAAGGTTCCGCCGGCCCGGAGCACCCGGAGGAGGGGGCGACAAGGAACCGCTGGGAGGATTGATCAATGTTCGCATTCACACGCCGCGGCGCCGGCCGGCTCGCGCTTCTGGCCGCGCTGGCCCTGGGCACCTCGCTGGGCGCGGCAACGGCCGAGACGAAGTTCCGCATTTCGGTCGACACCGGCCCGAACCATGTCCGCAACATCACGCTGCGCACCTTCCTCGAGCGCCTGAAGGAGGCCTCGGGCGGCGAACTGGTGGGCGAGCTCTTCGAGGCCGGCCAGCTCTATGCCGCGCGCGACGAACCCAAGGCGGTGGCGCGCGGCGACATCGAGATGTCGGTGACGACGAACTCGTCCATCGCGGCCTTCACCGCCGATCTCAACCTGCTCGACCTGCCGCTCTTCTCCGGCCGTTCGCCGGACCAGGTCAACGGGCTGGTCGACGGCGCGCTCGGCCAGCAGCTCGCCAAGGGCATCGAGGACAAGCTCGGCGTCGTGGTGCCCGGCCGCTGGTTCCTGCTCGGCTTCGCGAGCACTTTCGGCGCCGGCAAGGACATCAAGAGCTTCGCCGACTTCCAGGGCCTGCGCATTCGCGTCCCGGGCGGCGCGGGCTTTATCGCGCGCTACCGCGCGCTGGGCGCCGAAGGCGTCTCGATCCCGTTCCCGGACGTGCCGCTGGCGCTGACGCAGGGCACCATCGACGCGCTTTTGACCACCAACGAGACGCTGCGCTCCGGCAAGCTGCACGAGGCAGGCGTCAAGTCGGCCTTCGTCGACCAGGTGTCGGTGCTCTACTACATCCCGATGATCAACAAGGCGTTCTGGGACAAGATCGGAGCCGACCGGCAGAAGCAGTTCAGGGATGCCTGGGAAAGCGTCATCGACGCCGAGCGCGTCGAGGCGATGCGCCGGCAGGATGCGGCGGCCGAGGAGAACGCGAAGAACGGCGTGACCATCTACAGGCCGGCCGCCGAGGAACTGGCGGCGGTGAACGCCAGGCTACTGGGCATGGTGCCCGAGATCGCCTCGCAACTGCATATCGACCCCGCCGTGGTGAAGGTCGCGCAGGACGAGATCGCCAAGCTGAACTGAGCCCGATCCGGGAGCCGCGCCGCTCTCGCGGCTCCCCCCTTTCCTCCACAGTCCAGGGGTTCGGACATGGCGCGGTTTCTCACGATCCTCGACAGGGTCGAATTCTGGCTCATCACCATATTCGCCGCGGTCTCGCTGCTGCTCGCCTGCCTGGCGATGGTTGCCCGCTACGTCATTCCGGGGCTCATCCTCGACTGGACATTCGAGGTGACCATCTTCACCGCCATGTGGGCGACGTTCCTTGCCAGCGCGCGCATGGCCGGAACGGGCGAGCACGTGCGCGTCGACACGGCGCTGGCCTATCTTCCGGACCGGACGCGGATGTGGCTGGCCATAGTCGCCTGCGTGCTCGGCTTTGCCACTGGTGCTTTCCTGTTCTGGTCCGGCTGGGTGGTTGTGGAGGAGGCGTACCGGTGGGACGAGCGGACGACGTCGTCGCTGCGCCTGCCGCTCTGGATCTACTACCTTAGCCTGCCGGTCAGCATGGCGCTGCTCGCTTTCCACCTCATCGTCCGTACGGTCCGCCTCTACGACGGCACCGTCCGTGACGACGATGTCGCGCACAACCACTGAGGCCGCACGATATGGCAACCGAAGTCATCCTCGGCTCCGTGGCCTTGCTCGGCCTGCTCGCGGCCGGCGTGCCCATCTATATCGTGCTGGCGGGCATCGCCATCGTCCTCCTGATGGCGGAAGGCGGGTCGACCGGCGGCATCGCGCAGGACATCCTCGACCACATGAACTCGGCGACCATGATGGCGATCCCGTTCTTCGTCATCGCCGCCGGCTTCATCCAGGGCGGCGGCATCGCCCGCGCGCTCATCAACATGGCCTCGTCGTGGATCGGCCGCTTCCCGAGCGGCATCCCGATGGCCGCGCTGCTGGCGACCGGCCTGTTCGCGGCCATCAACGGCTCGTCGGTCGCCACCGTGCTGGCCATGGGCACGCTGGTCGTGCCGGAGATGCTGGAGCGCGGCTACAAGCGGCCCTTCGCGCTGGGGCTGACGGCCGCGGCCGGAACGCTCGGCATCCTGATCCCGCCTTCCATGCCGCTGGTGGTTTACGGGCTGGTCGCGGAGACCTCCGTGCCGCGCCTGTTCCTGGCCGGGCTGATGCCGGGCCTGCTCCAGATGGCCTGCTTCGCCGTCGTCATCCTGCTGATGGCGCGCCGGCAGGGCGGCACGGCCGGCACCTTCGTGGGCTGGCGCGGCGTCGCCAGGGCCAATGTGGATGCGCTGCCGGCGCTCGCCGTGCCGCTCATCGTGCTGGGCGGCATCTATGGCGGCTTCGTCACGGTCACGGAGGCGGCCGCACTGTCGGCGGCGGTGGCGCTGGTGGTGTCGATGTTCGTCTACAAGGCGATGCCGGCCGCGGCGATCCCGCAGGTTCTGGTGGACGGCATCTCGCGCACCGCCGCCATCCTGCTGATCATCGCCGGGGCCGACCTGCTCTCCGACTGGCTGACGCGGGCCGGGCTCGCCACCCACCTGGCGGCGATGGTCACCGAGGCCGACCTGTCGCAGACGCAGTTCCTGCTGGTCATGGCCGGCGTGCTGCTGGTGCTGGGCACCGTGCTCGAAGGCTACGCCATCATCCTGCTGACCCTGCCGCTGACGCTGCCCATCCTCGACGCGCTGGGCATCGACCGCGTGCACTACGCCATCATCATGGTGATCGGCATCGAGCTGGCCATGCTGACGCCGCCGGTCGGCCTCAATCTGTTCGTCATGGCGGAAGTCGCCAAGGCGCCCGTCGCGGAGGTCGAGCGCGGCATGATCCCCTTCTTCATCGCCATGATGATCATGTGGGCCGTGGTGATCTTCGTGCCGGAAATCTCCACCTGGCTGCCCGACCTCGTGCTGGGGCCGGCGCGATGAGCGGAGCCGCGCTTTCGGAGATTTCCTGCCTGCTTTTCGTGCCGGGCAACCGGCCGGAACGCTTCGACAAGGCGCGGGCAGCTTCGCCCGGGGGCATCGTCATCGACCTTGAGGACGCCGTGGCGCCGGCCGACAAGCCGGCCGCGCGGCAGGCGGCGACCGGCTATCTGGCGGAGGGCCGGCCGGGCCCGCCGGTGTTCGTGCGCATCAACCCGCTAGGCACGCGCGCGGCGCTCGACGACCTCGCGGCGCTCGCCGACGGCGCGCTCAGGCCGGCCGGCCTGTTTCTCGCCAAGGCGGAGGCGGCCCGCGACATCGAGATCGTGCGCGCCCACCTGCCCGCCCGCATGCCACTGCTGGTGGCGATCGAGACGGCAGCGGGCATGGCGCGGGCAGCCGGGATCGCGCGCTCGCTCGCTCCGGAGGACGCGCTGGGCTTCGGGGGCGCGGACTACGCCGCCGACCTCGGCGCCGAGTTCACCTGGGAGGCGCTCTATGCCGGGCGGGCGGTGATCGCGCAGGCGGCGGCGATCGGCCGGGTCGGCTGCTTCGACGTGCCCCATCTCGACATCGCCGACCGCGACGCGCTCGCCGCCGAGACGGCGCGGGTGCGCGCGATGGGCTTTACCGGCAAGCTCGCCATCCACCCCGCGCAGGTGGAGCCGATCCGCGCCGGCTTCCGCCCGTCCGCGGAGGACGTCGCGCGGGCGCGCCGTGTCGTCGATGCGCTCGATGCGGCCGGCGGCGGGGCGGTGAGCCTCGACGGCAGGATGATCGACGCCCCGGTCGCGCAGGCCGCGCGCCGGACGCTGGCGCGCGCCGCGCAGCCGGCCTGAAACCGAGCAGGAGCCACAACGTGTTCGCAGCCTTCAGGAACGTGGGAGACAACAGGATCCGGGAGTCGATCGGCCTCGAATTCGAGGATTTCGCGCCCGGGCAGGTGTTCCACCACCGGCCGGGCATCACCGTCTACCAGTACGACAACGCCAACGAGGCGCTGGTGACGCTCAACCAGGCCGCCGTGCATTATGACGAGCACTATGCCTCGAAGACCGAGTTCGGCAAGCCGCTGGTGGTCAGCACGCTGACCCTGCAACGCGCGGTGGGCATGGGGTGGAAGACCTTCGGCCGCCGCAAGCGCCTCATCGGCTTCTCCTCGATCCGGCTGACGGCGCCCGTCTACGACCGCGACACGCTCTATTCGCAGACAAGGATCCTGTCGGTCGCCGACGATCCGTCCGACCCGGAATGCGGGCTGCTGGAATGCGAGGCGACCGTGACGCGCGGCGACGCGACCGTGGCGGTGGTCACCTACACGCAGGCGCTCTACCGGCGCGGGCGCGGACCGTTCGAGGCATTGGGATACTGAAATGACCACGCATCTTTCGCACATCGCCATCGGCGGGAACGCGTTCGTCGAGACGCTGGGGCTCGAATTCGACGACGTGGAGCCGGGGCTGGTGATCGAGCATCGGCCGGGCTTCCTGTTCTCCTGGGCCGAGGCGCGCTATCGCGCGACGATCGCCGGCGACCACGCGCCCGTGCTCATGGACCCGGCCGCCGCCGCCTATGCGGGCGGCGGCGAGGCGGCCATCTCGCAGGTGTGGGTCGTCGGCGCCTTCGCCGCGACGACGACGCGGGCGTTCGGCCGGGTGGTGGCCAATCTGGCCTGGGAGAACGTCGTCTTCGAGAACCCGATCCGGGACGGCGACATGGTGTTCGCGGAGTCGAGGGTGCTCGACAAGCGCGGGTCGAAGTCGCGGCCGGACCAGGGCGTGCTGCACATCGCCACGCGCGGCATCGTGCGCGGCGGGCACGAGGTCTGCCGCTATGAGAGGAAGCTGCTCGTCTATCGTTCGGCGCAGGGGCCGCACAAGGCAGCAGGGTACGTCTGAGGCGGGATTTCTGCGGATTTCAACGGTCTTGGAGGTGTTTTGGCTGGGGAACCTGGATTCGAACCAGGACTAACGGAGTCAGAGTCCGCTGGTCTACCGTTAACCTATTCCCCAACGCGCGCCGCATGGACAGTTGCCCGCAGCACGACGATGCGGGGCTTTTAGCCCTGCACCGGAAATAGTCAAGAGCGCGGCCGTTTCAACCCCTCCTGATCTTGAGTCAGTTGCGGTTTGGGGTCGTGATCGCCTTCCCGAGGCGATCCGGGCTCGTCACGCGGCCGCGAGCCTGCCGCTCCTGCGGTCGAAGACATGCATGCGCCCAGGGTCGATGACGAGGTTCACGACGTCGCCGGGCCTTGCCGCCAGGCGCTCCTTGGTGACCGCGACGACCTGCTGCCCGCCGAGGCTCGCGACGAGATGCGTCTCCGAGCCCGTCGGCTCGACGATGGCGACGGTGGCCGGAAAACCGGCCTCGCCGATGCCGATATGCTCGGGCCGGATGCCAAGCGCGACCGTCGAGCCGGGCCGCACCGCGGCCGGCAGCGCAAGCGCGAGGCCGCCGCCGAACTCGGCCGTCCGGCCGCCCTCGCCCGCCGTCGCATCGATGAAGTTCATCGCCGGCGAGCCGAGAAAGCCGGCCACGAACATGTTGGCCGGGCGGTCGTAGAGCTCCAGCGGAGGGCCGACCTGCTCGACGATGCCGTCATGCATCACCACGATGCGGTCGGCCATGGTCATCGCCTCGATCTGGTCGTGGGTGACGTAGACGGTCGTGGTTCCGAGCCGCTGGTGCAGCGTCTTGATCTCGGCGCGCATCTGCACGCGCAGCTTGGCGTCGAGGTTCGACAGCGGCTCGTCGAAGAGGAACACCGCCGGATCGCGCACGATGGCGCGGCCCATCGCCACGCGCTGGCGCTGGCCGCCGGAGAGCTGCTTCGGATAGCGGTCGAGCAGGTTGTCCAGCCCGAGGATGGCGGCCGCCGCCCTGACCTTCTCCTCGAACTCGCGCTTCGGCGCCTTTCTCAGCCGCAGCGAGAAACCCATGTTCTCGGCCACGGTCATGTGCGGATAGAGCGGACTTGGTAGGTCGCCTCGCTTTTGG
>CAZVTK010000121.1:8083-13706 GCA_964629765.1 uncultured Mesorhizobium sp.
GAACACCATGGCGATGTCGCGCTGCTTCGGCGCGAGATCGTTGACGACGCGGCCGCCGATGCTGATCGCGCCGCCGGTGATCGATTCAAGCCCGGCGATCATGCGCAGCAGCGTCGACTTCCCGCAGCCCGACGGCCCGACCAGGGTGACGAACTCGCCGTCGGCAATGTCCACGCTGACGCCGTGGATCACCTGCACGCCGCCATAGGCCTTGCGCACGTCGCCGATCCCGATCGAAGCCATTGGCCCTCCCATCCGCCGGGCAATGCGCCCGCATTCACAATTCCGCTTGACGGCGCATCATGTCTGGCTTCTTATAACTTGTAAATTATAATTTATATGGACGCAGGATGAAGGTCGCCCGCATCACAGCCACGCCCCTGATGGCGTCCTTCGCCGCGATCTTCGGCGGGGCGGACAAGGTGCCGCCTCATATCCGGGTCCCGGCGGCGCATTTCCGGCGCATCCCGCGCGCCGGCCAGATGACGACGCTGGTCGAGGTGGAATCGGACGACGGCGTCGTCGGCTATGGCGAGGCGTTCGGCCTGCCTCACCCCATGTCCGCCACCGCCATCGTCAACGAGGTGGCCGCCCCGGCGCTGGTCGGCCAGGAGATCGGCGACCCGGCGGAGATGACCCGCGTCCTCTACGACTATTTCTTCGCCCTGGGCTCGACGCGCGGCGCGGCGATGGAAGCGTTGAGCGGCATCGACATCGCGCTGTGGGATCTCAAGGCGCGGGCGGCCGGCCTGCCGCTGTCGACCCTGCTCGGCGCGTCGCCAGGCCCGGTTTCGACCTATGCGAGCCCGGTCGGCTTCCACGAGCACCCGGACGCCTCGGTCGCGGCGGCAATGGGTTTCCTCAGCCAGGGCTTTACCGCGATCAAGATCAAGATCGGACGTGGAGCCGGGACGGACGCACTGCACGTCGGCGCCATCCGCGAGGCGGTCGGCCCGGCGATCCGGCTCTATGCGGACGTCAACTGCGCCTACGACGTCGCGACCGCGATCAAGGTCGCCGAGGCGCTGGAGCCGTTCGGCCTCGGCTGGTTCGAGGAGCCGATCCCGCCGGACGATCCGCAGGGGCTCGCGCAGGTGCGCCGGCACGCGCCGATGCCGGTGGCGGCCGGCGAGAACGAGTTTTCGCCCGCCGCCTTCCGCCGCATGATCGACGCCGGCGCGCTCGATTTCGCCCAGCCCAACATCACGCGCGCCGGGGGCGTGTCCGGCATCATCGAGATCGGCCGCATGTGCGCCGAGGCCGGCGTGAAGCTCGCCCCGCACGGCGTCGGGAGCTGCATCGCCATCGGCTCGTCGCTCAACGCCTGCCGCGCGGCGGCGAGCTTTTCCACCTACGAGGCGAACCGGCTCCTGAACCCGCTGCGCGACGAGATGGGGCTGCACCCCTGGCGGATGGAGAACGGCATGCTGGTCGCGGCCAACCTGCCGGGCCATGGCGGCGAGCCCGACCCGGCAAAGGTCGGAAGCTACCTGCTGGGAGCGGCGGCATGAACGCGGAAAACGTCGTTCCCATCCGCGTGCGCGAGCCGGCCGAGATGGGCCAGCTCGTCGGCAAGCCGGGCGAGACGCTGACGGAGACACTGCGCCGCACGCTGCTCGAAATGATCGTGTTCGGCTATTTCGAGCGCGGCTTCCGGCTCTATCCCGAGCGCCTCGCCGAGCAGTTCGGCGTCAGCCTGACGCCGGTGCGCGAGGCGCTGATGCGGCTGGCGGCGGAAGGCTTCATCGAGGCCGTGCAGCGGCGCGGCTTCCATGTGCGCACGCCCGACGCCAAGCAGGTCGTCGATCTGTGGCAGGTGCGCCTCGGGCTGGAGCTGACGGCCGGCGAGATCGTCATCGAGCGGCTGGCCGGCGGCGCGCTGAAGGCATCCGCGCTCGACGTGCTCGACACCATCATGGCGCAGCTCGAGGCGCGCCCGCAGACGATCGAGCACCGGCCCAAGCTCGGGCTCAACGCCGAGTTCCACCACCGGATCGTCGAGCTCTCCGGCAACGACATCCTCATCTCGCTCTATCGCGGCATCCAGATGCAGCTCATCGGCGAGTGGGTGCAGCGCGGGCTGCAATCGTGGCGCTCGCGCCTTTCCAACGAAGCGGAGGAGCATCGCGCCATTGTCGGCGCGCTGCGCGCGATGGATCGCGACGCCTATGCGGCCGCGATGCGTCATCACATCGGACGTTCGCTCAAGGACGCGCTCGGCGACCTCGCCGAGCGCGAGGCGGCGGCCGACGCGAAGAACAGTGGGTAACGGGTATCAAAGGAGGAAGACCATGTTACGCAGATCGTTGCTGTCGATGGCGCTGGCAGGCGCCGTCTTCGGGCTCGCGGCGCCGCCGCTCGCCCATGCGCAGGACACCACGGTGAGGATGTGGACATTCCTCAACCCGTCCGGCAAGTCGCCCCGCGAGGTGGCGCTGGCGCAGATCATCGCCAATTACGAGAAGGCCAATCCGGGCACGAAGATCGTCGTGGAGACGCAGGCCTGGGACCAGATGACGCCGAAATTCCTCGCCGCCCATAATGGCGGCGGCGCGCCCGACGTCATCTGGGTCGTCACCGACTTCCTCGGCGACGCCATCAAGTCCGGCTCGCTCGCCGATCTCGGCCCGCTCTTCGTCAAGAACTGGACGCCCGAGCAGGTGGCCGACCGCGCCGGCGCCTATTGGGACCTGACCTCGGACGGCGACAAGCAATATGCGCTGTTCACCTCGCGCAACTACATCTCGATCATGTACCGGACCGACCTGTTCGCCGCGGCCGGCATCGACCCGGCGAGCATCACCACATGGGACGGGCTGGTCGAGGCGACGAAGAAGCTGACGGTCAAGGACGCGTCCGGCCAGGTCACGCGCTACGGCTTCGCCCACGGTTTCAGCGAGAACCAGGCCGATCCGCCGATGCTGATCCCCTATGCTGATCCCCTATGCGCTGGGCAAGGGCGCCGCGCTGTTCCATGCCGACGGCAAGGCGAACTTCGCGTCGCCCGAGGCGGTCGAGGGCCTGACCTTCCAGACCGACCTCATCAAGAAGCACGGCGTCATGGCCGAGTCGGCGGTGGGCTGGACCGTGGACGACGTCTACGAGCAGTTCGCCTCCGACCGCGCCGCCATGATCATGGGCGCCAGCGTGCGCGTCTCCACGCTCCAGGGCCAGCTCGGCAAGGACAAGGTCGGGCTGATGCTGTGGCCGGGCAGCGGCTCCGAGCCGCACTCTCCGGCGGTGATGGCCGGCTGGGCGGTGGGCGTCTGGTCGAAGAGCCCCGTGGCGGAAAAGGCCGGCAGCTTCGTCGAATACATGCTCGGCGCCGAAGGCGACCCGATCTGGGTCGAGGTCGGCGGCCAGTCTCCCGGCATGGTCTCGACGCTCGGCAAGCTCGGCGACCTCGTCAAGCAGCCCGGCAACGAGTTCCTCAACGTCGTGTCGGAAGGCTCGGTGAAATATGGCTGGCTGGCGCCCATCGACTATTCGATCGGCGGCTACCGGCAGGTGCTGAACAAGGCCGCGCAGCGCGTGGTCGTCGGCGGGCAGGACCCGAAGGCCGCGCTCGAAGAGGCCGCGGCCGAGTTCAACCGCGGCAACAACCGCTGACCGCCGGGCGGGCGCCGCGCACGCGGCGCCCGCTCCCCGCAATTCGAGGACCCCATGCACTCCCGACGCGCCGGCCTGCTCTATATCGTGCCCGCCTTCGCGCTGCTGGGGCTGGTGCTGTTCTCGCCCGTCTTCTACGGCTTCTGGTTCAGCCTGTTCCGCATCCAGTACGGCGCGCCGACCGATTTCATCGGGCTGGGCAATTTCACGCGCCTGCTGGACGATCCGACGCTGGGCGGCACTCTGCGGCGCAGCACGGTGTTCACCGCCCTCGCCGTCCTCATCACCGTGACCATCTCGCTGGCGCTCGCCGTCTGGATCCACAAGCTCGGCGAGCGGCGCGGCTTCGCCGTGCAGATGATCGTCATCGTGCCGTGGATCATCTCGACCGTGGTCGCCACGCTGCTGTTCCGCTGGGTATTCGTCAACGATATCGGCCTCGCGTTGTCGCTCGCCCGCTGGGCGGGGCTGGGCGAGATCCGCATCCTCAACGACCCGACATCGGCGATGGCGCTGCTGATCGCCGTCTCGGTGTGGAAGCGCATCGGCTACGCGGTGATCATCCTGCTCGCGGGCCTCAAGAGCATTCCCGACGACTATGAGGAGGCGGCACGCATCGACGGCGCCACCGGCTGGCAGATCTTCCGGCGGATCACGCTGCCGCTGCTCAAGACGCCGCTGCTGCTGGTCACCATCGTGCTGACGCTCTCCAACCTCAACACGGTGGAGACGCCGCTGGTGCTGACCGGCGGCGGGCCGGGCAACGCCACGCGCATCCTGCCCATGGACGTGTTCGACCGCGCCTTCGTCACCTACGACCTCGGCTCGGCGACGGCGCTGGCGCTGGTCATGTTCCTCGGCAACATCCTGCTCGTGCTGGCCTATGTGCGGCTGGCGAGGTGGAAGGCATGAGCGCGGCGGCGGCACATCCCGCGACGCGGCGGCGCTGGCTTCCGGGCGGCCTCGGCATCGCCGTCGCCTGCGCCTTCGCGCTGCTGGCCATCCTCAATCTGCTGCCGCTGATCTGGGGCGTGCTGACCTCGCTCAAGTCAGGCCCCGACCTGTTCCGCTTTCCGCCGGTGCTGTTCGGCTTCACGCCGACGCTGGAGAACTACGAGCGGGTGATCGCCAGCGGCTTCCTCGGCAACATGCGCATGAGCGTCTTCTACAGCGCCGTGACCGTGGCGGCGACGCTGACGCTCGCTTTGCCCGCGGCCTATGCGTTCGACCGGTTCGACTTTCCGCTGCGCGGGCCGCTGCTGCTGGTCGTGGTCGCCAGCATCCCGCTGTCGCTCGGCGCCGCCGCGCTGCTCATCCCCAACTACCTCTATTTCACCCGGCTCGGCCTCACCAATGCCTGGTACACGCTGCCGCTGATCTACACCGCGCACCAGCTTCCCATGGCGATCTGGATCATCAAGGGCACCATCGAGGGCATTCCGCGCGAGCTGGACGAGGCGGCGGTTGCCGACGGCGCCAGCCATTTCGACGTGCTGCGCTTCGTCATCCTGCCGCTGTCGCGGCCGGCGCTCGGCGCGGCGGGCGTGCTCACCTTCGTCAGCGCGTGGAACCAGTTCGTCGCCGGATCGGTGATGGTGGACAGCCCCGCGCTCAGGCCCGTGCAGCCGGCCATCTACAATTTCATCGGCTTCTTCGGCCGCGAATGGGGGCCGCTCACCGCTTCTGCGACGCTCGCCATCGTGCCGATCCTGATCGCCTTCGCGCTGCTCGGCCGGCTGATCGTCTCCGGCCTCACCAAGGGGTCGGTGAAGGGCTGAGCGAATATATCCAGATCATCGGAGTGGGTCATGTGGGACTTTGTCATCGTCGGCGGCGGCAGCGCCGGCTGCGTGCTGGCGAGCCGGCTGTCGGAGAACCCGGCGCGGCGCGTGCTGCTGATCGAGGCCGGCCGCGACGTGCCGCCCGGACAGGAAGGCTCCGCGATCCGCGACATGTATCCGGGCCGCGCCGCGTTCGACCCGCGCAACCACTGGTCCGGGCTGATGGTGACGAC
>CAZVTK010000122.1:0-13695 GCA_964629765.1 uncultured Mesorhizobium sp.
GACGACAGCCAATCTCCCCCCTTGTGGGGGAGATGTCCGGCAGGACAGAGGGGGGTGCTCAAGGAGCACAACGCAGATGAACCTCATGCTAAGCTGACCCGATGCGCCCTCACCTGCTCGATCCGCTGTTCGCGCCGGCCACCACGCTCGACGGCGTGGGGCCGAAGCTTGCCGGGCTGATGGGGCAGATCGTGCCGTCGGATCTCGCCAACCGCGACCTCCGGGTCGGCGACCTCATCTTCGTGCTGCCGCACAGCGTCGTCGACCGGCGCCAGCGCTACATGATCGCCCATGCGCCGGAAGGCGCGATCGCGACGCTGGAGGTGACGATCGACCGCCACCAGCCCGCCCCGCGCGGCAAGGGCAACGTGCCGTACCGCGTCTTCGCCTTCGACGAGACGGGCGAGATGGCGCTCACCTTCTTCCATGCGCATCGCGAGTATCTGGAGAAGCTTCTGCCTGTCGGGCAGGCCACGATCGTCTCGGGCCGGATGGAGTGGTTCAACGGCCGGCCGAGCATGGTCCACCCGGACTACATGGTGCCCGCGGCGGAGGCGGCCGGCCTGCCGACGGTCGAGCCCGTCTATCCGCTGACCGCCGGGCTGTCGCCGCGCGTGCTGCGGCGCGCGGTGGGCCAGGCGCTGGCGCGGCTGCCCGCGCTGCCGGAATGGCAGGAGCCGAGCCTTGTCGCGCGCCAGTCCTTCCCGGCCTTCGGCGAGGCGCTGGCGCGTCTGCACACGCCGGAATCGCCGCTCGACGCCGATCCGTCGACCGCCGCGTGGCGCCGCCTCGCCTATGACGAATTCCTCGCCGGCCAGCTCGCGCTGGCGATGGTGCGGGCGCACACGCGAAAACTGTCGGGCCGGCCTCTGGCGGGCGACGGCGGCAAGGTCGCGGCCATCCGCGCCGCGCTGCCCTATTCGCTCACCCGCGCGCAGGAGCAGGCGCTGACCGAGATCGACGCCGACCTCGCCAGCCCGGAGCGCATGCTGCGGCTGCTTCAGGGCGACGTCGGCGCCGGCAAGACCGTCGTGGCGCTGCTCGCCATGGCGCGCGCGGCCGAAGCCGGCGCGCAATCGGCGCTGATGGCGCCGACCGAGATTCTCGCCCGCCAGCACCTCGCCACCATCGAGGGGCTGGCAGAACGCGCGGGCATGAGCGTCGTGCTGCTGACCGGCCGCCTCAAGGGCCGCGAGCGCGACGAGGTGCTGGCGCGGATCGCCGCTGGCTCGGTCGACATCGTCATCGGCACGCATGCGCTGTTCCAGGAAAGCGTCGCCTTCCGCGACCTCGGGCTCGCCGTGGTGGACGAGCAGCACCGCTTCGGCGTGCACCAGCGCCTCGCCATGGGTGCCAAGGGCGCGGCGCCCGACATGCTGGTGATGACGGCGACGCCGATCCCGCGCACGCTGATGCTCACCGCCTTCGGCGACATGGACGTGTCGCGGCTGACCGAGAAGCCGGCCGGCCGCCAGCCGATCCGCACCGTCACCATGCCGGCCGAGCGGCTGGCCGATCTGGTCGCTCGCATCGGCGAGGCGATGGACGACGGCCAGAAAATCTACTGGATCTGCCCGCTGGTCGAGGAGTCGGAGGTCGTCGGCCTCGTCTCGGCGGAAAAGCGCGCGGAGACGCTGCGCCAGCGTTTCGGCGATGCCGTCGGCCTCGTCCACGGGCGCATGGCCGGCCCCGCCAAGGACGCCGCCATGGCCGACTTCAAGGAGGGGCGCACGCGCATCCTCGTCGCCACCACCGTGGTGGAAGTCGGCGTCGACGTGCCCGACGCGACGATCATGGTGATCGAGCATGCCGAGCGGTTCGGTCTTGCCCAGTTGCACCAGCTGCGCGGCCGGGTCGGGCGCGGAACAAAACCCTCGTCCTGCGTGCTGCTCTACGAAGGGCCGCTCGGCGAGACGGCCCATGCGCGGCTTGCGATCATGCGCGAGAGCGAGGACGGGTTCCGCATCGCCGAGGAGGATTTGAAGCTGCGCGGACAGGGCGATCTTCTGGGCACGAAGCAGTCCGGCATGCCCGGCTTCCTCGTGGCGCGGCTGGAGCACCATTCCGACCTTCTGGAGATCGCCCGCGACGACGCCCGGCTCATCCTCCAGCGCGATCCCGAGCTGGAATCGCCGCGCGGCGCGGCACTGCGGCACCTGCTCTATCTGTTCGGGCGCGACGAGGCGGTGCGGCTGCTGCGGTCAGGCTGAAGCGGGCGGCGACGGATCCTGCGGCGGCAGCTCGGCATCCTTGCCGCGCTTGCGGCGCTGCTTGCGCCGGGCCTCCTCCGCCATCTCGTTGAGCTTGGCCTGCTGGTCCTCCGGCGGCACGAGGCCGGCCGAGATGAGCATCTTGGCCGCGTCCTCCACGCTCATGTCGATGGGGATCACGTCGTTCTCGTCGGCATAGATCAGATAGCCGGTGGTGACGTTGGGCGTGATCGGGCGGAACACGGCGACGGTGCGGCTGTGGCGGTCCTTCAGCGCACGGTTGATCTCGGTCTCCTGCTGCTTGGCGATGAAGACGATCGACCAGGCGCCCTTGCGCGGATATTCGAACAGGGCGACCTGCTTGAACAGGTCGTTGCGGTTGGCCAGCACCGTCTCGAAGATCTGCTTCAGCGCCCGATAGAGGTTGCGCACCAGCGGCATGCGCGACAGGAGCCGCTCGCCCCAGCCCAGTATGGCGCGGCCGACGAAGTTGGTGGTGACGAAGCCGATCAGCGTGATCAGCAGCAGCGCCACCAGCACGCCGAATCCCGGCACCGCGAAGGGCAAATAATGGTCCGGGTTGTAGCGCTCGGGGATGTAGGGTTTCACCCAGCCGTCGACCCAGGCGATGGCCGTCCACGACAGATAGGCGGTGATCGCCACCGGCGCGACGACGATCACCCCGGTCAGGAAATAGTTCCTGAGCCGGGCGAAACCGGAGGTGCGAGCGGTGGGCTGGTTCTCGGCCATGCGGTCCCGAACGTCAGAGCTGCGCGATTAGAGCAGCGACGGCGCCCGGCCACAATCGGTTTTGCAGCGCAGCAGCCTTATTCGCAAAACCCTGTTTGCCGGCCTATTCGACCGTCACGGACTTGGCGAGGTTGCGCGGCTGGTCGACGTCCGTGCCCATGAAGACGGCGGTGTGGTAGGCGAGGAGCTGGATCGGGATCGCGTAGACGATGGGCGCGATGATCGCCGGCACTTCCGGCATCACGATCGTCTCCATCGTCTTCACGGACGCCTTCTGCGCGCCCTTCTCGTCGGTGAACAGGATGATGCGCCCGCCGCGCGCCGCCACTTCCTGCATGTTCGACACGGTCTTGTCGAAGATGCGGTCGTGCGGGGCGATGACGATCACCGGCATCTCCTCGTCGACCAGCGCGATGGGCCCGTGCTTGAGCTCGCCGGCGGCATAGCCCTCGGCGTGGATGTAGCTGATCTCCTTGAGCTTCAGCGCGCCTTCGAGGGCCAGTGGATAGGACGTGTCGCGGCCGAGATAGAGGACGTGCCGCACCTTGGCGAGCTCGCGCGAGACCTGCTGGATGCGATCGTCCAGCTTCAGCGCCTGCGCGGCGAAGCGCGGCGCCTCGGAGAGCTCGCGCACCAGCCTGGCCGCGCCCGCATCGTCGACCTGACCGCGCTCGTGCGCGGCGCGCACCGCCAGCGAGGCCAGCACCGAGAGCTGGCAGGTGAACGCCTTGGTCGAGGCGACGCCGATCTCCGGGCCGGCCAGCGTCGGAAACACGCCGTGCGATTCGCGCCCGATCGTGGATTCGCGCACGTTGACGACGGAGCCGATCGGCACGCCCTCGCGCTTGCAGTAGCGCAGCGAGGCGAGCGTGTCGGCCGTCTCGCCCGACTGCGAGATGAACATGGCCGCGCTGTTCCGGCCCAGCGGCATCTCGCGGTAGCGGAACTCCGAGGCGATATCGATGTCGACCGGAAGCCGGGCGAGGCGCTCGAACCAGTATTTCGACACAAGCCCGGCCAGATAGGCGGTGCCGCAGGCCGAGATCGCCAGCCGGTCGATCCTGGCGAAGTCGAAGGGCAGCGGCGTGTCGCGCGGCCTGCCGGTGGTGAAGTCGAGATAATGCGCCAGCGTGTGCGAGATCACCTCCGGCTGTTCATGGATTTCCTTTTCCATGAAATGCCGGTGGTTGCCCTTGTCGACCAGATAGGAGGTGCCGACCGAGCGCTGCTGCTTGCGGTCGACGAGCCGGCCGTTGATGTCGAAGATCTGCACCGCGTCGCGGCGCACCACGCACCAGTCGCCGTCCTCCAGATAGGTGATGGCGTCGGTGAAGGGGGCGAGCGCGATGGCGTCGGAGCCGAGGAACATCTCGCCCTCGCCATGGCCCACGGCCAGAGGCGGGCCGTTGCGCGCGCCGATCAGAAGGTTTTCGTCGCCGCCGAACATGATGGCCAGAGCGAAGGCGCCTTCCAGCCGGCGCAGCGCCGCATGGGCGGCCTCCACCGGCGGCAGGCCCTGCTTCATGCCGCGCGCGATCAGATGCGCGACCACCTCGGTGTCGGTCTGCGAGGTGAAGGCGTAGCCGTCCGCCTCGAGCTCGGCGCGCAGGTCGGCGAAGTTCTCGATGATGCCGTTGTGGACGATCGCCACGTTCCCGGAAAAATGCGGGTGCGCGTTGGTCTCGTTGGGCACGCCGTGGGTGGCCCAGCGCGTGTGGCCGATGCCGATGCGCCCGCCCAGCGGCTCGGCGCCCAGCCGCTTTTCGAGATTGATGAGCTTGCCTTCCGCGCGCCGCCGCTCCAGATGGCCGTTCTCGATGGTCGCCACGCCGGCGGAATCGTAGCCGCGGTATTCGAGCCGCTTGAGCGCGTCCACGATCAGGGGCGCGACCGGCATGTTGCCGACGATGCCAACAATTCCGCACATGATGTTTGCCTTTCCGGCCTGCCCCGGCCGCCTGCCCCCCGGTCGCCTGCCCCCGGTCGTCTGCTATGTAGAAATTGCGGCGGCGTCGAGGAAAGTCACGTCTGGTTTCGGTTTATTGCCGCCGCTTGAGCGGCAGCGCCATGTGTAAAAACGGCCGGAAGGCCGGTCAGCCGCGCTCTGCCTTCGCCGCCGCCAGCCTCTCGCGCAATGCTCGCGCCCGCCCTTCCTTCGTCTCCTGCCGCGCCCGCCCGAAGGCGATGGCGTCGTCCGGCACGCCTTGCGTGATGACGCTGCCCGAGGCGACATAGGCCCCCGCGCCGATGCGCACGGGCGCGACGAGCGCGGAATTGGAACCGACGAAGGCGCCCGCGCCGACCTCCGTCAGGTGCTTGGCGAAGCCGTCATAGTTGCAGGTGATCGTGCCCGCGCCGAGATTGGCGCCCGCGCCGATCACCGCGTCGCCGACATAGGTCAAATGGTTGATCTTGGCGCCCGGCCCGACATCGGCCTGCTTGACCTCGCAGAAATTGCCCACCTTCGACTTCTCGCCCAGCCGCGTGCCCGGGCGAAGCCGCGCGAACGGCCCCACCGCCACGTCGTCGCCGACGCTCGCGCCTTCCAGATGCGAGGAGGCATGGATCGCGACGCGGCTGCCGACCGTGACGCCGGGCCCGAACCAGACATTCGGCTCGATGACGCAATCGGGGCCGATGCGCGTGTCCCATGAGAAGAAGACGCTGGCGGGGTCGATGATCGTGACACCCGACATCATCACCTCGCGGCGGCGGCGCTGCTGCCAGTGATGCTCGGCCTCGGCGAGCTCGACGCGGTTGTTGACGCCGAGCACGTCGGTCGCGTCGATGGTCACCGCAGTGACCGCGAGGCCAGCCGCGGAAGCGATCTCGACCACCTCGGTCAGGTAGAACTCGCCCTTGGCATTGTCGTTGCCCACCGATTCGACGAGCCGGATCGCGTGCCGGCCGGAAAGAGCCATAAGGCCGCCATTGCAAAGGGTTATGTTCTTTTCTTCAGGCGAGCAGTCGCGGTCCTCGCGGATGGCGACGACGCGCCCGTTCTGCTCGATGACGCGGCCGTAGCCGTCCGGCCGGTCGGTGCGGAACGCGAAGACGACGGCATCGAAACCGGCGGCGAGGCGCTCGCGCGCGCTCTGGAGCGTCTGCGGGCGCAGCAGAGGCGCATCGCCGAACACGACCAGCAGGTCGTCGTAGCCGCGCCGCAGGGCGTCGCGCGCGGCCATCACCGCATGCGCGGTCCCCAGCCGCTCGGTCTGGACATAGGTCTCGGCGGAAGGGGCGACGGCGCGCACCGCCTCGCTGACCATCTCGGCCTTGCCGCCCGCCACGAGGGCGATGTCCGCTCCGGCAGCGCGCGCGGCGGCGGCGACGTGGGACACCATCGGCAGGCCGGCGACCTTGTGCAGCACCTTGGGCAGGTCGCTCTTCATGCGCGTGCCTTCGCCGGCTGCAAGAATCACGCAGAGGCAGGAGCGTCCGGTCATCGAGGATCCATGGTCGGTGGTTGAATCGCCTGCTTGTAGCACTGCCGGGTTAACGGACCAAAATCGCGTCAGCCCAGCCGGCCGAGGCCGGGGAAGGTTTCGAGCAGCCAGTACGAGGCGGTCTGGATTCCGCCGGTGACGAAGAGGACGCCGGCGACCACCAGCAGCCCGCCGATGACCCGCTCGACCTTGCCCAGATGCATGCGGAAACGCTGGAGGAAGCGCATGAAGGCGCCGGAGAACAGGGCTGCAATCAGGAAGGGAATGCCGAGCCCGAGCGAATAGGCGGCGAGCAGGACCGCCCCCTCGCCCACCGTCGCGCTGCCGCCGGCGAGCGTGAGGATGGGCCCGAGGACCGGGCCGATGCAGGGCGTCCAGCCGAAGGCGAAGGCAAGGCCCATGACATAGGCCGCAGCCGCGCTGGCCGGCTTGCCGCGCGCCTGGAACCGCGCCTCGCGCGACAGAAGCGGGATTCGGATCACGCCGAGAAAATTCAGCCCCATCAGGATGATGACGATGCCGGCGGCGATGGCGAGTTCCTGTTGCCAGGCGCGCAGCAGCCCGCCGATGGAGGACGCCCCGGCGCCCAACGCGACGAACACGGTCGAAAAACCCAGCACGAAGGCAACGGACGCGGCCAGCAGCGGCAGGCGCGCCGGGGCGGTGGCCTGCGCGGCCCCCTCACCACGAAAATCGTCGACCGAAACGCCGGCCATGTAGCAGAGGTAGGGCGGCACGAGCGGCAGCACGCAGGGCGACAGGAACGATATCGCCCCCGCCCCCACGGCGGTCATCAAACCGATATCGATGGCCATGCGTCGTCGGCCCCCTTGTCGGCCCCACGGGAAATATGCCGCCGATATAGAAAGCCGCCGCGCCGCCCGCCAGTCACGAAGCCGGCACACGAGCCGCCTGCGGCGATGTGCTCACATGGAAAGAAGAATGGTGAGCCGGGAGGGAATCGAACCCTCGACCACATGATTAAAAGTCACGTGCTCTACCGCTGAGCTACCGGCCCGCACCGCGCCCGACTGCGCGCCGGAATCCCGGCCGTTCCGCGGCGGGCGCCCCGAAAGTGGCGCGGACCATATGGAGGGTCGGTCGGCGGGTCAACCCGCTTCATCACGGTTCCGGGGGCGATTGACGGCTGATTCGCGGCCGGTCCGGGCGGAACGGAACCGCTCGCGGCGCGTTGGGCGGCCAAGGGACAATGAACCCAGGAGTTGGACAATGAGAAAGACCCTGATCACGCTTTGCGCGGCGGCGCTCGCCGCGCCCATGGCCGTCACCGCTGCGCCGGCGCTGGCGCAGGACGGCGGCTTCTCCGTCCAGTTCGGCACCGGCCCGGGCTGGGATCGCGGCAACAACTGGGAGCGCGAGCGGTGGCGCCAGCGCGAGGCTCGCCGCGACGCGCGCGCTGCCTATCACAACGGTTATCGCGGCTATCGCGAGCGCCGGGCGGGCTACGTGTATCGCGACGGCTGGTGGTTCCCGGCAGCGGCCTTCGCGCTCGGCGCCATCGTCGGCGGCGCCATCGACAACGACCGGCCGCGCCAGCGCGGCGTGAGCTCGCGGCATGACGACTGGTGCTACGACCGCTATCGGTCCTACCGGGCCTCGGACAACACGTTCCAGCCCTATAACGGCCCGCGCCAGCAGTGCTATTCGCCCTATAGCTGACGCTTTACCCCACGAGAGGCCCGCGCCCCGGCGCGGGCTTTTTGCCGCCCGCAAGCCTGTCAGCTCTCGAAGTCGGGCAGATCCTTGAAGGCCGATTTGAGCGCCTGCGACCAGCCGTCCGAGATGGTGCGGTAATACGGATTGTCCTGTGTGACGCGCGAGCGGTGGGTCACGCGAAACGTGTCGCGCTCGTAATAGAGCAGGTCGAGCGGCATGCCGACCGAAAGGTTCGATTTCAGAGTCGAATCAAAGGACACCATCAGGAGCTTCACCGTTTCCTCGAAGCTCATGGCGGGATCGTAGGCGCGCACGATGATCGGCTTGCCGTATTTCGTCTCGCCGATCTGGAAGAAGGGCGTGTCGTCGGTCGCCTCGATGAAGTTGCCCTCGGGATAGACCATGAAGACGCGCGGCTCGGTGCCCTTGATCTGCCCGCCGAGCACGAAGGAGGCGCGGAAGGAGTCGGCGTTCTGGCCGTCGGTGGAGGAGTGGGCGATCACCTCCTTCACCGTGTCGCCGACCAGCCGGGCCGTCTGGAACATCGACTGCGTCTGCATGATCGAGGGCGCGCGGTCGGCCGGCGCCTTGGTGCGCTCGTCGAGCAGCGAGACGACCGACTGCGTGGTGGCGAGGTTGCCGGCGGCCAGAAGCACCAGCACGCGCTCGCCCGGCTCCTCCCACACATACATCTTGCGGAAGATGGAGATGGAATCCATGCCCGCATTGGTGCGGGTGTCCGACATGAACACCAGGCCGCGATTGAGGCGGAGGCCGACGCAATAGGTCATGAACGAATCGCCCGGATGAAAACGGGGCCGATTACTGCTCGACGGTGATCGATACCGCAAGCCGTTCGTTGGCCTGCCCGAGCACGATGCCTGACACGGGCGCCGCCTCGCGGTAGTCGCGGCCGCAGGCGACCCGGACGTAGCGCCCGTCGGGGCACACATCGTTGGTGCAGTCGAAGCCGACCCAACCGAGCCCGTCGACATGGGCTTCGGCCCAGGCGTGGCTCGCCACCTGGTCCTTCGTGCCTTCCATCGACAGGTAGCCGCTGACATAGCGCGCGGGGATGCCGAGCGAGCGCGCGGTCGCGGCAAAGACATGCGCGTGGTCCTGGCACACGCCCCTGCCCTGCGCCAGCGCCTCCTCGGCCGTGGTGGTGGTCGCGGTCGAGCCCGGCTCCCATTTGATGCGCGCGGCGATCAGCGCCATCAGCGCATGCATCCGCTCCAGCCTGTCGCCGTCCGGCACTTGCGCCGCAAGCGCGGCGATGCCTGCGCCGGGCGCGGTCAGCGGCGTCGGCGGCAGATAGAGCCACAGCGGCGCGAACCCCTTGCCGGGACCGAAGACGCCGGCCTTGTCCTGGGTCTCGACCTCGCCCGAGGCGGTGATCGCCACCTGATGCGGCGCGCCCGAGACGCTGACCAGCCGCGTGTCGTTGCCGAAATGGTCGATGTAGCTGACCTCCTCCTTCGCGCCCTCGACGGCGAGCGTCCAGTCCGTCACCGTCTGCGTCGGCCCCGACAGCGGCACGAGCCGCAGGCGCTGGAGCGCATAGGAAATCGGCTGGTCGTAGGAATATTCCGTGCGGTGGGTGATTTTCAGCCGCATGCGGGAGCCCGTCAGTAGAAGCGGTAGGCCGTGGCGACCTCGTCGCCGAGCCGGTTGTTGTCGCCGATGAAGTCGGTCAGGAATTCGTGCAGGCCGGCGTCGAAGACGTCCTTGATCGTGCCGGTCTTCAGGCGCTTCAGAGTGTTGGCGACGGTGTCGTGGCAAGGATGGCGCGCGCCGTAGAGATCGGCGAGATAGGTCAGGCTCTTGGAGATGTTGTCGTAGCAGAAGGCCAGCGAGCGCGGCATGCGCCGGTTCAGGATCAGGAAATCGGCGATGTTGGTCGGCTTGTATTCGGCGTCGTAGATCCAGCGATAGGAGCGGTGCGCCGAGACCGAGCGGAGGATCGACTCCCACTGGTAGTTGTCGAGCGACGAGCCGACCCACGAGACGGACGGCAGCAGCACGTAATATTTGACGTCGAGGATGCGCGCGGTGTTGTCGGCGCGCTCGACATAGGTGCCGATGCGAGAGAAATCGAAGATCTCGTTGCGCAGCATCGTGCCCTGGAAGGCGCCGCGGATGAGCGCGGTCTCGCGCTTGATCGCGTCCAGCACCTGCGGCAGGTCGCGCTCGTCGACGGGGCTCGCGAGCATGCGCCTCAGCGCCATCCACGCCTCGTTGATGCTCTCCCACGTCTCGCGCGTCAGCGCCGTGCGCACCATGCGCGCGTTGGAGCGCGCGATCTCGATGGACGACAGCACGCTCGACGGATTGGCGGTGTCGCGCAGCAGGAAGTCGCACACGCTGGCGGCGCTCAAGTCGCGCCCGCTCTCGCCGAACGCCGCTTGCGCGCCGGCGCTCGCCAGCACCGACGACCATTCGTCATTGGTGCTGGCGGTGCGCGTCAGCGCCAGCCGGTGGCCGGCATCGACCAGCCGCGCCATGTTCTCGACCCGCTCGATGTAGCGGTTCATCCAGTAGAGGCCATTCGCCGTGCGGCCGAGCAGCATGTCAGCGGGCTCCGCCGGAACGGCAGTCGGCAGTCGGCAGTCGGCAGTCGTGCCGGGTATTCATCGTCAGAATGCCCTCTCCAGACTTCGGATGAGAGACCGAAGCATCTTGCCAACAGCCTCCGCGCTTTCCAGCAGGCGGCACTCGGCCGCTTCATCGAGATAGGCAAGGCGTCGGGAAATGATGACGTGCGTTTCCAGTTCCTTGAGGGAGCCCTGCGCGATTCTCAGGAACTGGAGATACGAGCCTTTGTTGTCCCGGCCGTATCCCTCCGAGATGTTCGCGGCCACCGAGGTCGCCGATCGCCGGATCTGCGAAACAAGGCCATACAATTCCGATTGCGGGAATGTCCCGGTTACGCCGTAACACTCTACGGCAAGCTCGATCGCCAGTTTCCAGACGCGGAGGTCGCGATAGGACGCTATCGAAGCCGGCTGGACGCCGTCATCCGACTGCCGACTGCCGACTGCCGACTGCCCCTCAATCATCCAGCACCCACGTATCCTTCGTCCCGCCGCCCTGCGACGAGTTCACCACCAGCGAGCCCTCCTTCAGCGCCACGCGCGTCAGGCCGCCCGGCACGATCCGCACCCGGTCGGAGACGAGCACGTAGGGCCGCAGGTCCACATGGCGCGGCGCGAGGCCCGCGTCCGTCAGGATCGGGCAGGTCGACAGCGCCAGCGTCGGCTGGGCGATATAGTTGGAGGGCCTTGCCTCCAGCTTCCTGCGGAACGCCTCGATCTCCTTCTTCGAGGCCGTGGGCCCGACCAGCATGCCGTAGCCGCCGGAACCGTGCACCTCCTTCACGACCAGCTCGGCAAGGTGCTCCAGCACATATTTCAGGCTGTCCGCCTCCGAGCAGCGCCAGGTCGGCACGTTGGGCAGGATCGCCTTGCGGCCGGTGTAGAACTCGACGATCTTTGGCATGTAGGAATAGATCGCCTTGTCGTCGGAGATGCCGGTGCCGGGCGCGTTGGCGATGGTGATGTTGCCGGCCCGGTAGACGTCCATGATGCCCGGCACGCCCAGCGCCGAGTCCGGCCGGAAGGTCAGCGGGTCGAGGAAGGCGTCGTCGACGCGGCGGTAGAGCACGTCGATCTGCTTGTAGCCCTCGGTGGTGCGCATGGCGACGCGCCCGTCGACCACGCGCAGATCCTGCCCCTCCACCAGCTCGACGCCCATCTGGTCGGCGAGGAACGCGTGCTCGAAATAGGCCGAGTTGTAGAGGCCCGGGGTCAGCACCGCGATGGTCGGCGGGCCGTCGAGGTTGGCCGGCTTCACCGCCGCCAGCGACTGGCGCAGCAGCGCCGGGTAGTTCTCGACCGGCAGCACCTTCACCTGGCTGAACAGCTCCGGAAAGAGCTGCATCATCGTCTCGCGGTTCTCCAGCATGTAGGAAACGCCCGACGGCGTCCGGGCATTGTCCTCCAGCACGAAGAAATCGTTCTCGCCGGTGCGCACGATGTCGGTGCCGATGATGTGGGTGTAGACGCCGCCGGGGGGCTTGACGCCGATCATCTCGGGCGTGAACGCCTCGTTCTCGGCGATCAGGCGTTTGGGTATGCGCCCCGCGCGCAGGATCTCCTGCCGGTGGTAGATGTCGTCGAGGAAGGCGTTGAGCGCCTGCACGCGCTGCTCGATGCCCTGCGTCAGCTTGCGCCATTCCGCGCCGGAAATGATGCGCGGCACGATGTCGAACGGGATCAGCCGCTCGGCCGCCTCGGCCTCGCCGTAGACGGCGAAGGTGATGCCGGTCTTGCGGAACACGCGCTCCGCATCGCGCATCTTCTCGGTCAGACGCGCCGGATCCTGCGCGCCCAGCCATTCATTGTAGGCCGCGTAGGGCCGCCTCGTCCCGGTCCCCGCCGGGTTCATTTCATCGAACGCTGCCAATCGCGCACTCCCCTCGCCATGCATTTGAGCGGCACGAAGGCAGGAAAATCAAGCGGTTTCGCCTGTTGCGGCGGCACGACCGCAAATCTGCCCGCCGCTGAGGCAGCCGCGAGGATCGTGCGCCGGCTTTGGGCAGGAGCTGCCGCGGGGATGGGCGTCTCCGGGGGGCGATCGGAACCGGCGACTGCGCGCCGCCGGCATGCTACGATGCGCCGTCGCCGGATTCTCGCAGGGAGCCCGCCATGACCCGCATTGCGACCGTTCTGCTGCTGGTGGCCGTCCTTTCCATGCCGCCCGCCTTTGCCGGCGAAGCGGAGGTCAGGGCCGCGCAATCCTCCATCGAGGCGCAGATCGGCGCCTTCCGCACCGGCGACGACGCGGCCGCCTACGGCTATGCCGCGCCGAACATCAAGCGTCTGTTCCCGGATGTCGGGCGTTTCATGGACATGGTGCGGGGCGGCTACCAGCCGGTCTGGAAGCCGCGCAACTATGCCTTCGGCAAGGTCGAGGAGATCAGCCCGGCATCGATCGTCCAGCAGGTGCTGCTCGTCGGTCCCGACGGCAGGGACTATGAGGCGATCTACACGCTGGAGCTCCAGCCCGACGGCACGTTCCGAATCACCGGCGTGACCCTGCGGCGCGCAACCGGGCTGGGGGCCTGAGACGCGCTATCGTGCGGCGATGTCGCCGCGCGCCCAGCTCTCCGTGATCTCTGCGGCGCGCTCGGCAAAACGGCCGGCCTCGATCGCGGCGCGGATGTCGGCCATCAGGCTCTGGTAGTAGGCGATGTTGCTCCACGACAGCAGCATGCCGCCCAGCGCCTCGCCCGACTTGATCAAATGGTGGAGATAGGCGCGCGAATAGTCGCGAGCGGCCGGGCAGTCGCTCTCCTCGTCCAGCGGGCGCGGATCGTCGGCGTGGCGGGCATTGCGCAGGTTGATCCGCCCGCGGCGGGTGAACGCCTGCCCGTGGCGCCCAGAGCGGGTCGGCATCACGCAGTCGAACATGTCGATGCCGCGCGCCACCGATTTCAGGATGTCGTCCGGCGTGCCTACCCCCATCAGGTAGCGCGGCTTCTCGTGCGGCAGCGCCGGGCAGGTCACGTCGAGCATGTCGAGCATGACCGCCTGCGGCTCGCCCACCGCGAG
>CAZVTK010000123.1:0-13595 GCA_964629765.1 uncultured Mesorhizobium sp.
CTGATTTGCAGGACCGCGGGAATCCCAGAAAACTAAATTGTCACCACAGCCTAGACCGTTTCATGGTCAGATGGAATCGCTCTGCCGGCGGGCATTTGGTCCCAAGGTCGAGGGTTTCGGCGACGGTCGTATCGGGATACGGCCGAGCCGGAACCCGAAGGATTTGGGCCAAATGCACCCGGCCCGAAGGGTTTCCCCCATTCTTTCCTGGAAAGACGGGCGGGCGACCGCGGCGTCAGCCCACTCGGCCGTATCCCGATACGACCGTCGTGGGCTTCCTGACGGATCGCCGCGCCATCGGAGAAACAGAGCCGTTTCCATCTGACCATGAAACGGTTTAGGTCCACCGCCATTCGGATGAGGACGGCCTGCAAATGACGACTTTCTGCGCTTCCGGTGCTCACGTACCCAAAAGTACGTTTCGCTCCGGTTCTCGAAACCCGTCATTTTCGACTCGTCCTGATTCGAATAGCGGCCGACCTGACCCCGGAGTATAGCTATGCGGATCGACCGGCGCACCTTTCTCGGCCTGCTCGGCATGGCGGCGATGGTCCCGGCCGGCGCCGCGGAGGAGGAGGCGCTCTGGCTCGGCGCGCGGCTGGCGGCCGGCGGCGGCTTCGAGGTGGCGGTGATCGACGCGCGCGGGCGCGACCGGCTGGTGCTGCCGCTGGAAGCGCGCGGCCATTCCTTCGCCATCGACGCGCCGCGCCGCCGCGCGGTCGCCTTCGCGCGGTCGCCCGGCCGCTTCGCGGTGGCCTTTCCGGTCGACGGCAAGGCCGCGCCGGTGGCGATACCCGCCGCGCCGGGGCGGCACTTCTTCGGCCATGGCGTGTTCACGCCGGACGGACGGCTGATGCTCGCCAGCGAAAGCGACTATGAGGCCGGGCAGGGAGTCACCGGCGTCTACGACGTCGATGCCGGCTTCCGCCGCATCGGCGAGTTCGCGACCGGCGGCATCGGCCCGCACGAGGTGCTGCTGATGCCGGACGGGCGCACGCTGTGCGTGGCCAATGGCGGCATCCTCACCCATCCCGACTACGAGCGGCTGAAGCTCAACATCGACACGATGGAGCCCAGCATCGCCTATCTCGACATTGCCGGCGGCGCGATGGTCGAGCAGGTGCGGCTTGCGCCGGAGCTTCACAAGCTGTCGATCCGGCACATGGTGCTGGACGCTTCGGGCGCGGTCTGGTTCGGCTGCCAGTACGAGGGAGACCCGGCCGACCGGCCGCCGCTGGTCGGCCGGCACCGGCGCGGTCGCGAGGTCGAGCTTTTCCCGGGCCCGCAGGCGACGCTGCGCGCCCTCGACAACTATGTCGGCTCGATGGCCGTGGACGCGGCCGGCTCGGTGGTGGCGACCTCGTCGCCGCATGGCGGGCTCATCGCCTTCTGGGACGCGGCCAGCGGCCGCCACCTCGGCGACCGGCAGATGGCAGACGGCTGCGGCGTCGCGCCGCTGGGCGCCGGCTCGGTGCTCGCCAGCAGCGGGCGCGGCGCGCTCGCCGGATTGTCGCCGGCAGAGAGCCGTCAGATCGTGCCCGAGCGCCCCGCGCCGTCATGGGACAACCATCTGCGGCGGCTGTGAGGCGCGATCAGAACTCGCGCGTGAGGACGATGTTCGCCGAGTGCGTCTCGCGGCGCTGGAAGACGATGGTCGAGAACTGCCGCGAGTAGGAATATTCGAAGCGCGGCATGACGCCCATGAAGTTCAGCTTGCGGTGCGAGAGCGAGATGCGTCCGCCGATCTCGATGTCGTTGCGCACCACGTTGAAGTTCGGGTCGACGCCGCGATAGCCGCGCACGGTGGCGGAGGGCTCGACATAGGTGATGAAGCCGCCGTTCCACTCGCGCCCGTAGCCGACGAAGGCGCGCGCGCCGTCATAGTCGAGGAACGGCGCGCCGGTGCGCTCGGAGGTGAAGCTGAGGCCGGTGGTGACGGACTGGCCCGGCCCCAGCGCGTGGCCGACGACGGCGCCGGCGGTGAACTGGAACCCGTCCATGATCGGGAAGTCGGCGAAGCGCTGGTAGAGCACGCTCCCGGACAAGAGCAGGTTCGTGCCGGGAGCCATGGCGCGGCCGTATTCGAGCTCCAAGCCGGCCGCTTCGCGGTAGGTCGCGTAGCCGATGTTCTGGTAACTGGCGACGATGCCTCCGCCGAGCGTGATGTCGCCGCGCTTGCGGCGCAGATGGGCGCCGGCATTGGCGGTCAGCCGGTCGAATTCGGGACGCGCATATTTGATCGCGTCGAGCCGCCCCGAGAGGGTGAAGGTGAGCTCGTCGGACAGGAAGAAGTGGCGTTCCCCCGAAATGCCGCCGGTGAGGCCGACGCCCGAGACCGCCTGCGAATCGCGGTCGATGGTGAAGGTGCACAGGTCGTTGGGGCAGCCGACGCCCTGGATCGGCAGGACGATGACCTCCTCGGTGGTGCGCCCGTTGACGTTGGTCGACGGCGCCAGCGACAGGTAGCCGCCGATGCGGTACGGCCTGTCGCGCCTGATCGCGTCGAGATAGGCTTCGAAATTGCGGCGCATGTCGTCCGAATGGGCGCTGCGGGCAAGGTCGCGCAGATGATAGGCGGCCGCATCCGTGTCGCCGGCCAGAACCAGGGTGTTGGCGAGCTCGACGCGCACGCGCGTGAAGCCGGGATTGTCGGCGATCAGCCTGCGGAAAAGATCGATGGCGCCCTTGAGGTCGCCTTCGGAGCGCAGCTTCATGCCGCGGATGAAGTCGAGCCGGGCCTGCCTGTTGGGCGTTTCGGGTCCCCAGGCGCGCTCGGCGAGGGCGAGCGCGGCGGCATAGTCGCCGCGCTGCATGAGCAGGTTCACCTGTTCGTCGACGCTGGCTTGCTGCTGCGCGGCCGCCGGGGCGGCAACGCAGAGCGGCAGGACCGCAGCCAGCGCGGCGGCGGCGATGGCGGCCCGCAAGGCCGCGCCGGTTCCCGACAGAATCCGCCGCGCTGCCCCGGCGAGCCGCGACGGAGAAATGCCGGGAACTGGCACGCCACAGACCATTACTGCTTGTTGCCGCCGAACGAGCCGACCATTTCCACCGCCTCGACGCCGCCGCTGCCGTTCGGAACGCCGGCCGCCCGCATGTGGAACGTGCCGGCCGCGCCGCTTGCGTCGCCGACGTAGAAGCCGCCCTGATAGTCGGACTGGGTGACCGCGCCGGCGCTGGTGGCCAGCGTGCCGCCGGTGAAGCCGTTGCCGCTGATCGCGGCCGGATTCATGGTGATGTCGTAGCCGAGGGCGGCGTCGCCGGCCTTCAGGTTCGTCATCGAGCCCCTGATCGTGCTCCCCACGGGCAGGAACGTGGCGTTGAGGGTGGTGGTGCCGGTGACCGTGCGGCGGCCGCTGGTCTCGCCGAACGAGGTGGCGTTTGCGTTGCCGACATATTTGGCGGTGCCGTCGATCGGCATGTTGCGGGTGCGCTCGCCGGCAACGAGATAGCCATGGAAGCCCGTGCCGCCCGAGCTGCCGGTGTAGGAGACGGTCGCGAAGCCGTTGCCGGAGCTGGCGAGCTGGAGGAACGTGTCGCCGTCGCCGAACTTTATGTTGTTCTCGTCGATATTGGGCTCTCGGCCCGCGAGAGCGGCGTTCACCACCTCGTTTGCGATGGCGGACGACAGCTTCAGGCGCCCGGAATCCGGGATCGTTACGCCACCGTCGGTCTTGGTTTCGAAGGCGACCTCGGCGCTCGTCGGGACATCGTTGTTGTACATGTTGAGGGTCGCCGTCGCGGTGGCGCCCTTCGCCGTGCGATCGGTCACCGCCGTGAATCCGGCGCCCGTTCCGGCGCCGGCAACGACATGCGCGCCCGCCTTGCTGGTCGGGCCGGGCACGGCCTGCCCGTCGAGCACGTCGATGACCATGCCGCCGCAACCACCCAGACTCAACGTCGCGCCGAGCGCGACAAGACAGCTCATCCTAGGCATAGAACTCCCCCACGTTTGCGTTGCCCTGCAATTTGGATCCTGCCGCCCCCGTCAGGCAATATACAGCACGGCCGGATGAAGGAATAATCCTTCATTTCGTGACATTTATGCCTCACCGCCGACGAGGCGGAGGGTGGCCATGCTTCTTGAATGGCCAGTGAGCACAATATCGTGCCCGAATGCGGCGATCAAGGGCGCCCGGTGCGCGGGAGGCCGGTGTCCGGGCTCCGGGGGGCTACTCGTCCAGAAAAGTGCGCAAAAGGCCGATCTCCGCCTCGCCAGCCAGGGTGGGCGCATGGCCGACGCCGGCGAATTCGACGAGACGCGGCCGCGGTCCGCGCAGCGTCATCCTTTCGGCGACCTCGCGCGACAGCACGTCCGACGCCTCGCCGCGCAGCAGCAGGGTCTTCGCCTCGATCGCGTCGTAGGCGTCCCACACGTCGAGGTCGGCCTTGTGATGGGTGAACTGGCTGACGATGTGCGGATCGTAGTGCACCGTCACCTTGCCGTCGTCGGTGCGGCGCGCCGAGGTGTCGGCCATGCGCCGCCAGAAGGCGTCGGTGTTGTCGCCGAAGGGTGCGTAGTTGCGGCGCAGCCACGCTTCCAGCTCGGCCACCGTGTCGTAGACCGGCGGGCTGCCGACATAGGCCGCGATGCGCTCGGCGCCCGCGGCGGGGATGTCGGGGCCGATGTCGTTGATGACGAGGTGGGTGATGCGCCCCTTGAGCCGCCCCGCCGCGAGCGTCACGCCGATCAGCCCGCCCATCGACGTGCCGATCCAGCGCAGCCGGTCGATGCCGTAACGGTCGAGCAGGCCGAGCGCGCTGTCGCCGAAGGCCGCGTAGGAATAGTCGCGGCGAAAGTCGCGCGCCCAGGAGGAGAGGCCCCGCCCCAGCGTGTCGGGGCACAGCACGAAGAAGCTGTCGGACAGGGCCGACGCCAGCTCGTCGAAGTCGCGGCCGGTGCGGGCGAGCCCGTGCCACATGACGAGCGCGGGCAGCGCGGGATCGCCCCATTCGGTGACGTGGAGCTCGAAGCCGGCCGCCTCGACATAGGCCGAGCGCGGCCCGGCGCGGCGGGCGCGGCTCGCGGGCGCGGCGTGCCGGTTCATTTGTGGGCTCCCTTGCCCATGATGGTTCCGGCGATGCCGGCCGGAAAGAAATAGACCAGCAGGATGAAGAGCACGCCGAGCCACAGCAGCCAGCGCTCAGGGTTGAGCAGGTCCGGCAGCAGGGGCACGTCGGCGGTGGCGTGCGCGGCGATCTCCATCAGGTCCTTCAGGTAGAATTGCGCCAGCGTCATGAGGACGACGCCGATCACCGCGCCGACGATGGTGCCCATGCCGCCGATCACCACCATCAGCAACACGTCGATCATGATGGCGAAGGAGAGCGCCACCTCGGGTCCGGTATATTTCAGCCACACCGCGCGCAGGATGCCCGCCGTCGCCGCGATGACGGCGGCGAGGCAGAACACCGCCGTGCGGTAGGCGACGACGCGGTAGCCGATCGCCTCGGCGCGCATCTCGTTCTCGCGGATCGCCTCCAGCACCGTGCCGAGCGGCGAGCGCACCACGCGCAGCATGAGGAGGAACAGGACGAGCGCTGTGAGGAAGACGAAATAATAGAGCGCGATGCGGCCGTTGAGCGGGATGTCGAACAGGCGCATCACCTTGCCGTCCGCGTCCTCCAGCAGCTTGTAGGCCGGCGAGAAGAGGCGCGGCACCTGATAGGTCATGCCGTCCTCGCCGCCGGTGATCTCGGACAACTGGCCGGCAAGCACGAGCATGACCGACGCGGCCGCCAGCGTGACCATGGCGAAGAAGATCGCCTTCACGCGCAGCGACAGGAGGCCGATGAGGATGGCGAGCACCAGCGCGGCCAGCACGCCGAGGCTGCCGCCGATGAGGATGGCGTCGAAGCCGGGGCCCATCGACTTCAGCGCGATGGCCGTGCCGTAGGCGCCCAGCCCGAAGAACATGGTGTGGGCGAAGGAGACGATGCCGGTGTAGCCGATCAGCAGGTCGTAGCTGGCGACCAGCACGATGAAGATGCAGATGCGCGCGGCGACCTCCTGGCTGCGCACGTCGGGAAACAGGAACGGCGCGACGGCGAGCACCAGCCCGATGGCGAGCACGATCGCATAGACCAGCAGGCGGCCGGCGGGAACGCGGCGGGCGGGCGGCCTTGCGGCGGCGGTTTCGACGGTGACGGCGGTCATGGTCCTCACCCCTTCACCGCCGGCTTGAGCCCGTAGGGCCGCCACAGCAGGATCGCCATCATCAGCAGCATGTTGGTGGCCAGCGCCAGCTTGGGGAACAGGAAGGCGACGTAGTTGGTCATCAGCCCGACCAGGATCGCGCCGAGCAGCGAGCCCTCGATCGAGCCCAGCCCGCCGATGATGACGACGATGAAGACGAGGATCATCAGCTCGGCGCCGAGCGCGGGCGTGATCAGGCTCTGGTAGCCGGCCCACATGGCCCCGCCCATGGCGGCAAGGGCAGAGCCCGCCATGAACACGGCGATGAACAGGCGGTCGATGCGGAAACCCAGCGCCTCCACCATCTCGCGGTTCTCCACGCCGGCGCGGATCAGCAGGCCCACGCGGGTGCGGTTGAGCACGTAGTGCAGGACGGCATAGACCGCGGCGCCCAGCAGGAAGGCGAAGATGCGGTAGGTCTCGATGGCGACGTTGCCGATCACCACCGATCCTTCGAGCAGGCGCGGCCGCGGCACGGGAATGGGCACGCCGCCCCAGATGGCGAGGATGAGCTGTTCGGCGACGATGAGCGCGCCCATGGTGATGAGGATCTGGCGCAGATGGTCCTTGTAGACCGGCTTGACGATCACCCGCTCGAAGAACCAGCCGAGCGCCGCGCCCAGCGCGGTGGCGGCGGCGATGGCGAGCAGCAGGGCGGCGATGTTCAGCACCGCGCTGTCGCCCTGCACCCAGGCGGCGAGCGAGGCGAGCACGCTGGCGGCGACGAAGGCGCCGAAGGACACGAAGGCCGAATGGCCGAAATTGAGGACGTCCATCAGCCCGAAGATCAGCGACAGGCCCGACGCCATCAGGAAGATCATCATGCCCATGGCGAGGCCCGCGACCGTGAGCGTCACCCAGGTCGAGGGCCGGCCGATCAGCACGAAGGCGATCAGGCCGAGGATGACGGGCAGGAGATAGACGCCGCCGAAGCGGGAGAGGGTTTGCTGGAGACTTTGCATCAGGCGCCACCCCCCTCTGGCCTGCCGGCCATCTCCCCCTCAAGGGGGGAGGTTGGGGGGCGTCGACGTAGCGGATGATATACCCCCGTGAGGGGGGGATGGCCGGCAGGCCAGAGGGGGGCAACGTAGGGCGCGGCCATACCCACGGATGCGGCGACGTTCATCAATGCGCCTCCAGCGACAGGCTCAGCAGCCGCGTCTGCAAGCCCGCGTCGGCGGCGAGCTCGGCCATCGAGCCGCGGTGCACGATGCGCCCGTCGTCGATGACGGCGACGGTGGACCCCAGCGCCCTGGCGAACAGGAAATTCTGCTCGACCAAAAGGATGGTGGTGTCGCGCGCGATCTCGCGGAAGGCGTCGATCATCGCCCGGATGATCGACGGGGCGAGGCCCTTGGTCGGCTCGTCGATGAGGATGAGGTCGCGCTTCTCGATGATGGCGCGCGAGATGGCGAGCATCTGCTTCTGGCCGCCGGACAGGGCATGCGCCTGCCGGTCCCAGAATTTCTCCATGGCGGGGAACAGCGCCATGATGCGCGCCAGGCGGTCCTTGTCGAACGCGCCCGTCGCGGTGGCGAGGCGCATGTTCTCCTCGATGGTCAGGCCGCCGAAGATGCCCATGTTCTCCGGCACGTAGGCGACGCCCAGCCGGGCGATGTCGGGCGTCCTCATGGCGGTGATGTCGTGGTGGCGGAAGACGATGGCTCCCTTGCGGGCGCGCCACAGGCCCATGACCGTGCGCAGCGTCGTCGTCTTGCCGGCGCCGTTGCGCCCCAGCAGGACATGGACGCCGCCCTCCGGCACGTCGAGCGAGACGCCGTGCAGGACGTGGTACTGGCCGATGTCGGTGTGAACGTCGTCGAGGCGCAGGATGCGGTCGCCCATCACGCGACCTCCTCGGCGCCGACGCCGAGATAGATCTCGCGCACCAGCGGCATCGCCATCACCCCGGCGGGGTCGCCGTCGGCGATCAGCTCGCCATTGTGCAGCACGACGATGCGGTCGGCGAGCGCGCGCACCACGTCCATCTTGTGCTCCACGAGCAGGATGGTCTTGGAGCGGTCCTCCTTGATGGAGGCGATCAGGTCGAGGATCACCGGCGCCTCGTCGACCGACATGCCGGCGGTCGGCTCGTCGAACATGTAGATGTCGGGCTGCATGGCCATCAAAAGGGCGACCTCCAGCTTGCGCTGGTCGCCGTGCGGCAGGGCCGAGGCGGGCAGGTCGGCGACCGCGTCGAGCCGGGTGCGCTCCAGACAGGTCCGCGCCTCGGCCGCCACGTCGGTGAAGGACGCGGCGGTGCGCAGGAGGCGCGGGCCGACGCCGCGGCGCGCCTGGACGGCGAGGCGCACGTTCTCGCGCACGGAAAGCCGCGGAAAGAGGTTGGTGAGCTGGAAGGCGCGGCCGATGCCGGCCCGCGCGCGGGCCGAGGGCGCGAGGCCGGTGATGTCCTGCTCACCTGTCGGCCCGCTCTTGAAGATGCGTCCCTCGCTCGGCCTGAGCTGGCCCGAGACGAGGTTGAACCATGTGGTCTTGCCGGCGCCGTTCGGCCCGACGATCACGGTGAGCTCACCCGGCCGGAACGCGCAGGAGACGCCGTTGACGGCCGCATGGCCGCCGAAGCGGATCGTCAGGTTTTCGGTGCGCAGCGAGGGGGTCATGGCGAGTAGCGAGTAGCGAGTAGCGAGTAGCGAGTAGGTTCCGACCCACTCACTATTCGCTATTCGCTACTCTCTTGTTTCTACTGCTTGTTGTTGCGGCCGACGGGGATGTTCATCTCATCGGCCTTGATCTCGCGGACGAGCTCCGGGATCGCCCATTCGACGGCCGGGTCGACCTTGATCTTGAAGTGATACATGGACTGGAGGGCCTGATGGTCCTCCGGGCGGAAGGTCATCGAGCCCTTCGGCGTGTCGAAGCTCATGCCTTCCATCGTCGCGATCAGCGTCTCGGTCTCCCAGTCGGCGGCCTTGTCGAGCGCGGTGGCGACGGCCATCGCCGCAGCCATGCCGCCGGCGGTGAAGAAGTCGGGCGGGCTGCTGAAGCGCTTCTGGTGCTCGGCAACCAGCCAGTCGTTCACCGGGTTCTTCGGCGCCTCATAGTAGTAGTACATCGCGCCTTCCATGCCGGGCATGCGCTTGTAGCTGACGAGAACCGGCAGGATGTTGCCGCCGCTCGACAGCTCGATGCCGTAGCGGGCCGGGTCGGCCGCCAGCAGCGGCGTGATGCCGTCGATGCCGGCGAGGTTGATGAAGATGACCTTGCGGCCGGGCTTGTCCTTCAGCGCGTTGAACAGGCGCTCGATCGTCGCCGTGAAGTCGGTCGTCTGCATCGGCACGTATTCTTCCGCCGCGATCGTCGCGCCGGTGCCGTCGAGCGTCTTCTTGAAGGCGGCGATGCCGTCGCGGCCGAAGGCGTAGTCCTGCGCCAGCGTGGCGACGTGGAGGTTGGCGTCGGGCTTCAGCGCCAGCGCCTGCGCCTGCATGTCCATCGACGAATTGCGCGAGGTCTTGAAGACGTAGCGGTTGGAGTCCGGCCCGGTCAGGCTGTCGGCCACGGCCGGCTCGACCACCAGGATCTTCTCGTATTCGGCCGCCACCGGCAGCATGGCGAGCGCCACGCCCGAGGCGGTGTCGCCGACGGCGAGTACGACGTCATCATCCGCATAGGCTTCGGCCAGCAAGGCGCGGGCGACGTCGGGCTTGAACTGGCTGTCGAGCTTGACCAGCTCGATCTTGCGGCCCTTGATCTCCATCGTGCCGTTGGTGGCGTATTCGAGGCCCATCTCGAAGCCGGTATGAGTCTGCTTGGAATAGGCTTCCAGCGGCGAGCCGGACAGGCCGTGGATCAGGGCGATCTTGGCCGGCCCGTCCTGGGCGAGGGCATGGGGCGCGGCAAGCACGGCGCCGGACAGCGCCAGCGCGGCGATGATTCTTCTCATGGACTTCCTCCCGACGACGAAGCGCGGCAAGCCGGCGCAGGGCCTCGTCGCAATGCCCCTCGCCGCGATATCTGCGAGGCGGGGGCCGCCCTGCGGCGTCCCGCTTCTCCTCCTCCTGCGCGCCGGCGCCGGCCTTCCGGCCGGAACGCTTGGACCATCGCACGATGCAGGCTATTATCGCGAAGGCCGCGAAAAACCTGCAATATCGTAGAAATACGCGCGGCCGCGGGAGGCCCATGGACGGCATCGACGGCGAGCTTGCGCTGAGCGTGTTCGAGCACGCGCCGGTCGGGCTGGTGATGACGGAGAACCGCATCATCCGGGTCTGCAATCCGGCCTTCGCCTCGATCTTCGGCTACCGGCGGGCGGAACTGCTGGGCGCCTCCTTCGCGATCCTCTATCCGTCCATCGAGGAGTTCGTGAAGATCCGCAATGTCGGCGTCGAGCCGCTGAAGCGCCTCAACAAATACATGGACGAGCGCATCATGGCGCGCAAGGACGGCTCGCTGTTCTGGTGCCGGGTGCGCGGCCATACGCTGACCCCCGACGACGACCCGCTGCGCAAGGCGATCTGGAGCATCGCCGACCTGTCGGACCACAAGCCGGTGGCGAGCCTGACCACCCGCGAGCGCCAGATCGTGATGCATCTGGGCGAGGGGCGCACGTCGAAGGAGATCGCGCGCACCCTGACCATCTCGCCGCGCACGGTCGAAGCCTACCGCGCCCGGCTGATGAAGAAATACGGCGCGGCCAACGTCGCCGAGCTCCTGTCGCACTTGTCGAGCATGCCGCAATAGCGGTGCGCGGGCGTTCCGTACCCGCCGCAGCCTTCACGCCGCCGTCACGATCTTCTCGATCTCGTCGACGGTGTGGCCGGTGAGCGTCTTGGCGATCTCGGCCTCGACGCGCGCCGCGACCTCCTTGTGCAGCTTCTGCCGCATCTCGCCCAGCACCAGCGGCGGGGCGACGATGACGAGGCGGTCGAAGTCGCCGCGATGGGCGAGCCGGTAGAGCCGCGACGCGATCTCGTCGGCGAAGCGCTCCTTGGCGAGGCGATGCCAGTCGGTCTCGTCGACGGCGCTGCGATGCGGCGAGGCGCCGTCGTGAAAGCGGCCCGGCCGGTCGGTGCCCTGCTCGCGGGTCGGCGGATTGTCGTCATGCATCCGGCGGACCACCTGGAGATGCGGATACTCGGCGTCGCCCTCGTTGCGCAGGAACAGCGCCTTTTCCCCGTCGGCCACCACCACCCAGATGTCGTGCGCCAGCTTCGCCATGTGTGTTCTCCTTTTTTGCGTTCCTTCGTCATGCCGGGAACGTGGCGCGGCTTCGAAGGGTTCCGCCCGGACCGAACCATGGGCCTGAACCGCCGCCGGAAAACCGTTCCGCCGCCGCCCGCTGCCTGAGAAGGGCGATCCGGAGCGGCCTCGCGCACGGGTACTTCGTACCTTCAATTGCGCGGACCGGGCGGCGAAAATCGTACGATATCGAAGAGGATCACGCCCCGCCATGGCTGAGCCGCAAGCCAAGCTCGACGCCTTTCCCGTCTTCATGCGGGTGAAGAACCGCGTCTGCGTGATCGTGGGAGGCGGAGCCCAAGCCTTCGCCAGGGCGCGGCTGCTGTCGCAGTCGAGCGGCGATCTCGTTGTCGTGGCGGAGGCCATGGACTATGATTTCGCCGAATGGCTGGCCGGGCGCGGCGACATCCGCTACGCAGTCGGCCCCTTCCGCCCCGCTTTGCTCGACGGCGCGGCGCTGGTGTTCGCCGCCAGCGGCAACGAGGCAGCCGACCGCGCGGTGGTGCGGGCGGCCCGCGCCGCGCGCATCCCGGTCAATGCCGTCGACCGCCCGGAGCTCTGCGACTTCTACGTGCCGGCGCTGGTCAATCGCGCACCGGTGGCGGTGGCGATCGGCACGGAGGGCGCGGGCCCGGTGCTGGCGCAGATGATCCGCGCCCGCATCGAGGCGATGCTGCCGCCCTCGCTCGGGCGCCTCGCGACGCTCGCCGCCCTCTATCGCGGCACGGTCGAGGCGGTGCTGCCGGAGGGCAGCGCGCGGCGCGGCTTCTGGCACGCCTTCTTCGGCGACGAGCCGGCGCGGGCGGTGGCGGCGGGCGACATCGGCGCGGCGCGGCGCGCGGCGACGCGCATGCTGGAGCGCGCGGGCGAGCCGCGCGGCCATGTCGCGCTGGTGGGAGCCGGCCCCGGCGCGGAGGACCTGCTGACGCTGCGCGCGCAGCGCCTGCTGATGGAAGCGGACGTGATCGTGCACGACGCGCTGGTGCCGGAGGCGATCGTCGCCATGGGCCGCCGCGACGCCGACCGCATCGCTGCCGGCAAGCGCAAGGGCTGCCATGCGCGGACGCAGGACGAGATCAACGACCTGCTGGTGGGGCTCGCCCGTGCCGGCCGCCGCGTCGTGCGGCTGAAATGCGGCGACCCGCTGGTGTTCGGCCGTGCCGGCGAGGAACTGGCGGCTCTGCGCGACGCGGGCATCGGCCACGAGGTCGTGCCCGGCGTCACCGCCGCCTTCGCGGCCGCCGCCGATTTCGCCCTGCCGTTGACGCTGCGCGGCGTCGCCTCCTCGATGGTGTTCACCACGGGGCACGATCTGAAGGGCGCAACCTTGCCCGACTGGGCGCGGCTCGCCATCGATGGCGCGACGGTGGCGGTCTATATGGGCCGCACAGTGGCGGCCGACGTCGCCGCGCGGCTGATCGAGGCCGGCCTGTCGCCCGACACGGCGGTGGCGGTGGTCGAGAACGCCAGCCTGCCGACGAAGCGGATGCTGCACGGGACGCTGGCCGACCTGCCGTCGCTCCAGTCGCGCGCCGAGCTCACCGGCCCCGTGCTGACCGTCATCGGCGACGCCGTGGCGGGCGCCGACTTCAGCCGCTCGACCCCGATCGCCGCGCGCCTTCTGGCCGCCGCCGACCTCTGAGGGCATCCCGATGGCAGGAAAATTCGTCCTTCAGGTCCTCACCGCCAACCGCCTGAGCGACGGCGAGGCCGTGTGGTGGTCGGCCGACAATCGCTGGTCGGAAACGCTGCATGGCGCCGAGGTGGCTGCGGACGAGGCGGCGGCCGACGAGCTGTCGATCATCGGCAAGGCGGCGCTGGCCGCCAACCGTGTGGTCGACGTGAACCTGATCGAGGTGGAGATCGCCGGCGCCGCGATCGTGCCGCTGCGCCTGCGCGAGAAGATCAGGGCCGCCGGCCCCACCAACCGCCCCGACCTCGGCAAGCAGGCGCGGCCCCGGCCGGCCCAACTCCTGTCGGCCCAGCTCCTGACAGCAAGGACGGCATAGGACCGGCCCATGTACCGCTACGACGAATTCGACCATGCTTTCGTGCAGGCCCGCGTCGCCGAGTTCGCCGATCAGGTGAAGCGCCGGCTCGACGGCGAGATCGGCGAGGACCAGTTCCGGCCGCTGCGGCTGATGAACGGCGTCTACCTCCAGCTCCACGCCTACATGCTGCGCATCGCCATTCCCTACGGCACGCT
>CAZVTK010000124.1:0-13571 GCA_964629765.1 uncultured Mesorhizobium sp.
GACCTTCTGCCGCTCGAATTTGATTAGGTTTACGTCGACGCGCTGGAGGCCGATCTCGTGGAGCTTCCCGACGACAAGAAGGCGCGCTTCGTCGCCGAGCTGGGCCTGTCGGCCTACGATGCCTCCGTGCTCGTCTCGGAGAAGGCCATCGCCGACTATTTCGAGAAGGTGGCCGAGGGCCGCGACGGCAAGACGGCGGCTAACTGGGTCATCAACGACCTCCTGGGCGCCTTGAACAGAACCGGCACGGACATTGAATCGACTCCGGTTTCGCCCGATCAGCTTGGCGCCGTCATCGACCTCATCAAGGAAGGCACGATCTCCGGCAAGATCGCCAAGGACCTGTTCGAGATCGTGCTGACCGAGGGCGGCGACCCGCGCAGGCTGGTCGAGGAGCGCGGCCTGAAGCAGGTCACCGACACCGGCGCCATCGAGAAGGCGGTGGACGAGATCGTCGCCGCCAACCCCGACAAGGTCGAGCAGGCGCGGGCCAAGCCGACGCTCGCCGGCTGGTTCGTCGGGCAGGTGATGAAGGCGACCGGCGGCAAGGCCAATCCGCAGGCGGTCAACGACCTCGTGAAAAAGAAGCTGGGCATCGAGTGATGTTCGTCCGCACGGCCGGCGTGCGCGACCTGAAGGCGGTGCGCGAGCTGCTGGTCGAGACCTGGCACGCCACCTATGACGGCATCTACGGCGCCGAAAAGGTGACGCAGATCACCGACGAATGGCACTCGCTTGCCGCGCTGAAGGCGCGGCTGGAGCAGCCTCGCAGCGAGTTCGTGCTGGCCGACGACGGCAATTCCATCGCCGGCATGGCCTTCGCGACGCTCGCCGACGACGACCGGACCGTCATGCTGCGCCAGCTCTACGTGCGGCCGGCCATGCAGGGCAGGGGCATAGGCGGCCTGCTGCTGGACGAGATCGAGGGCGCCTTTCCCGAGGCGGACAAGGTCAGGCTGGAAGTCGAGGAGAAGAACGACAGGGCCGTCGCGTTCTATGTCGGACAGGGATTCTCCGAGGTCGGCCGCACGGGCAATTGCGGCGGCGGCCCGCCGGGAATCCAGCCGGGAATCCCGGCGCTGGTCTTCGAGCGTCCCATCGTCTGGGCCGGGTGAGGCGCGTCGTCGTCGCGCTTGCATTCGACAGGCCGCGCGGCCATAACGGCCGCAGATTTCCGCACCGCCATCCCCGGCTCCCCGGGGCACCCGAGACACGCGATGAAGACCTTCCTCCTGCAATTCTTCACCTGGTGGAACGGCCAGACGCTGGGCACGCGCTTCTTCACCTGGCGCAAGGGCAAGCGGGTCGGCGAGGACCAGTTCGGCAACGTCTATTACGAGGGCGGCACGCTGCCGGGCGGCGTCACCCGGCGCTGGGTGATCTACAAGGGCGAGGCCGAGGCGAGCAGCATTCCGCCCGGCTGGCACGGCTGGATGCACCACCGGACCGACACGCCGCCGTCGGCCGAGGACTACCGGCCGCGCGAGTGGCAGAAGCCGTACCAGCCCAACCCGACCGGCACGCCCGACGCCTACCGGCCGAAGGGCTCCGTCCTGTCGCCGGGGCATCGACCGCGCGTGACGGGCGATTACGACGCCTGGACGCCGGGCTGAGCGCTGCCGGTTCCGATGTCGCCACAATTGCGGTCTAGCGCATGTCTGATCCAAGGGGCTGACTCCAAGGCCAACTGCCGGACCAGAGCGCGTATGAACCGTAGCCTTCTCGCCTTGCTGACCGCCGCGCTGCTGGCGGCTTTCGCCTGCACCGGCCCGTGCCTCGCCCAGGCGGCGCAGCCCGGCGTCGACGGGGCGCGCATCGAGAACCCGGTCGCCGAATTCGCCGGCATCGACAAGATCACCGGCCGAATCATCACCTTCGACGTCTATATCGACGAGACGGTGCAGTTCGGGGCGTTGCAGGTGACGCCGCGCGTGTGCTTCTCCAGCCCCGACGACGGCGAGCCCAAGACCGACAGCTTCGTCGAGGTCGACGAGATCACGCTCGACCGCAAGATCAGGCGCATTTTCTCCGGCTGGATGTTTGCCGAGAGCCCCGGGCTGAACGCCGTCGAGCACGCCGTCTACGACGTGTGGCTGAAGAGCTGCAAGCAGTCGTCCGAGGTGCCGCCGCCCAAGGCCGCCCGCGCCGGCGGCTGATTTTTCGCTCCCGCCAGGAGCCGGCAAGGAGCCGGCAGGCTTTTCATTGCGCTCTCTTTTCGCGGAACGCCCGGCGCGCGCATGCGTTGCTTGAGCGGGCTTTGCAAGCAAGGAGAACGACAATGACGACCCAATCCGGCCACACCGAAGCGATTCAGGCGAGCCGCGTCATCGGCACCGAGGTCTATAACGGGCAGGGCGAGCGCATCGGCACGATCGAGGACATCATGCTTGACAAGCTGTCGAACGGCATCATGTTCGCCGTCGTCGGCTTCGGCGGCTTCCTCGGCATCGGCGAGAAATACCATGCGCTGCCCTGGTCGACGCTCGACTACGATTCGAGGCGCGGCGGCTATGTGGTGCCGTTCACGCGCGAGGAGCTCGAAGCCGCGCCGGCCCATACCATCGCCGAGCTGAGCGGCGACGACGGCAAGGCGGCGCGCCAGCGCGCCTACGACTATTACAAGGTGCCGCCCTACTGGATCTGATCCGTCAGCCGCGATCCGCCCGCCTGATCGCTATCGAACGCGACAGGCGCGGCGGCGCGGGCAGCAGCCGGTGCGAAGCGGCCATCGCCGCGATCCTGCCGGCGATATCGGCCGGGAAGGGCGCGACCTTCGGACCTGCCATGTTGATGTGCAGCGCCAGCGATTCGCCGGTGGCGGCCAGCCAGCCGTCCTCGTGGAACAGTTCCTGGTAGCAGTGGATGCGCTTCTCGTCATGGTCGACGAGCTGGAAGCTCGCGCGCACCCGGCTGCCGACCTTCAGCTCGCGCAGGTAGCAGATGTGGAATTCGCCCGTATAGGTGGTGTGGCGGCGGGTGCGCGCATAGTCCGGCCCCAGCCCGAGCGCGGCGAACGCCTCGTCGCCGGCGCGGTCGAACAGCACCGAATAATAGGCCATGTTGAGATGGCCGTTATAGTCGATCCACTCCGGCACGATCTCCAGCCAGCCGGACCAGAACGGTCCCTCGCTCATGAATTTCCTCCCGGCGGGTGCGGCCCGTGCGGCATGTTCGCGTTTTGACGCGGCGCGGACAAGCGATTACCACAGGCGCGGGGAGAAACGCATGGCCATTTCCGACATCGCAGCGGTCGAACGCAACGACGCCGGCATCGCTGCGGTCGTCGGCATATTGCGCCAGCGCTTCGGCGAGCGCTTCCTCACCGGCCGCGACGTGCGCGACCAGCACGCCCACACCACGACCTACATTCCCCGGCAGGCGCCGGACGGCGTGCTCTATGCCACTGCGGCGGAGGACGTGCAGGAGGCCGTGCGCATCTGCGCCGACCACCGCGTGCCGGTGATCGCCTTCGGCACCGGCTCCTCGCTGGAAGGCCATGTGAACGCGCCCGGCGGCGGCATCAGCATCGACCTGTCGCGCATGGACCGCGTGCTGGCGGTCAACGCCGAGGATCTCGACGTGACGGTGGAGCCGGGCATCACGCGCGAGGCGCTGAACACGCATCTGCGCGACACCGGCCTGTTCTTCCCCATCGATCCCGGCGCCAATGCCAGCCTGGGCGGCATGGCGGCCACCCGCGCCTCGGGCACCAACGCCGTGCGCTACGGCACGATGAAGGACAATGTGCTGTCGCTCCGGGCGGTGATGGCCGACGGCCGGCTGATCCGCACCGCGACGCGGGCGCGCAAGAGCTCGGCCGGCTACGACCTGACGCGCCTGCTGGTGGGGTCGGAGGGCACGCTCGGCATCATCACCGAGCTGACGCTGAAGCTCCACGGCATCCCGCAGGCCATGTCCGGCGGGGTGTGCCCGTTCGCTTCGGTCGACGGCGCCTGCCGGGCGGTCATCGCCACCATCCAGATGGGCGTGCCGGTGGCGCGCATCGAGTTCATCAACACGCTCGGCATGCGCGCGCTCAACGCCTATTCCGGCCTCGCCTATCCCGAGGGGCCGTGCCTCTTCGTCGAATTCCACGGCACCGATGCCGGCGTGAAGGAGCAGGCCGAGACGTTCGGCGAGATCGCCGCCGAATATGGCGGCGGCCCCTTCCTGTGGACGACGGTAGCGGAGGAGCGCAGCAGGCTGTGGAAGGCGCGGCACGACGCCTACTGGGCGGGGATCGCGCTCAAGCCCGGCAGCACGGCGCTGTCGACCGACGTGTGCGTGCCGATCTCGCGGCTGGCCGACTGCATTGCTGAGACCGAGGCGGACATCGCCGAGAACGGGCTCGTCGCGCCCATCGTCGGCCATGTCGGCGACGGCAATTTCCATGTTCTGGTGCTGATGGAGCCCGGCAACGCCGCCGATATCGCCCGCACCGAGGCGTTCGTGTCGCGGCTCAATTTGCGCGCCATCGCCATGGACGGCACCTGCACCGGCGAGCACGGCATCGGGCAGGGCAAGGCCGCCTATCTGCGGCGCGAGCTGGGCGAGGCGACGGACATCATGGTGGCGGTCAAGCGCGCGCTCGATCCACTGAACATCTTCAACCCCGGCAAGATCCTCCGCGCCTGACGGGCGGCGGCGCCTGCCGGAAAATTCAATCGGTTCACCTTGTTGGCGACCCTTGCCCGGCCGGGACGGGTTTGCCAGAAGGACCCCAGAACGACCAACGTCCAATTTCCGGGAGCCTCTGATGGCCGCTGCGCAGTCCGGTCTCGACCGCATTCTCACGCTGGAGCTCGTCCGCGTCGCCGAAGCCGCAGCGGTGGCCGCCGCGCGGCTGCGCGGCCGCGGCGACGAGAAGGACGCCGACCAGGCGGCGGTCGACGCCATGCGCACCGAATTGAACCGCCTGCCGATCCGCGGCACGGTGGTGATCGGCGAGGGCGAGCGCGACGAGGCGCCCATGCTCTATATCGGCGAGAAGGTCGGCACCGGCGAGGGGCCGGAGATCGACATCGCGCTCGATCCGCTGGAAGGCACCACGATCTGCGCCAAGAACCTGCCCAACTCGCTGGCCGTCATCGCCATCGCCGAGAAGGGCAACCTGCTCTATGCGCCCGACGTCTACATGGACAAGATCGCCATCGGCCCCGGCTATCCCGAGGGCTTGATCGACATCGACGCCTCGCCGGCCGACAATCTGAACGCGCTGGCCAAGGCCAAGGGCGTCAAGGTCGGCGAGCTGACCGCCTGCATCATGGACCGGCCGCGCCATGCCCGCCTCATCGAGGCGGTGCGCGCGACGGGCGCCGCCATCCGCCTGATCGGCGACGGCGACGTGGCGGGCGTCATCCACACCACCGCGCCCGAGGATACCGGCATCGACATCTATATCGGCTCGGGCGGCGCGCCCGAGGGCGTGCTGGCCGCGGCGGCGCTGCGCTGCATCGGCGGCCAGATGCAGGGCCGGCTCCAGCTCAATTCCGAGGAGAAGATCGCCCGTGCCGCCAAGATGGGCATCGCCGATCCGAACAAGGTCTACCGCATGGAGGAGATGGCGCGCGGCGACGTGCTGTTCGCCGCCACCGGCGTCACCGACGGCAACATGCTGTCGGGGGTGAAGTTTGGCCGCGATTCGATCCAGACCCACACCATCGTCATGCGCTCGTCCTCGCGCACCGTGCGCGAGATCAAGGCGCGGCACCAGGATCTCGCCAAGTTCTGATTGCTGGCGCAATCCGCCCGTCATCCGTATATGCGGCGGATGACAGGCGACCGGCGTTATTTCCTTGACGTGCGAAAATCGGCGACAGGCGTCGCCTGGGAGCACCGGCTGTCGGCGCGGCAGGAGAATTTCGCCCTCGCCATCGCCCAGCAGACAGGCATTCCCGAGATCACCGCGCGGGTGCTGGCCGGCCGCGACGTGCTGCCGCAGGACGCCGAACGCTTCCTCGACCCGACCATCCGCGACCTCTTGCCCGACCCCGCCCGGCTGACCGACATGGACGCGGCGGCGGCGCGGCTGGCCGATGCCATAGCGCGGCGCGAGAAGGTCGCCATCTTCGGCGACTACGATGTCGACGGCGCCGCGTCCTCGGCCATGCTGAAACGTTTCCTCGCACATTTCGGCATCGACGCGGAAATCTACATTCCCGACCGTATCTTCGAGGGTTACGGACCCAACCCCGACGCCATGCGCGAGCTGGCGCGGCGCGGCGCGAGCCTGATCGTCACCGTCGATTGCGGCACCAACAGCGGCCCGGCGATCGAGGCCGCCAATGCGGCGGGCGCTGAGGTGGTGGTGCTCGACCACCATCAGGTCGGCGGGCCGCTGCCGCCGGCGCTGGCCGTGGTGAACCCCAACCGCGAGGACGACCTGTCGGGGCAGGGGCATCTGTGCGCGGCCGGCGTGGTGTTCCTGGCGCTGGTGCGCACTGCCGGCCTGCTGCGCGCGCGCGGTCTTGCGGCGCAGGCGCCCGATCTGCTCGGCTTCCTCGACCTTGCCGCGCTGGCCACGGTCTGCGACGTGGTTCCGCTCACCGGCGTCAACCGCGCCTTCGTCGCCAAGGGCCTGATCGCCATGCGCCGCCGCGAGAATGCCGGCATCGCGGCGCTGGCCGAGGTGAGCCGCATCGGCGAGCCGGTCGGCACGTTCCACCTCTCCTTCCTGCTCGGGCCGCGCATCAATGCCGGCGGGCGGATCGGCGACGCCGCGCTGGGCGCGCGGCTGCTCGCCACCGACGATCCGGCCGAGGCGCGGCGCATTGCCGAGCAGCTTCATCGCCTCAACGAGGAGCGGCAGGCGATGGAAACCGAAATGCTGGCCGCCGCCCGCGCCGAGGCCGACGCCGAGCTGGCGGCCGGCGACGGGCCGGCGGTCCTTGTGACCGCCGACGACGGGTGGCATCCGGGCATCGTCGGGCTGATCGCCGCGCGGCTGAAGGAGCATGCGCGCCGGCCCGCCTTCGCCATCGCCTTCGGGGCCAACGGCGTCGGCACCGGCTCGGGCCGCTCGATCCCCGGTTTCGACCTCGGCCGGCTGGTGCGCGACGCCTTCGCCGAAGGGCTGCTGGTCAAGGGCGGCGGCCACGCCATGGCGGCCGGCATCTCGGTGCGCCGCGAAAACCTCGGCGCCTTGCGCGCATTCTTCGAGGCGCGGGCCGGCGAGGCGGTGATGTCCTTGCGCGAGGCCGAGGCATTGCGCATCGACGCCGCCGTCTCGGCGGAAGGCGCGACGCTGGCGCTGTGCGACACGCTGGAGAAGGCCGGGCCCTACGGGGCGGGCCACGCGGCGCCGGTCTTCGCGCTGCCGCGCCACCGCATCGCCGATGCGCGCGAGGTCGGCAACGGCCATGTGCGGCTCGACCTGCGCTCGCTCGGCGGCGCGCGGCTTTCGGGAATAGCGTTTCGCGCCGCGGAATCGGATCTGGGGCGGTTTCTGTTCGCCCGGCGCGGCGCGGGCGTGCATCTGGCCGGCACGCTCGGCATCAACCACTGGAACGGCAGCCAGAGCGTGCAGATGCGGGTGACGGACGCGGCAGCGGCCGACTGACGGATCAGGTCAGCACGGCCTGAAGCCGCTTCAACTCGCCGATGCTGGCCTGCGTGGCTTCGTAGCCGAGCGTGATCGTCTCGTCGGCGCGGTGGAACTCCGACAGTCCGATATGCCCGAGCCGCGGATGGAGCGACAGGTCCGGCGGATCGCCCGCCAGCCGGGCGCGCGAGATGCGGTCCTGGATGATGTTGAACGCCTCGACCATCACGCCCATGATGCCGAGGCGTTGCTCGCGCTCGTTCTTCTTGACGACGAGTTCCGGGTCGTCGGGCGGCGAATCGGCGCTGTGCTTGATGACCGCGGCGCGGCCGAACAGGTCGTAATGGAGGTTCACGGCCACGACCAGCCGCTGCTCGTAGGCGCGGCAGACCGATACCGGCACCGGATTGACCAGCGCCCCGTCGACCAGCACGCGGCCGTTCACCGTCACCGGCTCGAAGACGCCCGGCAGCGCGTAGGAGGCGCGCATGGCCGTGATCAGCGAGCCGGAGGACAGCCAGATCTCGTGGCCGGTGCGCAGTTCCGAGGCGACGCAGACCATCGGCTTGGGCAGGTCGGCGAAGGTGATGCCTTCCAGATGCTGGCGCATGCGCGCGTCGAGCTTCATGCCGCCGAACAGGCCGCTGCCGCCGATATGCAGGTCCAGCAGGCCGAAGATGCGCCGCTTGGTGAGCGAGCGGGCGAATTCCTCCAGCTCGTCGAGCTTGCCGGCAAGGTAACAGCCGCCGACCAGCGCGCCGATGGAGGTGCCGGCGATCATGTCGATGCGGATGCCCGCTTCCTCCAGCGCGCGCAGCACGCCGATATGGGCCCAGCCGCGCGCCGCGCCGCCGCCGAGCGCCAGGGCGATGCCCGACCGGGGCGGTTCCGGCGCGATGGCCGGGGCCGGTGGCTCCGGGTCGACCGGAAAACCGTCGGTCACCCGCATTTCGTATCTCCCCCGCAGCGATGCCCAGTCAAGCATAGCCGTGCCCTCTCCCAGGCGACAACCCTAGCGCATGCGCGTATCGAAATGATGAATCCCCGGGCAGGCGTCCGCGCAGGTGCCCGCGCGGGCGGCGCGAAGCGTCAGTGCCCGTGCGCGCCCGGCTGCGGGCGCGGCTCGATTTCGGCGAGGGTTGCATGCCCGTCCCGCAGTTCGACCGTCCTGTAGAAACAGGAACGCCGGCCCGTGTGGCAGGTTGCACCGTCGCCTGCGACACGCACGCGCAGCAGGAGCGCGTCCTGGTCGCAATCGGCCAGGATGTCCACGACGTGCTGGACGTTGCCGGAGGTTTCGCCCTTCTTCCAGAGCTGCGCGCGCGAGCGCGACCAGTAATGGGCGATGCCGGTTTCCAGCGTGAGCGACAGGGCCTGCGCGTTCATGTGCGCGAGCATCAGCACCGCGCCGTCGTCGGCGTCGATGACGATCGCGCTCACCAGCCCCGCGGCGTCGAAGCGCGGCGACAGATCAGTGCCTTCCTCCAGCGCGCGCTTGTCCTTCGGGGCAGGGGGAAAGGCGATGGCGGCCATGCCGGCGGGTTCCTCTGGCATGAAACGGGGGCGACGGCCACGAGGCGGCCGGCCAGGAAGGCGTCAGTCCTTCGCGCCGGCCCGCAGCATGGTGATGAACCGCACCTGCTCCTCCGGGTGGTCGCGGAACGCGCCGGTGAAGGTGGAGGTCAGCGTGGTCGAGCCCTGCTTGCGGATGCCGCGCATGGCCATGCACATATGCTCGGCCTCGATCATGACGGCGACGCCGCGCGGCGCCAGCACGTCCTGGATGCAGCCGGCGATCTGCGCGGTCATGGCCTCCTGCGTCTGGAGGCGATGGGCGAAGATGTCGACCACGCGCGCGATCTTCGACAGGCCGACCACCTTGCGGTCGGGCAGGTAGGCGACATGCGCCCTGCCGATGATCGGCACCATGTGGTGCTCGCAATGGGAATGGAACTGGATGTCCTTGACCAGCACCATGTCGTCGTAGCCGGCCACTTCCTCGAACACGCGGCCGAGCTCCTCGGCAGGGCACTGGTCGTAGCCGCCGAACATCTCGCGATACGCCTTGGCGACGCGCTTCGGCGTGTCGAGGAGGCCCTCGCGGTCGGGATTGTCGCCGGTCCAGCGCAGCAGCGTGCGCACGGCCGCCTCCACCTCTTCCTGCGAGGGGCGGTCGGTGACCGGCTTGTCCATATAGTCCGGCTGGGGCGCCGGCTGGAGCCTTGCGGCCGCGCGGTCGCTGCCGGATGCGGGGCTCGGGACGGGCGGGAACTTCTTGACGATGGCATCCATGATAGGCGTCTCCCGTAGTCGCCTTCTGCGAGGCGACGAGTTGAACGGACAACTGCCTTCACGGGAACTCTGTCCGGAACCGGCATGTCTGTCTCCGCCGGCGTATGGCCTTGCCTTCCGCCGGCGGGGTCTGGCCATTATATAGACAAGGCATGCCGAATTCAAAGGCGCAGGACGGATCGCTGTTCCATCCTCCTGCCAGAGGCTGAAACGCCATGATCGACGACGTCTACAATGCGAAAATTCTCGGTTTCGCCGGCAATATCGAGCGGATCGGCCGGCTCGATGCCCCCGACGCGACGGCCAAGGCGCATTCCCGGCTGTGCGGATCGACGGTGACGGTCGACCTGAAGATGGCGGACGGCGTCGTCACCGACTTCGCCCATGAGGTGAAGGCGTGCGCGCTGGGGCAGGCGTCCTCGTCGATCATGGCGCGCCATGTCGTCGGCGCCAGCGCCGGGGAGCTGCGCGCGCTGCGCGAGACGATGCTGGCGATGCTCAAGGAGAACGGCGCGCCGCCGCAGGGCCGCTTCGCCGATCTGCGCTATCTGGAGCCGGTGCGCGACTACAAGGCGCGCCACGCCTCGACCATGCTGACCTTCGACGCGGTAGTCGACGCCATCGGCCAGGTCGAGCGGAAGCGGGCAGGGGAGGCGGCCTGACCATGCGCCCTTCCGAAGCGCTGGCGAAGCATCGCGACGAGGTGCTGGCGATCATCGCCCGCTATCCCGTGGCGAACCCGCGCGTCTTCGGCTCGGTGGCGCGGGGCGAGGACAAAGAGGGCAGCGACATCGATCTCGCAATCGATGCTGCCGGTACGTTTACATATTTCGACATGGCCAAGCTGGCCGTTGAACTCGAGCGTGTGCTGGGGTGCAGCGTCGATCTGGGAACGGCAGACAGCCTGCGCCCGGCCGCGCGGATCGAGGCCGAACGCGACTTTCGAGCGCTCTGATGCCCGAGAAGCCCCGCCCGGTGCAATTCTGGCTTGAGCGGATTTGCGAGTATTCCGATCGGGTCGAACGCCACATTGACGGTCTGGACCGACAGCGTTTTCTCCAAGACGAGAGGTCAATAGATGCTGTCTGTTGGTGCATCAGTTGCATCGGCGAGGCGTGTGGAAAACTGCTCGAACTGCGGTTTCCGTTCGATATGGCCGTGAAGGACGAGTTGCTGGCTGCCTACAATGCGCGCAACCGGTACATTCATGCGTATTACTCGCTGGACGAACTGCAGATTTGGGACACGGCAAAGGTGGCCGTGCCCAAGATCGGCGGTCTGGCCCGCAGCCTGATCTGAGCCAATGCTCACCCCGCCACCATCTCCCGCACCATCGGCGCGACCTTCGTCCCGTAGAGCTCGATGCTCTTCATGAGCTTGTCGTGGCCGAGCGTGCCGGACGAATATTTCATGTCGAAGCGCTTCGCGCCCAGCGCCCTGATCGTCTTGGCTATCTTCTTCGCCACAGTCTCGGGCGAGCCGACATAGAGCGAGCCCATATCCGCCTCCATGTTCATGCGCTGCCGGCTGGTCGGCCCCCAGCCGCGCTCGCGGCCGATCCGGTTGTGGAGCGCCTCGTAGCCGGGCCACACTTCCTCGCGCGCCTGCTCGTCGGTTTCGGCGATGTGGCCCGGCGAATGCACGCCCATGGGCAGCGCCTCGCCGCCGATCTGGCCGACCGCGCGGTGGTAGAGGTCGACGAAGGGCCTGAAGCGCGTCGGCTCGCCGCCGATGATGGCGAGCATCATCGGCAGGCCGTGGCTGACCGCGCGCACCACCGATTCCGGGCTGCCGCCGACCCCGATCCATGTCTTCAGCGTGCCGTTCTCGATCGGCGGCCAGACCTGCTGGTTGACGATCTCGGGTCGCACCGTACCGTTCCAGTTGATCGTGCCGCCCTTGAGCAGCGCCGAAAACAGGTCGAGCTTCTCCGAGAACAGCTTTTCGTAATCGGCGAGCGCGTAGCCGAACAGCGGGAAGGATTCTGTGAAGGAGCCGCGGCCGAGGATCACCTCCGCGCGGCCGTTCGAGATCGCATCCAGCGTCGAGAAGCGCTGGAACACGCGCACCGGCTCGTCGGACGACAGCACGGTCACCGCCGAGCCCAGTCTGATCCTTTCGGTACGCGCCGCGATGGCAGCGAGCGCGACCTCCGGGGCCGAGATCGCGAAATCGTCGCGGTGGTGCTCGCCGAGGCCGATGAAGTCGAGCCCGACCTGATCGGCCAGCACGCCTTCCTCGACCACGTTGCGGATGACCTGTGCCTGATGCTCCAGCTTCCCGGAGGCGTCGACCGTGACGTCGCCGAACGTGTCGAGGCCGAGTTCGATCCTGTCGCTCATGGAAATCCTCAAGCCTCGCGCGCCGCGGGCATGGCAATTCGTTGCGTTGGCGCTCACATAAAGGTTTGCCGCGCGCGTTCAAATGCCGGGCGGTGAACGGACAGTAACGCTGGCGAGGACTTGCAGCGCGCGATGACGGACCGGCCCGCGATCAGGAGCCGCAACTGGCAGGGACCGTGGCCGAAGACGCCGGGGCGGCTCGTCGGCACCGGCTTCGTGCGGCTCTACCAGCTCACGCTGTCGGGCTTCATCGGCAATTCCTGCCGGCATTTTCCGACCTGCTCGGAATATGCCTATGAGGCCATCGCCCGCCATGGCCTGTGGGCCGGCGGCTGGATGGGCCTGTTCCGCGTGTCCCGCTGCGGGCCGGGGGGCACGCATGGCGTCGACCTCGTGCCGGACGTGCTGGAGCCGCGCTATCGCTGGTTCATGCCGTGGCGGTATTGGCTGATCGGGCGGAAGGCCGGCCGGAGGCATCACGCGCATGATTAGCATTTTGTGTGAGAGCTTTACGCGTTCCGTGAGTGGGACTATGTAGCCGCTCTCGCCGGCAGCAAGCCGGCTGCACCACCCGCGTTCGTTTGCGGGACTGGATGACGGAGCGAAACGATGTCCCGGATTTCCCTTTCCTTTCCCGATGGCTCGCAGCGTGAATACGATGCGGCGACGACCGGCGCCGCGCTGGCCGAGTCGATCTCGAAGTCGCTGCTGAAGAAGGCGGTGGCCTATACGCTGGACGGCACCTTGCGCGACCTGTCCGACCCCATCGGCGCGTCGGGCGGGATCGAGATCATCACGCGCGAGGACCCGCGCGCGCTGGAGCTCATCCGCCACGACGCCGCGCATGTGCTGGCCGAGGCGGTGCAGGAGCTGTGGCCGGGCACGCAGGTGACCATCGGCCCGGTGATCGAGAACGGGTTCTATTACGATTTCGCGCGCAACGAGCCGTTCACGCCCGACGACTTTCCCGCCATCGAGAAAAAGATGCGCGAGATCGTCGCGCGCAACAAGCCCTTCTCCAAGGAAGTGTGGGACCGCGACCGGGCGAAAAAAGTGTTTCGCGACAAGGGCGAAGCCTACAAGGTCGAGCTGATCGACGCGATCCCCGACGATCAGGATCTGAAGATCTACTATCAGGGCGACTGGTTCGACCTGTGCCGCGGTCCGCACATGGCCTCGACCGGCCAGATCGGCAACGCCTTCAAGCTGATGCGGGTGGCCGGCGCCTACTGGCGCGGCGACGCCAACAACCCGATGCTGACGCGCATCTACGGCACGGCCTGGGCCGATCAGGCGCAGCTCGACAACTACCTGCATGTGCTGGAGGAGGCCGAGAAGCGCGACCACCGCCGCATCGGCCGCGAGATGGACCTGTTCCACTTCCAGGAGGAGGGACC
>CAZVTK010000125.1:0-13408 GCA_964629765.1 uncultured Mesorhizobium sp.
GCAGCGCGAGGAACACGGCCTGGTTCATCTGGCTGCCGGAATTGGGCTGCACATTGGCGAAGTTGCAGCCGAACAGCGTCTTGGCGCGCGCGATCGCCAGTTCCTCGGCGATGTCGACGAACTGGCAGCCGCCATAGTAGCGCTTGCCCGGATAGCCCTCGGCATATTTGTTGGTCATCACCGAGCCCTGCGCCTCCAGCACGGCGCGGCTGACGATGTTCTCCGAGGCGATCAGTTCGATCTCGTGGCGCTGGCGGCCGAGCTCATTGCGGATCGCGCCGAAGATCTCGGGATCGACCTCCTCGAGCGGGGCGTTGAAGAAATCGTCGGCGGGCGCCGACTTCCGGGTGGCGACGGACATGGCTGCAACCTCTGCTCGTGAAGGCCCGTGAGGGTGGCCGCGCGCTTAACACGACGAGGGGTCGGCGTCACGCCCGGCAGCGCTATCGGCCGATATGTTTGCGGCATGGAAGGCGGGCGCGGCAATCTGGCGCGGAAGCGCTACCGCCCGTTTGCGGCAACGGCCCGAGCGCGGCCGTGATCGATCCGAGCAATGAAGGCGGCCGCACGGGCGGCCGCGTCGTGCAGATACTGATCCGGCCCCAGCATCTTGCGGCTGTTCAGCTCGGCCGTGTCCAGCAGATCGAAATCGGCACGCTCGACCACACAATCCCAGCCCGGACTGTGCGCCGCCCACCCTTTCCGGTGATGCGCGAGCAGCCGCTGGCGGCACGAATAGCCATGATAGTCGAAGGCCAGCGAACCGTCTGTCACGTAGACATGGGCGCCGGCATGTCCTTCGGCCGGGATGACGCGCTCCGCGTGAAAACCCTTAAGCGGCGGCCGGGCGAGATAGACGCCCGCCAGAATGTGGCAGGCGCCGTAGCCGAAGAAGATGCGGTCGGGCAGCGCCCACCGCCGCTCGGGGTTCTTCTTGATGCCATGCTTGAGCACATACATGCGAAGCGACCCCGACTCGAAAAAAGCAAACGGCCGGAGACTGGCCCCGGCCGCGGGTCGCTCACAAGGGCTGCGCGCCTACAGCGTGCTCGAAAGCTGGAGCTCTTCCGCGCCGTCCTTGCCGTAGATGTCGTCGCGCAGGTGCACCACGTCGTTGCCGGCCCAGGCGGAGATGTAGGTGAAGTGCACGCCGGGCGGGCTGCCGACCTTCACGAAGGTGTTCTCGCCGGTCTGGATGGTCTGCTCGAAACGCTGGCGGTTCCAGCCGTCGGTGCCTTGCAGGATCCAGTTGACGAGGTCGCGCACGTTCTGCACGCGCACGCAGCCCGACGAATAGAAGCGGTCCTGGTCGGTGAACAGGCTCTGCTGCGGCGTGTCGTGCATGTAGACGGCATGCGTGTTGGGGAAGTCGATCTTCACCGCCGACATGGCGTTGATCTTGCCCGGGTCCTGCCGGAAACGCAGCTTGGCCGCCTCGTCCGTCGACCAGTCGATGGTCATCGGGTCGATCTCGTTGCCTTTGGAATCGAGGATGCGGATGAAGTTCTTGGTCAGGTACTGGGGGTCCTTGCGCATCAGCGGGATGATGTCCTTGCGGACGATCGATTCGGGCGCGTTCCAGTAGGGGTTGAAGACGATCTGGTTGATCTTGGAATAGAGGATCGGCGACTGCCGGTCGGCCTTGCCGACGACGGCGGTGTTGCGCATCATCACGCGGCCGTTCTCCACCGCCTCGATCTGCGCGGCGGGGATGTTGACCATGACGTAGCGCTCTTTCAGCGCATCCTGCATGGTGCGCAGCCGCACGAGGTTGGTTTCGAGCTGCATCAGCCGGACATTGGCCGGCACGTTCATGGCGGCGTAGGTGAAGCGGCCGGTCACGCCGTCGGCCGGCATGCCGTGACGCGACTGGAAGCGCTTCAGCGCCGCGTCGACATAGGAATCGAACGACGTGCTCAGCCCCGCCGAGCTCGACAGGTCGCCGGACACCATCAGGCGGCGGCGCAGGATCTCGACATGCGGATCGACGACGCCGAGCTTGAGCTTCTTCTCGGCCGGCACCACGGGCCAGCCGCCCTGCGCGACGATGTTCTGGTAGGCGAAGATGGCCTGCTCGGTCGACGCCGCCGTTTCGGGCGAGAAGACCGGCGTGTTGGTCTGCACCCGCGTCGTGCTGACGCTCGCCTTCGCATCGAACTGGTCGTTCCACTGGCCGCGGCGCGGCGCCTGCAGGAACTCGTCGAGCACCGTCTGCGCAAAGGCCGGCCCGCCCATGGCGGCGGCTGCCAGCGCTCCGGCACCCTTCAGCAGCGTGCGGCGCTTCATCGACATGGCGACCCTCCGTTGACGTTCGAACCCTTGCGAATATCGGCCCAAACGCATTTCATATCAACGTTAACAGAGGCCCAACGCGCGTTTCACGCAGGGATGCCTCCCCGCCCGCAGGCTCTGCTCCAGCCTCGGCCATGTCCATCGGAATATGGCGGCACCGTGGCGGTGGGACACACATCGCCGTGAGGCATGACGCAAACGCAAAAAGCCGGCGCGGCGGCCGGCTTCCTGCACGAACGATGTGGGCGCGGCCCGGCAGGGCCGGCACCGGTCACATGCGATAGGCGATGGTGTCGTTCCAGAAGCGGTCGAGGCGCTGGAGCGCGCGGTTCATCTGCCGGAACTCCTCCCGATTGATGCCCCCGACCTGCTCGATGGAGCCGACATGGCGCTCGTAGAGCTTCGCCACGATGTCGGCGATCTCCTGACCAGACGGGGTCAGGCTGACGCGCACCGAGCGGCGGTCGACCCGCGAGCGCTGGTGGTTGATGAAGCCGAGCTCGACCAGCTTCTTCAGGTTGTAGGAGACGTTGGAGCCGAGATAGTAGCCGCGGGTGCGCAGCTCGCCCGCCGTCAGCTCGGAGTTTCCGATGTTGAACAGCAGCAGCGCCTGGATCGCATTGATGTCGTTGCGGCCGTTGCGCTCGAACTCGTCCTTGATGACGTCAAGCAGACGGCGATGCAGCCGCTCGACGAGCTGAAGGGATTCCATGTAGAGGGAACGGATCGCATTGCGCGGATCGTCGTTCACCACGGCGGGACCAGCCGCCGGCTGACGCGAAGTCATCATGACACTTGCCTCTCGTTTGACGCCTGGTGATTTTTTGTTCTTCACCTTGGCACCGACCCTAGCGAAGGCACCTAAAATTCGACTTAAACGTCAGGCTTAAAATGGGGTTACGGGTAGGCTGCCGAAAAGGAAGATGAATCTTCCGTTAATTTCGCGCTCGCTCAGTCCTCGCGGCGGCGGCGCGCTTCCAGATAGAGCACCACCCGGAAGGCGACGAAAAGCAGCAGCGTCGCCGCATGCACGGCGATCAGGCCGGGCCGTTCGCCGAACAGCTCGGGAAAGCCGGCATGCATGGCGGTTTCGCCCGCCGCGCAGATGAGCCAGATGACCGGCCCCCATGCGGCGACCATCCACAGGCCGCTGGCGGCGAAGGGGAACAGCACCGCCAGCACGACGCTCGCCACCTGCCAGTGCACGGGCATGAGGTCGAAGCGCCAGAGGTCGCCGCCGTAATAGCCGACGAGCCTGACCCAGTAGTGCAGGCCGAATATCAGGCAACTGCACGCGACGAGCCGGTGGAACCAGCCATAGGCCTGCTCCGTGAGCGAAGCATGGCGCAGACGCCCGCCGACCGCCTCTTCCATCACAGGACAAGCTCCCCGTCGGCGAGCGGCGCGAAATAGGCCGCCACCGCCTCGTTGCCCACGTCGCCGAGGGCAGCGGGCCGCCACGCCGGCGCCTGGTCCTTGTCGATCACCGCCGCCCTGATTCCCTCGTAGAAATCATGCCCCGCCAGCATGCGGCGCACGATGCGGTATTCCATGCGCATGCACTCCTCCATGGACAAGGCCGCGCCCGCCGCGATCTGATCGAAGGCGACCAGCAGGCTGGTCGGCGACTTCCCGCGCAGCACCTCCAGCGTCTGCGCGGCGAATTCGTCGCGGCCGGCGGCCGCCGTCAGAGAGGCCACGACGTCGCGCAGCGAGCCGAGCGAGAAATGGATATTGATCGCGTGGATGCGCGCCTCGTCGGTCTCGCGGTCGACCGTGTCGGCATAGATCGCCAGCGTCTCGTCCACCGCGCTGCCGCGCGCCAGCGCGTCGATCACCGTCGGGAGGATGGCCGCGCTCGCGGCGTGCGTCGCCAGCCCGCTCCAGCACTGGTCGCCGCGCTTCGCGCGCGTGCCGGTCAGCCCGAGATAGAGGCCGAACGCCCCCTTGAGGCGCGGCAGCAGATAGCTGCCGCCCACGTCCGGGAAGAAGCCGATGCCGCATTCGGGCATGGCGAAGGCGGCGTTCTCGGTCACCACGCGGTGGCTGCCGTGATAGGACACGCCGACGCCGCCGCCCATGGCGATGCCGTCGATCAGCGCGACATAGGGTTTTTCGTAGGCCCTGATCTTCGCATTGAGCCGGTATTCGTCGGCGAAGAAGCCGACGGGCGGCGCGCCGGCCCTGCCGGCATTGTAGATGTCGACGATGTCGCCGCCCGCCGAAAACGCTCGGCCCTCGGCCTTGACGATGACGACGCCGACGCCGTCGTCGCGGCGCCATGCCTCCAGCGCGCGTTCCAGCGCCAGCACCATGCGGTAGGTGACGGCGTTCAGCGCCTTCGGGCGCGTCAGCGTGACGATGCCCGCCCGCCCCCGCCGCTCGAAGCGGATCTCGTCGCCACCGCCGAAATCAGCGGCAAATTCCCCGGCATATTGCTCCGCCACGCCGCGCTCCTGCCGACTCCCTGCCGCAGTTAGGCCGGCCGGAGCGGATGCGTCAACGCAAAGGCCGCGCGCAGCGGCCGAGCGCCGCGTGGCGGCGCTGCCCCGCGCATGCTATCAGCGCCGCGAAGAAGAAGACCGCTCCGAGGAGACCGGCCATGAACCGCCCCGCCCGCCCGCGCGCCGCCGCCCGCAGCGTCGACGAGATCACCGGCAGCCGCCGGCTGCGCCGCATGCGCAAGGCCGACTGGTCGCGCCGGCTGGTGCAGGAGAGCCGCCTCACCGTCGACGACCTGATCTGGCCGATCTTCCTCGTGGAGGGCGAGAACGTGCGCGAGGAGGTGGCGGCGATGCCGGGCGTCTTCCGGCTGTCGGTCGACCTTGCCGCAAAGGAAGCCGAGCGCGCGGCCGAGCTCGGCATCCCGGCCATCGCCACCTTCCCGAAGGTCGACCTGTCGCTGAAGGACGTGACCGGCTCCGAGATCCTCAATGCCGACAACCTGATCAACAGGGCGACGCGCGCGATCAAGGATGCGGTGCCGGAGATCGGCGTCATCACCGACGGCGCGCTCGATCCCTTCACCAGCCACGGCCATGACGGCATCCTGCGCGACGGCGTCATCGTCAACGACGAGACGGTGGCGCAGGTGGCGGAGGCGGCCGTGCTCCAGGCCGCGGCCGGCGCCGACATCATCGCCCCGTCCGACATGATGGACGGGCGCATCGGCGCGATCCGCGACGCGCTCGACGCCGCCGGCTTCCAGGACGTCGCCATCATGTCCTACGCGACCAAGTTCGCGTCCGCCTTCTACGGCCCCTACCGCGAGGCGATCGGCACGCAGGGCCTGCTCAAGGGCGACAAGAAGACCTATTATCTCGACCATGCCAATTCCGACGAGGCGATGCGCGAGATCGAGCAGGATCTCGCCGAGGGCGCCGACATGGTCATGGTCAAGCCCGGCCTGCCCTATCTCGACATCATCCGCCGCGCCAAGGACGAGTTCGCCATGCCGACCTTCGCCTATCAGGTGTCGGGCGAGTACGCGATGATCGCCGCCGCCGCGCAGAACGGCTGGATCGACGGCGAGAAGGCGATGCTGGAATCGCTGCTGGCGTTCAAGCGCGCCGGCTGCGACGGCATCCTCACCTATTTCGCGCCGCGCGTGGCGGAGCTGCTGAAGGGCTGACGCGCCCCGCCCGGCGCGCCTGCGCGAGCTGCCACATGGAATGGGCGGCCAGCGCGGCGACGAGGATCGCGCCGCCGAGCAGCGCGCGCGGCGACACCGCCTCGGCGAAGATCATCCACACCCAAACCGGCGCCAGCACCGTCTCCAGCAGGTAGAACATCGCAACCTCGGGGCCGCTGATGTATTTCGGGCCGGTGGCGAGGCAGAAGAAGGCCAGCGGTATCACCACCGCGCCGTTGAGCACGATCCACCACGGCGCCTCCATGACGAAGCCGCGGTCGGCGACGAAGAAGGCCGACACGGCAAAGGGCAGGACGACCGAGACCAGCGACGTGAAACCCATGTCGCGGCCGGTGGCGCGGGTGATGGTGATCGCGCTGGCGATGAGGAAGGCCGAGGCGGCGGCCAGCAGGTCGCCCAGCAGGTTTCCCGAGCCGAGCGAGTCCGACACGATGATGCCGACGCCGAGGATCATCGCCGCCATGGCGAGGAAGGTCGCCGGCCTCGGCCGCTCGCCGAGGAACAGCCACGACAGCAGCGCCGCGAACATGGTGTTGAAGGCGAGGATGAACACGACGTTTGCCGTCGAGGTCAGGTAGATCGCCATCAAAAAGGTGATCGACGAGACGCCGTAGAGCGCGGCGACGGCCAAGCCCGGCCGGCCCGGCACCAGCGGCGGCAGCTTCGGGTCGAGCCGCTTCCACACCCACCATGCCGCCAGCGCGGCCACGAAGGTCGCCGCCGTGCGCAGCATCAGCACCGACCAGGCCTCGCCGTTCGCCAGCTTGATGAGCGGAATGTCGAAGGTCAGCACCATGCCGCCGAGCGCCGTCAAGGCAAGGCCCTTCTCATGGCTCGAGCCGGGCCCAGAACCGGAATCGGACATGATTCAGCCGGCGGATGCCGCGCCGCCGGGCGCACCGAACCGTTCCCAGCCGCGGCCGCCCAGATGCTCCTGCGGCTGGAAGCGCACCTTGTAGGCCATCTTGCGCGACTGCTCGACCCAGTAGCCGAGATAGACATGCGGCAGGCCGAGCGCCCGCGTGCGCTCGATATGGTCGAGGATCATGTAGGTGCCGAGCGAGCGCTGGTCCTGCGCCGGATCGAAGAACGAATAGACCATCGACAGGCCGTCGGCCATGCGGTCGGTCAGCGCCACGGCGATCAGCTCGCCCTGCCCCTTGCCGGTGATGAAGGAGTCCGGCCCGCGCCGCCGATACTCGATGACCTTGGTGTCGACATGGGTGTCCTCCACCATCATGGCGTAGTCGAGGACGGTCATGTCCGACATGCCGCCCTTGCGGTGGCGGCTGTCGAGATAGGTGCGGAACAGCGAATACTGCTCCGTGGTCGGCTCGGCGTCGAACTGCGCGCCGACGAGGTCGGCATTCGCCTCCATCACCCGGCGCATGTTGCGCGTCGGGACGAACTGCGAGGCGAGGATGCGCACCGACACGCAGGCGCGGCAACCCTCGCAGGCCGGCCGGTAGGCGATGTTCTGCGAGCGGCGGAAGCCGCCCTGCGTCAGGAGGTCGTTCATCTCCGGGGCCTTCTGCCCGACGAGATGCGTGAACACCTTCCGCTCGAACTGCCCGTCTATGTACGGACAGGGCGAGGGCGCGGTCAGGAAGAACTGCGGGGTCTGTGTCTGGTGATGCGTCATCGAAGCACAAGCGGATTCTGCCGCTTATGCTTGGCAGCCGGCGCGAAAACGTCAACTCAAGAAAACTGAACCGGGCGCTTCCGCCCGGTCAAAACGCCTCGAAAGCGTCTGGCTTTCAGGGATCGGCCTTCAGCGGTCGGAGCGCACGACGACGGTGCCGAGCAGCAGGTCGTGAAGCGTGCGCTTGCGCTCGGTGATAAAGGCGAACAGCAGCACGAAGGGCGTCAGCAGCGCGTTCGCCGCCCAGAACAGAACCGAATGCAGCACGGCGAACAGGCCGTCCACCTTGCGCCCGTCCAGCCGCTCCAGCCGAATTCCCATGATCGACATGCCCGGCGTCGCCTGCCTGTCGCCGCCGAGCGTCGTCCAGACATAAGTGAGCGCCACCAGCGGGAACAGGACGCCAAACAGCGCCCAGCCGAGCCCGAACGTCACCAGGCCGAGCATCAGCACCACCACGGCGAAGGGGATCATGAGCACGCCGACGAAGGCATAGTCGATCAGGAAGGCGAAGGCACGCCGCGTGCGCACGCCCTCATAGAGACGCGCGTCGTCCAGCCTGCCGTTGACGATCTCGCCGTCGAGAATGGGGGTGTCCATCGCTTCCTTTCCTCAGGGATCCGGCCTTCGGGGGCGCAGCATCGGCCGCGCAGCCTCACCGAAAACATGGGGTTGCACGCGCGAATATCAAGAACGGCGGCGTCGCCCCATTCTCTCCACGCCACGAGCCCATCAGGGTCCGGGAGAGGAACAGCCATGCGATTCGCAAAGACGCTCGCCGCCGCAGGCATCTTCGTCGCCGGCGTCTATCTCTGGAACGCCTCGTGGCTCGCCCCCGTGCCGCAGGATGCGCAGGTCGGGCTGATCGCGCATCGCGGCGTGCACCAGACCTTCGACCGCAGCGCCGTCGGCAACGACACCTGCACCGCAGCGCTCATCTTCGAGCCGCGGCACGCCTATCTCGAGAATACCATCGCTTCGATGCGGGCGGCGTTCGACGCGGGCGCCGATGCGGTCGAGCTGGACGTGCATCCGACCACGGACGGCAGGCTCGCGGTCTTCCACGACTGGACGCTCGACTGCCGCACCGAGGGCAGCGGGCGCACGCGCGACCACGATCTCGCCACCCTGAAATCGCTCGACATCGGCCACGGCTACACCGCCGATGGCGGCCGCACCCATCCGCTGCGCGGCAAGGGCGTCGGGCTGATGCCGTCGCTGGACGAGGTGCTGGCGACGTTTCCCGACCGCCGCTTCGTCATCAATTTCAAGTCGCGCGAGGCCCGCGAGGGGCCGATGCTGGCGGCGCTCGTCGCGGCGAACCCGGCATGGGCCGGCGCGGTGTGGGGCGCCTATGGCGGCGTCGAGCCGGTCGAGACCGCCAAGGCCGGCCTGCCGGCGCTGAAGACATGGACCCGCGACAGCCTGCTCGGCTGCGGCCTGCGCTATCTCGGCTATGGCTGGACCGGCGCGGTGCCCGCCGCCTGCCGCGACACCGTGCTGATGGTGCCCGCCAACTATGCGTGGCTGCTGTGGGGCTGGCCCAACCGCTTCCTCCAGCGGATGCGGGACGCCGGCACCGACGTCATCCTCGTCGGGCCCTATGCGTCGGGCGATCCTGGCACGGCCGGAATCGACGACGTGGAGACGCTGGCGGCGGTTCCCGAAAGCTTCACCGGCTATCTGTGGACCAACCGCATCGAGGTGATAGGCCCGCTGCTCGCCGGGCGGCGTTCGGCCGACTAGCCCCGGCGCGACAGGGCGGCGGCGACGGCGATCGCCAGCCAGCCGCCGATCATGGCGACGCCGCCCGCCGGGGCGGCGAGCGGGAAGAGCCGGCCGCCGAGCCAGTGCCGCGCCAGCAGGTCGCCGCAAAAGAGCAGCACGCCCGCCAGCAAAACCAGCCCTGCGAGGGGCAGCGCCCTGCCCCTGCCGGCAAGGCCCACGGCAAGGAGCGCGGGGGCATGGGCGAGCAGCATGGTCGCCGCCGTCGCGACATTGCCGCCGCCGGCATGCGCGGCGGCCGCCGAAAGCGCCACCCCGGCCGCGCCGCACAGCGCGCCCGCAATCGTGAGGAAACGGTTCATGCGCTCCGGTTGGACCATTCCGTCGCCGCGATCAAGCCGCGCGACGGATGGAGCCTGAAGCCTCCGGGGAGATCCCCCAGGGAAGCCCATTGCGTTTTTTGCAGGCTGCGGCAGATTTCCAGAATCACGGAACCCAGGAGGACGCCATGGCCAAGGGCCAGATCAGGAGCACCAAGGAAGCGCGCAAGCCCAAGAAGGACAAGGCGGCGGCCAAGCCCGTGAAGGAGACGATCAAGCTTCCCGAGCCGGCAACCGTCGCCCGCGGCAAGGCGAAGAACAAGTAGGTTCCCTCAGCCGGCCTCGATCCAGCGCGACAGCGCCTCGCGGCCGGCGTCGGTCAATCCGTAGACGCCGCGCGCCGCGCGCATGAACCAGCCATAATGGTTGTCGCGCAGGATGTTCGGGGCCCGCGGGCTGTGCGCCTTCAGATCGCGCGGCCTCAGCGGCCCCGCAGCGAGCGCATTGGCGCAGGCCAGTGCCTCCTGCCGGTACGCGGTCATGATCGGCCTTCGCGTCGAGCCGCCCGGCGCGGGATCGCCGCGGCGCTTGCGCCATTCCTCGTAGAGCCGCGAGCGCCGCCGCTTCTCGGCACGCGGGAAGGGCGAGACTGGACTGACGATCACCTCGACGCGACCGTCGGCGAAGACGCCCAGCATGCCGAAGCCGAGCCGCCGGCACAGCGCCCTGAAACGGGCGTCGCCTTCCCGGCCCTTGCCGCCGGCCGCGATGCCCGCGGCGAGCCAGACCTCGTCGCTCGCCGCGGCGCGCTCCACGGCCTGAAGCACGAGTTCCAGATTGAATCTCAGCTTCAGCTCGCAGACGATCAGCACGGGCGGCTCGCCCGGCGCGGTCGCCACGATATCGCATCCGCACACCTCGCCCTTGGCCGCGTAGCCGAGGCTTTCGAGGAAAAGCTTCACGGGGGCGTAGAGCGCGGTTTCCTGCACGGCGCCGGATCGCCTATCCGAACCTGCCCGTGCGCGGAAACCCCTTCGGCACCATGCGGCCGGCGCTGGCGCGCGCGCCGAGCCATTCGGCGAGCTCGCCTTGCGGCTTGACGAAGGTGCGGCCGGCCGAATCGACCCATGACAGGCCCTCAGTGAGGACGAAGGTTTTCGCGTCGAGCGCACCGCCGTCCTTGTAGCGCTGGAGCCGCACGCCCTTGCCGCGCGCCATTTCGGGGATTTCGGCCAGCGGGAAGGCCAGCAGCTTGCGATTGTCGCCGACGATGGCGAGGTGGTCACCCGCCAGCGGGAGGCAGAGTTTCGCTTCGTCCGGCGACTTCACGTTCATCACCTGCTTGCCTTTTCGCGTGTTGGCGACGGTCTCGGCCTCGGGCACGGCGAAGCCGTAGCCCTCATGGCTGACCAGCAGCAGTTTTCGCGCGGGATCGTGGACGAAGGCGGTGATGATGGCCTGGTCGTTCTCCATGTCGACCATGATGCGGATCGGCTCGCCATGGCCGCGCCCGCCCGGCAGGCGGTCGGCGCCGATCGTGTAGAACTTGCCGCCCGTCGTGAAGAACAGGATCTTGTCCGTGGTCTGGGCGTGGAAGGCCAGCTTGAGGCTGTCGCCCTCCTTGAAGGCCAGCGTCGAAAAGTCGGCCATGTGGCCCTTCAACGCGCGCAGCCAGCCCTTCTCCGACACGACGACGGTGACAGGCTCCTTCTCGACCATGGCCTCGTGGATGTCGCCGATGTCGTGCTCGGGCGCGGCGGCGAAGCTGGTGCGGCGGCGGCCGAGTTCGGTATCTGGCCCGAATTTCCTGCGCACCTCCTCGACCTGCCAGCGCACGGTCTTCCACTGGAGCGCCTCGGAGCCGAGCAGCTTCTCGATGCCGGCCTTCTCGGAGGACAGCGCGTCGTGCTCCTTGCGGATCTCGAATTCCTCGAGCTTGCGCAAGGCGCGCAGGCGCATGTTGAGGATCGCCTCGGCCTGCGCGTCGGTGAGGTCCCAGCGGGCCATCATCACCGGCTTGGGCTCGTCCTCCTCGCGGATGATGCGGATCACCTCGTCGATGTTGAGATAGGCGATGAGGTAGCCGCCGAGGATTTCGAGGCGCCGGTCGATCTCGGCGAGGCGGTGCTTCGAGCGGCGGACCAGCACCTCGCGGCGATGCTCCAGCCACTCGCGCAGCACGTCCCTCAGCGACAGGACGCCCGGCACCTTGCCGCGCGACAGGACGTTCATGTTGAGCGGGAAGCGCACTTCGAGCTCGGTGAGCTTGAACAGCGATTCCATCATCAGGCCGGGGTCGACCGTGCGCGACTTCGGCACGATCGCGATGCGCACATCCTCGGCGCTCTCGTCGCGGACGTCGTCCACGAGCGGCAGCTTCTTGGCCACGATCAGCTCGGCGATCTTCTCGATGAGCTTCGACTTCTGGACGCCGTAGGGGATCTCGGTGACGACGGCGATCCAGGTGCCGCGCCCTTGGTCCTCCTGCTCCCATTTGGAGCGCAGGCGAAACGCCCCGCGGCCGCTCTCATAGGCGTCGCGGATCGTGTCCGGGCCGTCGATCAGGATGCCGCCGGTGGGGAAATCCGGCCCCTTCACGAACTGCATCAGCTCGGCGACCGTCGCCCCCGGCGTGTCGATCAGGCGGATGGCGGCGTCGCACAGCTCGGCGGCGTTGTGCGGCGGGATCGAGGTCGCCATGCCGACCGCGATGCCGGACGAACCGTTGGCGAGGATGTTCGGAAAGGCGCCGGGAAGGACGACCGGCTCCTCGTCCTCCTCGTTGTAGGTCGGGCGGAAGTCGACGGCGTCCTCGGTGATGCCTTCGAGGAGATCGGTCGCCACCGCCGTCATGCGCGCCTCGGTATAGCGCATGGCGGCCGGGTTATCGCCGTCGATATTGCCGAAATTGCCCTGGCCGTCGACCAGCGGGTAGCGAACGGCGAAGTCCTGCGCGAGGCGGACCAGCGCATCGTAGATCGACTGGTCGCCGTGCGGGTGGAACTTGCCCATCACCTCGCCGACGATGCGGGCGCATTTTGCAAAGCCCTGGTCGTGGTTGAGGCGCAGAAGCCGCATCGCATGCATGATGCGCCTGTGCACCGGCTTCAGCCCGTCGCGCACGTCCGGCAGCGCACGATGCATGATCGTCGACAGCGCATAGGCGAGATAGCGCTCTTCCAGCGCTTTCTTCAGGTCGACCGGCTCGATGTGGTCGCCCCCGCCGGAAGGGGGCGGAACAAGGCTTTTTCCCATGGCGTGGGGTTATCCGAGTGGCTGATTCGCGGCAAGTACCGCATGGGAAAGCGCGCTATCAGCCGTTTTTTCGCCGGCGGACGGCCTTACAGAAAGGCCCGGCGAGGTCACCGGGCCTTTTCCTGAATCAAATGAATCGCTTGACGGCGACTGCTGAACCTATTTCTGCGGCGGGATCGCCCGCAGGTGCAGCTCGCGCAGTTGCGTCGGCGTCGCCTCGGACGGCGCATTCATCAGCAGGTCGTAGGCCTGCTGGTTCATGGGGAACATGGTGATCTCGCGCAGGTTCTGCGCGCCGACCAGCAGCATGACCACGCGGTCGACGCCGGCAGCCATGCCGCCATGCGGCGGAGCGCCGTACTGGAAGGCACGATAAAGGCCACCGAAATTTTCCTCGACCGTGGCGCGGTCGAGGCCGACCAGTTCGAACGCCTTGACCATGGTTTCCGGCAGGTGGTTGCGGATGCCACCGCTGGCGATCTCAAAACCGTTGCAAACCATGTCGTACTGGAACGCCTTGAT
>CAZVTK010000126.1:0-13323 GCA_964629765.1 uncultured Mesorhizobium sp.
GCCGGCGAGATGGGCAGCCCCGACACCTGGCGCGACGTGCGCGGCTTCTCGCTGAAGTTCTACACCAGCGAGGGCAATTACGACCTCGTCGGCAACAACACGCCGATCTTCTTCGTGCGCGACCCGATGAAGTTCCCGCACTTCATCCGCAGCCAGAAGCGGCTTCCCGATTCGGGCCTGCGCGACAACCACATGCAGTGGGACTTCTGGACCAACAATCCGGAGAGCGCGCATCAGGTGACCTATCTGATGGGCCCGCGCGGCCTGCCGCGCACCTGGCGCCACATGAACGGCTACGGCTCGCACACCTATATGTGGGTGAACGCGAAGGGCGAGAAATTCTGGGTCAAGTACCACTTCCACACCGAGCAGGGCATGGCGTTCTTCTCCAATGCCGAAGCCGCCGACATGGCCGGCGCCGACGCCGACTTCCACCGCCGCGACCTGTTCGACGCGATCGCGCGCGGCGAGCATCCGAGCTGGGTCCTGTCGGTTCAGGTCATGCCCTACGAGGAGGCGAAGACCTACCGCCTCAACCCGTTCGACCTCACCAAGACCTGGCCGCACGCCGACTACCCGCTGATCCGGGTCGGCAAGATGACGCTGAACCGCAACCCGGAGAACTTCTTCGCCCAGATCGAGCAGGCGGCGTTCTCGCCCGGCAACACGGTGCCCGGCATCGGGCTGTCGCCCGACAAGATGCTGCTCGGCCGCGCCTTCGCCTACAATGACGCGCAGCGCAACCGCATCGGCACCAATTTCCACCAGCTGCCGGTGAACCAGCCCAAGGTGCCGGTGAACACCTACATGTTCGACGGCCACATGGCCTATCATCACTCCGGCAACGCGCCGGTCTATGTGCCCAACAGCGGCGGCCGCCAATGGGCGGACGAGACGGGCCCGGTGGCCGACGGATGGGAGGCGGACGGCCGGATGGTCCGCAGCGCCTATACGCTGCGCAAGGACGACGACGATTTCGGCCAGCCGGGCATCCTCGTGCGCGAGGTGTTCAACGACGCCGACCGCGCCGCGCTGGTCGACCAGGTCGCCGGCAGCCTGCTCGGCGGCGTCCGCGAGCCGGTGCTGGGCCGCGCCTTCGCCTACTGGAAGAGCGTCGACGCCGATGTCGGCGCCCGGATCGAGGAGAAGGTGCGCAAGGGCAGCGCGAGCAAGCCGGCCGAAGGCATGGGCGAAAGCTAGCGGGCCGAAGGCATGGGCGAAAGCTAGCGGGCCGCGACTTCGGGCGATCCGGCGGAGGAGACGAAGCGTCATTGTCCGCCGGGCCTGCCGGAACCACAGGCCCGGCGTGAGGAGCCGTGCTTCACGCAGGCCGGCGGGCGTCAGCCTTCCATCGCATCGCCGAAGCCGATATCAAGGGATCGGCGTTCATGCGGGGAGGATGGATTGCGAAAATTCGCGCTTTGCGCAGCCATATTGCTGGCTTTTGCGCCCGGACCTGTTGAAGCGGCGGAGCCGGAGGACACGGTCGACCGCATCTACGGCCAGTATCCGTGGCAAGACGTGCCTCCCGGCGGCGCAGAGCTCTGGTATCCGGACACGGCAGCGAAATGGGACAGCGCGGCGGCGGATGCGGGCATGGCCTTCCTGACGGGTGGCACCACCTCCATCGTCGGGGTTGCCACGGAGGTCGTTCTTGCCGGCGAGGGCGAAGCCCGGGTGCAGGCGACGGTGACCGGCGGCAACGGGGCCGCGCACACGCTGAATTTCGGCGTGGTGCTGGACGACGAGCTGGGGTGGCTGGTCATCGAGGTGTTCACCGACGACGGCAGGTACCTGTCCGATATTCTTTCCCGGCCGTAGCGAAAGGCGGGCGTAATCAGATGCGATATTGGCTGACCATCCCGCTGGCGCTGGCAACCTCATCCGCGATGGCTGACTGCCAGTTGCCCACCGAGCCCTTGTCGGGCCGGATGGGATTGCTGGAAACGCGGCATCCGAACGGCGACACGATCAAGGGCTGGGTGCTTCTGACCAGCGATGTCTGCGTGCGGATGGAGAACTTCGACGGCGACATGGTCGACTTCGCCCCCCGCATCGTCCACGTGGTGTTCGCTCCCGGAAAGGAACCCCGAAATCTGATGGCCTCGACAAGCGGGGCCCTTGCCGTCCGAGGCGACCTCATGGAAGCGCACACGATCTGGCATCTGGGCGACGTGGTGATGACGGACGCCGAATTGCTGCCATAGGTCCGGCCGACGTCCATAGGCGGACATTTGTTTGCGCCGCTTCGCGGCCCTGCAAAACAACAGCGCGGCGGCGGTCAGGCAGGCGACCACGGGAATTGCCGCACCGGCGCGCCGCTGGCGATCGCGGCCTACTGGTACATCGGGAGCCCGGCCGTCCAGATTGCCAGTCCTATCACCGCTACGACGATCCAGAACAGCGAGTTCACCAGCATCCGGAGCAGATCGCGATTCTGGTCCTGCGTTACGCCAAACCAGTTGGCAACGAAATCGCCCGGCGCGATGAACATCCAGAGTACTGCATCAAGAATCTTGCGCATGACAACGCTCCCGGACCGCAGATCAGACCCTGCCGCCGAACCAGACCGGCACGTAGGCCGCATCGGGTGAGCGCGCCAAATTCTGCGTGAGCCAGGATATGATCACGCAGGCAAGAAGGCCGACCGCGATTTCAAAACCCGGCACGCCGGAGACGACATGCGCGGAAAAAGCCAGGATCAGGTGATAGAAAAAGCCCGCATAGGCGAGTTGGACCAGCCAGACCGGCCAGCGAACGAGGACAGCGGCAATCCCCGCAATCTTCACGAAGATCATCATCGTGACGAGGTAGGACGGATATCCGACCGCCTCGTATCCCGCCGCCGACCCCGCCGGATCGGAAACGTAGGTGAACACGCTGAAGGCATACATGGCACAGAAGATCACCGTGCTCAGCCAATAGGCGGTCTTCGCGATCACATCGATTCTCCGGATGGCGACGGCGCCACGCTATGCATCCATCGGCGGCATGTCATTCCAATTGTCAAGGCAGCACAACCGGCCGCTGATAGCATTCGGCATCCGACCGGACGCGTTGGCGGCGGATCGAGCCGTCGCCAACGCAGGTCTCCGATGATCTGCCGGACTACGGATTGATGATGCCGTAGAGCAGCAGGCTGGAGAAATCGACCCAGCCGCCGCCGTAGTAGCCCGGATAGGCTCCCTTCAGCGCCTTGGCGAAGCTTTCGGCATCGCCGCTGGCCGCGTGGATTTCCTTGGCCTTGCGCAGATAGGCGATGTTGCCGTCGACGACGTCGAAGCCGACCGGGGTGCCGTGGCCGACCATCAGCGTGTCGTAGCCCTTGCCGGCGTCAGGGTGAGTCGTCGGAACGGGCGATTCCGCCTTCTCCTTCCAGCCGCAGGATCTGTTTCACGTCCTGGCGGGTGAACTTCAGCCTGACGCCCGCCCCCATATTCCCGTCCTCGGCGATCACGACGGCGCCGAAATGCTCAAGTGCGCGCGAGACCGCCTCGATGTCGTCCTGCGTCGGCAACCAGGCGCTGCCGCTGGCCTCAAGGAAAGCGATCCTCTCGACCGGCATCCCGGCAACTCTCGCGAAATCTTCGCGTCCGACTCCGACAAGGGCGCGCCCGGCGGCGACGATACGTCCGGTGATCTTCACGGCAGAAGTCAAGATGACGCCTCGCAAAACAGAATCTGGATAGTTGCCCGTATTTCCTGCAGTGGCAAGACGGATGCGGGTTTCGGCCCGGGCAGCGCACGTCCGCCCGCGTCGCGGCAGGCCCGGAAGACTATGCATCCTTCGGCAGGACGGAGCGTACACGCGCAATGAACAGATGGAACTCTTCCCCGCTCCCATACGAAGACCCCGGCGAAAGTATCGGACTGTTCAGGGGCGGTTGTCACTCCCGCCGTTCGGCCGGGTAGCGACGCCTATCCGACCCGACTCCGCCGATGGTAGACTTGCGAAGGCCAGGACGTGATCGGAGCAGGCATTGGACAGGCTGGAGGCCGAACGGATGTTCATGGCGGTGATGGAGACCGGCAGCTTTACCGCCGCCGCCGGACGGCTCGGCACCAGTTCGGGCCAGGCGTCGAAGCTGGTTTCACGTCTGGAAAGCGAGCTCGGCGTGCGCCTGCTCAGCCGCACCACGCGCGCCGTGTCGCCGACCGAGGCGGGGCGAGCCTATTTCGATCGCCTGCGTCCGCTGATCGATGAGCTCGACAATCTCAACGCTATCATTCGCGACGCGTCCCGCGCGCCGCGCGGACGGCTGCGCCTGACCGCCCCGCTGACCTTCGGCGCCATGGAGATCGCGCCGGTGCTGAACGCGTTCGCGTCGCGCTTTCCCGAGATCGAGCTCGACGTCGGCTTTTCCGACCGCGTGGTGAACCTCATCGACGAAGGTTTCGACCTCGCCGTCAGGGTCGGCAGGCCGGGCGATTCCAGCATGATCGCCCGCAAGCTGTGCGACGTGCGCATCGTCGTCGTCGCATCGCCCGCCTATCTGGCGCAGAGCGGCATCCCCGGGACGCCGGACGACCTGCCGCGTTTCGACTGCATCGTCGACACGAACTTCAGGGAGCCGGGCCGCTGGCCGTTCCGCGCGGCCGGCGGGGAGCCGTCGAGCACCCAGATCGACGGGCGCATCCGCTACTCCAACGCCGAAGCCTGCCTGAAGGCCGCCGAGGCCGGCCTCGGGCTCGCCTGCGTTCCCGCCTTCATCGCCGGCGCGGCACTGCGCGAAGGCCGGGTGCGGCAGGTTCTCCAGACATTCGAGACGGAGCCCTACGCGGTGCACGCGCTCTATCCGCACAGCCGCCACCTCGCCGCCAAGGTCCGCGTGCTGGTCGACTTCCTGGTCGAGCGCTATCGCGGCACGCCGCATTGTGAGGAAGGCTGGTAGATTGTTTCCATCGCGGAAGCAATGAACTTCTGGAACGGACGGATTATCATTCGCCTCCAGCAGGGGCATGTTCTCCCCGGAATACGACGCCAGCCATCGGAACCCCGGCGTCACAATCAGGAGAACCGACATGAACATTTCCATCCTCGGAACGGGCAACATGGCGAGCGGCCTCGCCACCCTCTTCGCTTCGGCCGGCCACAAGGTCACGCTGGGCTCGCGCGACCCCGCCAAGGCGGAGACGGTCGCCTCCAGCCTCGGCAGCGGCATTGCCGGCGGCTCCTTCGCCGACGCCGCCAGCGCCGCCGAGATCGTCGTGCTGGCCGTGCCCTATGAGGCGGCCGCCGAAGTCGTCGGCGCGGCCGGCGGGCTTGCCGGCAAGACCGTCATCGACATCACCAACCCGCTGACCGCCGACTTCTCCGGCCTGACCGTCGGCCACACGACCAGCGCGGCCGAGGAGATCCAGAAGAGCGCGCCGGCGGCGAAGGTCGTGAAAGCCTTCAACACCGTCTTCGCCTCGGTGCTGCAGAACGGCGGCAAGGCGGCAGGCAAGCCGGCTACGGTGTTCGTCGCGGCCGACGACGCCGCAGCCCGCAAGACCGTTGCCGATCTGGCCAAGGGCGCCGGCTTCTCGGCGGTCGAAACCGGCGGGCTTGCCTCGGCCCGCTACCTGGAGCCGGTCGCCGGCCTCAACATCGCGCTGGGCTACGGCCTCGGCCACGGCACCGACATCGCGCCCGCCTGGCAGGGCGTAGCCTGAGCCGGCATCCGAACAGTTTTACCAAGGACCACGACCAATGACCTACGCAACCTCCGTCGAGGCCACTCGCCCGGCCCTCGTTTCCGGCGCCTCCAACGCCGACCTCGCCGCCACCATCCTGCGCGTCTCGACCGGCGGGATGTTCCTCGCCCACGCCTGGCTCAAGCCGGCGGTCTTCACCCCGGCCGGCACCGCCGCCTTCTTCGAGAGCCTCGGCTTTCCCGGCTTCCTCGCCTATCTGGTGATCGCGGCCGAGCTTGTGGGCGGCGTCGCGCTGATCGCCGGCCTCTGGACCCGCTGGGTCTCGCTCGCTCTGGTGCCGGTGCTGCTCGGCTCGATCTACGCCCCGCACGGCGCGGCCGGCTTCTTCTTCGACAGCCAGGGCGGCGGCTGGGAATTCCCAGCTTTCTGGGCGATCGCCCTCGTCGCCCAGTCCCTGCTCGGCGACGGCGCCTTCGCGCTCAAGCGCAACCGCGCCTGACCCATACGTCGCGGCCGCGAAAATCCCTTCGCGGCCGCCCATCTTCCGGGAGCATCCGTCATGACGCAGGCGACAGACTATTTCGATATGAGCACCGCCCCGATGCGGATCGGCAAGGTCACGCTGAAGGTGCGCGACCTCGATGCCGTCTCGGATTTCTACCGCGACGTCCTCGGCCTGACCGTGATGGCGAAGGACGAGCACGGCGCGACACTAGGAACCGGCAGCACGCCGCTGCTGGTGCTCAGGGCCGATCCCTCCTTCATCCCCGGCGAGCGGCACCGGCGGGCCTGTTCCACACCAACTTCCTGGTGCCGATGCGCGCCGACCTCGCCCGCTGGCTCGGCCATGTCGCCGAAAAGCGCGTGCGGCTGCACGGCGCTTCCGATCATATCGTCAGCGAGGCGCTCTATCTCGCCGATCCCGAGGGCAACGGCATCGAGGTCTATGTCGACCGCCCGGTCGCGCAATGGCTGGACGCCGATGACCGCATCCAGATGACCACCGAGCCGCTCGACGTGCAGGACTTGCGCGCGGCGGCTGAAGGCACCGTCTGGACCGGCTTTCCCGAGGACGGCCTAATCGGCCACGTCCATCTGCGCGTCGGCGACACGGCGGCGGGCGACGGCTTCTATCGCGACGTGCTGGGCTTCGAGGTCACCGTCGACTATCCGGGCGCCAGCTTCTACGGCAGCGGCGGCTACCACCACCAGCTCGCCGGCAATATCTGGAACAGCCGCGGCGCCGGCCATCGTCCCTCGGACATGGCGGGGCTCGACACGGTGGAGATCCTCGTCCGCGATCCGGCAGACATCGCTGCAATCGTCGTGCGCGCCGAAGCGGCGGGCATCGACGTGGAAAAGAACGATCAGGGCACGACGCTCCGCGATCCGTGGGGCATCGCCATCACGCTCAGGAATTAAGGAGACGAACCATGCTGGTGAACGGAAAGTGGACGGCCGACTGGCAGCCGGTGCAGGCCAAGGACGAGAAGGGCGGCTTCGTGCGCCAGACCTCGAGCTTCCGCAACTGGATCACGCAAGACGGCAGCGCCGGCCCCACCGGAGAAGGCGGCTTCGCGGCCGAGGCCGGCCGCTACCACCTCTATGTCGCCTATATCTGCCCCTGGGCCTCGCGCACGCTGATGGCGCGCAAGCTGAAGAGGCTGGACGACGTGATCTCGGTGTCGGTGGTCGATCCGACGCTCAGCGACCAGGGCTGGCGCTTCGGCGACTACCCGGGCTCCGACCGCGACACGGTCAACGGCGCCACCTATCTGCACGAGCTCTATACGCGCGCCGACCCGGAGATCAACGGCCGCGCCACGGTGCCGGTGCTGTGGGACAGGAAGCGCGGCACGATCGTCAACAATGAATCGGCCGAGATCGTGCGCATCTTCAACACCGGCTTCGGCGACCTCGCCGACAATTCGGTCGACCTCTACCCGGCCGACCTGCGCGACGAGATCGACGGGCTCAACGCGCGCATCTATCCGCGGCTCAACAACGGCGTCTACCGCGCCGGCTTCGCCACCACGCAGGAAGCCTATGAGGAAGCCTTCGCCGAGGTGTTCTCCATGCTCGACGAGTTGGAGCAGCGGTTCGGCGACGGGCGGAAGTACCTCTCCGGCGACCGCTTCACCGAGGCCGACATCCGGCTCTTCGTCACGCTGATCCGCTTCGACCCGGCCTATTACGGCCTGTTCAAGTGCAATCTGCGCCGCATCGCCGACTATGCCCGTCTGAGTGCCTATGTGGCGCGGGTGCTGGCGCTGCCCGGCATTCGCGAGACGGTCAATATCGACCACATCAAGCGCGGCTACTATTCGATCAAGGCGCTCAACCCGACGGGCATCGTCCCCGTTGGGCCGGAAATGCCGGGCTTGAGTTGAAGTGGCCATTGCGCATGCGCCGGGGTGAAAAAGGAGGGCAACTCGGGTAAGGATCGTGACTGCCGATACGGTCATGCGGCATGGAGATTTCCATGAATGCAATCCTGCTCCTCCTTGCCATGTCGGCGACAGTTCCGGGCCTTCCCATGTCTCCCGAAACGGCGAAGCAGCACTGGCAGACGGTCACCCATATGTGCTGGGAAGGCACCAGCCTGGATGGCGAACCCATCAGCGAGACGGAGATGAAGGTGGCCTGCATCACTGCCGGCGTACTGACTGCCCATCTCGTCGATGCGGGCTACTGCCTTCATCCACGGGATGCCGAATGGAAGCCGTGTAAATGACGAGCGGTGCGAGTTGCTCACGCTGTTGTCAATCGAAGGCGCTACGTAGTCCCGGGATGATACCGCGTGAACGCGCTTGGCGTCTGCATTGGACCATGTCTTGCATCCAATGTAAGCGATTGAGTTTTCAGGATCCACTGATCCTCCCTGGTCTCGCTACTGTAGGTCAGCTGACCAGCACAAGCCGGGTCTGGTTCTCACGCAATTCGATACACCCTTCCGCGCCCTTCGCCCTTCTCCGACACAATCCTCATCCCAAACCTCTTTACCAGCGCCCCGGACATCGCGCCGTGCTCGGTGTGCGCCTGCCAGCCCGTCGCGGCGATCATTTCCTCCACCGTGGCGCCTTCGTCCCGGCTCAGCAACTCGATCAGCATCGCCAGTTTCGAGTCAGCCCTCGGTAGGCGTCGCCCCGACGACCCGGTCATGGAGGGGCTCAGCTCCTTTCCCTACAGGCCGGAGCAGTACGACATGCATGTCGACCCATCGAACGAGGTGCTGGCAACCACAACCTTCACCGGCGAGTATGCCTGGTGGATCAAGAACGTGACCATGCCGGTGGTGCGGAAACGCCGGGGGATACTGCGGCGGCGATCACGGATACCACGATCCGGCTCCTGCGAAATTGCCGAGGCTTGACCATATTTCCGCAACGTTATCCCTTATGCCGGTGTCGAAGCCGCCAATGGGGAGTTGCCGCGTGGCCACCAATCGTCCTCCAAGCCTTCATGGCCGTGCCGCCGCCCTCCTCGCGCAGTTCGCCGCGCTCGCGGTCTTTGTCGCGTTGGTCATCGCGGCGCCGGCCCTGGCGGACCCGAATCCACGGGTGCAGAAGCTGGTGGACGAGGCGCTGGCGCGGCAGGACCAGATGGTGGGAGAGGCGCTGGGCAAGGTCGCGCCGCAGCAGCCCGGCGTCCGCGACATCTATTTCGTCGGCATAGCCGGCTGGGGCGACCAACACGTCTTCCGCCGCGAGGTCCGGGCGGTGCGGTCGCTGTTCGAGAAGAGCTTCGGCGCGCAGGGCCGCGCCGTGTCGCTGGTCAACCATCGCGAGACGCTGAACCAGGTGCCGCTGGCGACGCACAGGACGATCGAAGCGACGATCATGGGCGTCGCCGAGGTGATGGACCCCGAGGAGGATCTGCTCGTCTTGTTCATGACCTCGCACGGCGTGGAATGGGACGGCTTCAGCCTGTTCATGAACGACACCAGTCTCGGCGATCTCAAGGGCGCGCAGCTTGCCCGCATCCTCGGCGCGGCGCGGATCAAGAATCGCATCGTCGTGGTGTCGGCCTGCTATTCCGGCCAGTTCGTGCCGGCGCTGGCGGAGGAGAACACGCTGCTGATCACAGCCGCGGCCAGCGACCGCACGTCCTTCGGCTGCACCAACACGGCGGAATGGACCTATTTCGGCCGCGCCTTCTTCCGCGACGCGCTGCCCAGGCACAAGAACTTCGTCAAGGCGTTCGAGGAAGCCAAGGACAAGATTACGGCGCGCGAGAAGCGAGAAGGCTTCGAACCGTCCGTCCCGCAGCTTCGCGTCGGCGCGCGGTTACGCGCGGTGCTAAACGAGATGGGTCTGTAGCACGTCTCCGATATCTGGACCGCAAACGGGCGAGGATCAGTTCATCAGCTCTTCGAGCGTCGATACCTGGACCCAAGCCGGCAGGCCGGTCTTCCAGACCATATCGACCGGCTTGACCTCGCCCGCCGCGATCCGGCGCTTGACCTCCTCCAGAGAGAAGGGGCCGATCACCTGATGGGCAGCATCCAGCAGGTAGTAATACACGCGCACTTCCGGCGGAGGTGGTGGTGGCGGCGGAGGAGGAGGAGGGGGCGGGAGCACGCCCGGCTGTTCGGGAGTGTCCGGATCGTCGTCGGCGGGCGGTTGTGGGCGCGGCGCCGGTTCGTTGACCGAGAAGAACCAACTGCGCTTGCCCTGCGGCGTGGCTATGTTCATCTCGAAGCCGTCGCGCGACCACGTCGCGGTGAAGTCCATCGAGTCGCCGGACGACACTTCGAGGTTTCCGGTGGCCTTGTCGCCTCCGTCCGTGCGCCCCGAAAGGTAGGCGCCCATCGTGCCGGTGATGTCTCCGTTGATACGGCGGCCGTCCTGCTTCAGGTCCAGCTTGGCGCCTTCGATGTTGCCAGTGCCGTAATAGGTGCCGTTCATGTGGTCGGCCAGAGCCGTACTACTCATGAGTACAGCATATGCAAATAGGCTCGTGAGAATGCGCTTCATGCTTTGGTCACCCTGCCCATCGCAGTACAATAAGTGCGGCAGACATCGTTTGTCGACCGAGTCGGGACCGCGGGGACGGTGAGGCTCGGGTCCGGCCCTAATGGTCGTGGGCTCCCAGCCGATGGTGGAGCCGGGCGTCGTGCGTCCTGAAATGCTCGATGAACCAGAGGTTCAGCCGGCTGGAGAGAAGCTTCATTCCTCGATCTTCTCGGACGTGATCACGATCCCGAACTTCTTCGCCGACGCCCTGGTCATACGTTCGCTCTGTGCGGCGATCGGCGCTACTACTATCGATCCCAAACTGCAGACGGCCGAATGTCTTCAATATGAAGGCTTTCTGCATCGCGAAGATGTCAATTCTGCCATTCTGGCCCTGTACAGGGACGGTGTACCGAACAAAGGCTGACGTCGGCGCGGCTGTCCGAAGGAGCCCGGCCCATGCCTAGCCATCACAGGGCGATTTGGCCGATCTTAGCGAGGGCAGACACCGGCAATGCGCAGATAGTTCTTGTGCGCCCAGCCCTGTGGCGTCGGCTGACCCCAATACGGGCTGGTGCAACGACCGCTCATGCAGGTGACGGCGAGCCAGTTACCTTTCTTGTCCCAAACCGACACCTTGTCGCCGAGATAGAGTTCGCCGATCTGCTGGAAACTCCCGCCCGGTCCGCTGCGCACAGCGAGGAACCCGGCACCCGTGGCATGGTTGTATTGGCTGATCGGCTTCACGCCGACCACACGACCTTCGCAGTCGCCGGCATGGGCCGGGATGGCAGCAAGGGCGATAACTGCCGAGGCGGCAAGACTGGCAACCACGCGGCGCATTGGAACCTCCGGTTCATAGGGCGGTCACATCGACCGCACCCCACCATATGCCGGCTGCTGGCGTGATCGTTGATTGCGATCAAGCGAAAGCCCTATCCTGCGGTTCTGGCAACCTCACTCGGTGTGATGTCAGTGTCTCCGCAACCCGCGCGTTTCATATCCTTAGCCTCTGCCTCGGCCAGTTCGCGTCGCAAATCCTCCTTCGAGACGCCTTGGAAGCCACCCTTGGTTCCCTTCAGGTAGGAAACGAACGACAAATTGGAGCCGCCCTTGAACACGGCCTCGGCAATCGCCACGGGCTTGATCGTCGGCCGCCCGTAGATCGTTTCCACGTCCAGCTTGATCATCGGCATCGAGCGCTGGATCAGTTCCACGCAGAACAGTTCATCGGGCGTGGTGGCGTCGAAATGGAAATCGAAAGGCATACCCACGCGCGATGCGAGCGCGATGACGCTCTCGCGTCGAAGACGCCGCGACAATCCGTGCTCGCCGCCCGGTCGGGCCAGCAATACGCGGTCGGTATCCAGCACGTCGGCCAGCTTGGCGAGATGGACGCCCTCTTGGTTCGCGTGGATCACCACCTTGCCCGCTGCGATATCTGAGTGCAGAGGCTTGACGCGGGATGCTGCCACACCCCGAGCGCGCGTAGCTGGCCTTCTGTTCCGAGATAGGCGGCGGAGTGGGTGAAATAGCCCGGTATCAGCCGTCCGACGAGCGTGCCACGGTTCGTGGTCGCCATGATGTCGACCGGTTGCGCGAGCGTGGAGACGTAATCCAATGCCTCGCGATTGCCCAACAGCCGACCATCGCGATAGCGAATGCCGGGGCCGCCGCCTGCGACAACGGCCTCCACATGGCGCTCGGCGAAACGCACCAGCCCCGGAGGGAAGCGCTCGTCGGGATTGCATGTGGCACTGCATCCGCTGGATACGGAGCCGCAACTCGCCAGAAGCACGGCTAGCAGCATGGTCGCAAGCACGCTGAGAAATCGCCGATGATCAGGTCGCACTGGCACCCAAGCCCTCCAATCTGCACATTGCGATAAGGCATCGGCGACGCAATTGTGTTGATCGGCGTCAAACGCTGTCAATCAGACGGTCCCGCGCGGCGCGCTGGTCAAGCTCGATCGACCGAATAGTTTCGGCTGCGTCCTTCAGCCTTCTCGGACGTAATCCGCAGCCCGAACCTCTTTGCTAACGCCCCGCTCATCACGCCGCGCACGGTGTGCGCCTGCCAGCCCGTTGCAGCGACCATCTCCGCCAGCGTGGCGCCTTCGTCCCGGCTCAGCAGTTCGATCAGCATCGCCAGCTTCGAGCCGGCCCTCGGCATACGCCGCGGTTCCGCATCGGATGGCGCATCCGGTGCTGCCGTGCGCTTCCCTTCTTGAGCGGCAGGGATGCTTTCATCTGCAGGAGCCGTGGCGCCTGCGTTGGCGCCGATCGCTGCAATTCCAGCAAGCGTGATCACCGCGGTCATCGGTTTCCCGTCGGCATCCTCCCGCCAGACCGGATCATCCGCCCTTGCCCGGCTCTCCTTCACCAGCCCCTTGGCAAGCAGCGCCTTCATCACCAGCACTGCCGAGCCCTTCCTCAACCCCAGCTCCTCCGGCAGCGGCCAGACAAACCCGCCCTCGCGCGCTGCGGCGGCTTCCAGGACGGTGCGCTGGAGTTCGGTGATCTTCATGGTGGCGGTCATATCGTCGTCTCCACTGTTCCGGCTCGCGTGATTGCGAGGCCGGTACGGGGACGAGCCCGGCTTGGGTGGCCGGGCGTGGTGAGGCGGGCGCCGCGGTGGTGCTGGCGTTGGGTGTGTTTGATGCTTGGATTGCAGGGGAAGTGAGAACGGCGGTGAGAAAGTCGACCACGGTAGCGGCGGGATAGTCCTGCTG
>CAZVTK010000127.1:0-13179 GCA_964629765.1 uncultured Mesorhizobium sp.
ACGCCCATCTGCTCGGCGATGGACATGAAGAGGTTGTTGAACACCTCCAGCAGCACCGGATCGGCGCTGGTGCCCGCCGCCTGCGCCCGCTTCTTCTTCTCGAAGCGGCGCAGCAGGATATGGTCGCGCGCCGTCACCTCGGCGCGCCAGCCCGGCTCCACGACGATCGTCTGGTTCGGCTCGACGATGAGGGCAGGGCCCGCGATGCGGTGGCCGGGCGCCAGATCGGCGCGCATGAACACGCCCGCCGCCCGTTCCGCCCCCTCGAAGAACACCATGCGGGTCCGCCCGGGCACGGCATCGCGCGGGTCGAGCGGCCGGTCGGTCTCGTCGCGCCCGGCAACGCGGCCGTCATGGCCGCGCAGGTCGACCGATTCGACGATCACCGCCTTGCCGGCGTAGACGAAGCCGAACTGCGCCTTGTGGGCCGCCTCGAAATCGGCGAGCGCGCGGTCGAGCGTCCCCGCGGGCGAACCGGCGGCGAAGTTGACCGGCAAGGTCGTGTCGGTGCCGTCGTAGCGCAGGTGCAGCCATGGCGCCCACACGATCCGGTCCTCCGGCACGCCCTGCGCCTTCAATTCGTCGAACACGGGTTCGCGCAACGCCGCGATCATCGCGTCGATCTCATGCCGCGACGCCTCGGCGAGCGGCCGGATCAGCGCCTGCTGGCGCGAGGCGAAGACCGACGCCTTGCCGATGCCGTAGGCCGACAAGAGGCCCGAGAAGGGGTGCACCAGCACCGCCTCCATGCCAAGCGCGTCGGCCACGAGGCAGGCGTGCTGCCCGCCTGCGCCGCCGAAGCAGTTCAGCAGGTAGCCGGTGACGTCGTAGCCGCGCTGGACGGATATTTTCTTGATGGCGTTGGCCATGTTCTCGACCGCGACGGTGAGGAAACCTTCCGCCACCTGTTCGGGCGTGCGCCCGCCGGCCTCGCGGGCCAGCGCGGCGAATTTCTCGCGCACCGTGCCGGCGTCGAGCGGCCGGTCGCGGCCGGGACCGAAGATGGCCGGGAAGAGGTCGGGCTGGAGCTTGCCCAGCATCACGTTGGCGTCGGTGACGGTCAGCGGCCCGCCGCGCCGGTAGCTCGCCGGGCCCGGATCGGCGCCGGCCGAATCCGGGCCTACCCTGAAACGGCCGTCCTCGAAATGCAGGATCGAGCCGCCGCCGGCCGCCACCGTGTGGATGCGCAGCATGGGCGCGCGCACGCGCACCCCGGCGACCTCCGAATCCAGCGTGCGCTCGAACTCGCCGTCGCAATGGGCGACGTCGGTCGAGGTGCCGCCCATGTCGAAGCCGATCACCCTGTCGAAGCCGGCCATGCGCGCCGTCTCGACCATGCCGACCACGCCGCCGGCCGGGCCGGACAGGATGGCGTCCTTGCCCTGGAACAGGTCCGCCGCCGTCAGCCCGCCGGACGACATCATGAACATCAGGCGGGGAGTGGTCGACGCCCCACCCCCCTCTGGCCTGCCGGCCATCTCCCCCTCAAGGGGGGAGATTGGCAAATCGCCGGCATCGCGACCGTCGATCTCCCCCCTTGAGGGGGAGATGGCCGGCAGGCCAGAGGGGGGTGACGTTGTGCCCAGCTCGTCCGCCACCTGCCGCACATAGCGAGAGAGCACGGGCGACAGGTAGGCATCGACCACCGTCGTGTCGCCGCGCCCGACGAGCTTGATCAGCGGCGAGGCGCGGTGGCTGACGGAAATCTGCGGGAAGCCCGCCGCGCGGCAGGCCTCCTCCACCAGCCTTTCGTGTCGGGGGTATTTCCATGCGTGCATGAGCACCACCGCCACCGCGTCGATGCCGTCGCGGCGCGCGGCGTCGAGCGCCGGCCGCAGAGCTGCAAGGTCGGGCGCGGCCTCGACCGTGCCGTCGACCAGCACGCGCTCGTCCACCTCGACCACGCGCTCGTAGAGCTGCTCCGGCAGCACGATCTTCTTGGCGAAGATGTCGGGCCGGGCCTGATAGGCAAGCCGCAGCGCGTCGCGAAAACCGCGCGTGACGAGCAGCAGCGTGCGGTCGCCCTTGCGCTCCAGCAGTGCGTTGGTGGCGACCGTGGTGCCCATGCGCACCTCACTGACGCGGCCGGGCGGCACCGGTGCGCCGGGCGCAAGGCCGAGCAGGTCGCGTATGCCCTGCACGGCGGCATCGCGATAGGCGCCGGGGTTTTCCGACAGCAGCTTGAGCGGGTGCAGCCGTCCGGCGGGATCGCGCCCGATCACGTCCGTGAACGTGCCGCCGCGGTCGATCCAGAAGTCCCAAGATCCAGCCATCGGCGCCCCCGTTCGCGCCCGACCCTAGGCAAGAATGCGTTGCCGGGCAACGCGTCGCGGTCCTGTCACAACCCGGACTCCGCCTGTCACAAACGGACTCCGAGTGTGAAGAAACCGATCACGCGGTCGAAACATTTCCTCCTCGACCGGCGCGGTGGACCCGGCCCGGTCGGTCTGGATCGCACCTCGCGCGACCCCACGGATTTGGTTGGAGAACGCATATGAAGAAGCTTGTGATCGCGTCGGCTTCCGCCTTGGCCCTTTTCGGCCTCGCGGCCTGCTCCGACACGGACGAAACCACGACGCAGAGCGTCGAGCCGCCCGTCGAGCGGGTGCAGCCGGTTCCCCCGGCTCCTCCGGCAGGCGCCCCGGCCGACCCGATGGCGACCCCGCCTGCGAACGAGATACCCGGAAACGGTGCATCCCCCGACGAGATTCGTCCCGTCGAATAAGGATGTGCCGGGCGGGAGAAAGGGCGGTCCCCATCCGCCCTTTCTTCTTGCCGTGTCTTCCGGTCAAGACGCTTGCGCCGCCTGCATGCTGCACCTGCACAAATGACGCGGCCGAACGTCTCGCCCCGGGCTCGCCATGCGGCGCGTTTGGCATTAGAACGGCGCCCATGTCGATCTGGGCGCGCCTGAGCAGCCTCATTGTCGAGACGGCCGCGACCGCCTTCTCGCAGGTCGTGGAGGCCGTGCGCACGCTGCTGGCGGGCGACCCCGAACTGCGCCGCAAGGTGGCGTTCTCCGTCGCCATGATCGCCCTTTCCGCCAAGATGGCGAAGGCCGACGGCATCGTCACCGAGGCCGAGGTGCGCGCCTTCCGCGAGATCTTCCACATACCCGCCGAGGAAGAGCGCAATGTCGCGCGCCTCTACGATCTCGCCAAGCAGGACGTGGCGGGGTTCGAGGCCTATGCGGCGCGCATGGCCGCGCTGTGCGGGGACGGCGGCGGCAGTTGCGCGCTGCTGGAGGACATTCTCGACGGGCTGTTCCACATAGCCAAGGCGGACGGCGTCATCCACGAGCGCGAGCTGCGCTATCTGGCGCGCGTCGCCGAGATATTCGAGGTGACGGAGGGCGAGTTCGCGACAATCGTCGCGCGCCACGCCGTGCTGGGCGACGGCGACCCCTACGCCATCCTCGGGGTGACGCGCGAGACGCCGCTGCGCGAGATCCGCAGGCGCTACCGCCAGCTCGCCGCCGAGAACCATCCCGACCGGATGGTGGCACGCGGGCTGCCGAAGGAATTCATCGAGATCGCCAACCGGCGCATGGCCTCGATCAACGACGCCTTCGCCATGATCGAGCGCAGCCTGAGCCCCGCATGAGCGTCTTCATGCCGGATTTTGCCGGGGCCGCCGTGCGTCCCTCGCCCAATTTCGGCGAAAGGCGCGGCGGGCTCGCGGCCGACCTGATCCTGCTCCATTATACGGGGATGCGCAGCGGGCAGGGGGCCGAGGACTGGCTGGTCGATCCGCGCAGCGAGGTCTCCTCGCACTATATCGTGCACGAGGACGGCTGCGTGGTGCAGATGGTGCGCGAGGCCGATCGCGCGTGGCACGCCGGGGTGAGCGTCTGGAAGGGCAGAACGGACATCAATTCCTGTTCCGTCGGCATCGAGATCGTCAATCCCGGCCACCAGCTCGGCTATGCCGACTTTCCGCAGGCGCAGATCGAGGCGGTGATCGCGCTCTGCCGCGATGTTGCAGTGCGGCATGGGGTCGCGCCGGAGCGCGTGCTGGCCCATTCCGACGTGGCGCCGGGACGCAAGGCCGACCCCGGCGAAAAGTTCCCGTGGGCGGCGCTCCACGCGGCCGGCGTGGGCCATCTGGTGCCCGCGGCGCCCATCGGCGGCGGCCGCTTCATGGCCGAGGGCGAGAGCGGCCAGCCGGTCGAGGCGCTTCAGGCGATGCTCGCCATCTATGGCTACGGGCTTGAGATCACGGGGTTTTTCGACACGCGGACGAAAACCGTGGTGGAGGCGTTCCAGCGTCATTTCCGGCCTGCGCTGGTGGACGGCATCGCCGACCGGTCGACCATCGAGACGCTGCACCGGCTGATCGGGGCGCTGCCCGCGGCGGCCGCCTGACCGGAATGTCGACAGCGGCACTGTAACGCCGCGTTACCGAAATTGAGCCGGCGCGCCCTTTTTGGCGCCGAATCCGGCTTCATTTGCCGCTCCATCGCACCGGGCCGCACGGCCCGCACCTCTCAACCTGTTCCGCCCCCGGTCGCCGACTGTCCGTCGACCGGGGGCCGGGGACGACGAGACGCAAGGCAAGGCATGACAAGACTGAACCCCTACGCCGCGGCGCTGGCCGCCGGCGTTCTCCTCGGATTCTCCGCGATCGGCGTCGCCGCCGGTCTGGAGCGATCGGGCATCGCCGGCGCCGGGGGCATCACCTGCTATCTCGTCGGCTGCTTCGACGATGCGGGCAACGCGGTCGACCGCACCGCCACCGCCGCGATCCCGGCAAAGCCCGCCGGCAGGACGCCCGCGCCGCGCGGGCGCATCGACGGCATCATCGCGCGCTACGCCAACGCCTATGGCGTGCCGGTGAAGCTGGCGCATGCGGTGGTGCGGGTGGAGAGCAACTACCGCATCAGTGCCAAGGGCAAGGCCGGCGAGATCGGCCTCATGCAGATCAAGCCGGCGACGGCGGAGCTGATGGGCTATCGCGGGTCGGCCGCCGGCCTCTACGATCCCGACACCAACATCAAATACGCCATGCGCTATCTCGGTCGGGCGCACCAGCTCGGCGGCAAGTCGGTGTGCGGCGCGATCCTCAAATACAATGCCGGCCACGGCGCGAAGAAGATGAACAAGGTGTCCGCCGCCTATTGCGACAAGGTGCAGCGGCACCTTGCAGAGTAGGGGCCGCGATGGCGGGCTTGCGTTTCGCCGCGTGAATCCCTTTATACGCCCTGCCAGCCGGCCGGGCGGCCGCACGCGCAATCGCCGAAAGGCCGCGCGTGAGGAAAGTCCGGGCTCCACGGAAATACGGTGCCGGACAAGTTCCGGCGGGGGCGACCCCAGGGACAGTGCCACAGAGAACGGACCGCCCCGCCGCTTCTTCCCCTCCCGTCACGCGCGGCGAGGCGAAGGAGAGGCGGGGCAAGGGTGAAAAGGTGGGGTAAGAGCCCACCGCGCGACCGGCAACGGAAGCGGCACGGCAAACCCCACCGGGAGCAAAACCGAATAGGGACGGCGCGAGGGGCGACCCTCAGGTCATTTCCGGCCGAGCCGTCCGGGTAGGTTGCTTGAGGCGGACAGCAATGTCCGTCCCAGAGGAATGGCCGCCACGTTCCGCTTTCGGGCGGGGCCATACAGAACCCGGCTTACAGGCCGGCTGGCACTTTTGCTTCTGCATCGAATGGGGCGGGGCGGCGGTCCCGAAGGTAGAGGGGAAATTCCCCCAGCGCCGGAAGGCGGGGGAGAACTCGATCCTCGTCAGGGACCGCCTGCGGGCAAGATAGCGCGCAATGTGAGCCACGACAATCTCGCCGCCCGGCCGGAGCGACGGGGAACTGCTGGCAGCGAGTGCCACAGCGGCCACGCTCCCCCCGGATCGCGGCGCTGACCGGGGTAACAGCCACGCCAACCACCCCCACTCCGTCACGCTTCGCGTGCCACCTCTCCCCTGCCCGGGGGAGAGGAAGTGCCGGCCGCGATGAAGGGCACCTTTCCTCTCCCCCTTCGAGGGGGAGAGGTGGCACGCGAAGCGTGACGGAGTGGGGGCCGACAGCATCTCGCCAACCCGGATTCACTGCCGCAGCCCCGGATAACGCTTCGTTAGGCTTAACCGCCGATAAACGGCAAGGGCGCGGCCGCCGCCCGCTTTCACCCGCTTTCGGCGGTCAGGGGTGGAGGCTGTTCCCGTTGACGCCCATATTGACCCATGGTATCCCGAAATCGCAGACCAGATGTTCGAGCGCAGCGGCGCAGCGGCCGGCCGGATGCCGAAGCGGCAGACGGCGCGACCTTGCGCGCCCGCTCGCGCGGGCGGGTCCGCGACGACCGCGCGACGAAGAGGGGATTGGCGGCGCATTGGGCCGCGAGGGAAGATGGACCGGTTCCTGTCGAACGCCATCAACCGGATCGATGCGAAGGGGCGGGTGTCCGTTCCGGCGCATTTCCGCACGATCGTGCAGAAGCGGGGCTACTCGGAGCTCTACGCCGTCCGCTCGCTGGACGCGCCGGCCTTCGAGGTGGGCGGGCCGGATTTGCTCGACGTGTTCGAGCAGCGCATCGCACAGGAGGACCCGTTCCTGCAAACGGCGGACGACATGGCGCTGCTCTATTACGGGGACGGCATGTTCCTGAAGCTGGATCAGGACGGGCGCATCACGGTCAACGACCAGATCAGGGCCTATACCGGGATCACGACGGACGTCGCCTTCGTCGGCAAGGGCCGCTGCTTCCAGATATGGGAGCCGCAGCGGCTCAGCGCGCATTCGGAGGCCGCGCTGGAGCGGCTGCGGGCCTTGCGCAGGCAAAGCGCGGCACCAGCGGGCGAGGTGCCGCAATGATGACGGGCGCGGATCGTCCCGCCGGCGGCGCACCGGCCCGCCACGTTCCGGTGCTGCTCGCCGAGGTGCTGACGGCGCTGGCGTCCCCGACAGGCATGAATCCAGGCATGACCCCCGGCATGACCATCGTCGACGGCACGTTCGGGGCGGGCGGCTATACGCGCGCGCTGCTGGACGCGGGCGCTGAGGTCGTCGCCATCGACCGGGACCCTGACGCCATCGCGGCCGGCGCGGCGCTGGTCGAGGCTGCCGGCGGAAGGCTACGGCTGGTGCAGGGCAATTTTGCCGATCTCGACGCGATTGCGGGCGGACCGGTCGACGGCGTGGTGCTCGACATCGGCGTCTCCTCCATGCAGCTCGACGAGGCCGAAAGGGGCTTTTCGTTCCGGCAGGACGGGCCGCTCGACATGCGCATGGCGCAGGCGGGCCCGAGCGCGGCCGACGTGGTCAACGGCAACAGCGTTTCGGATCTCACGCGCATCTTCGGCCTGCTGGGCGAGGAGCGGCGGGCGAGCCGCGTCGCCCGCATGATCGAGAAGCGCCGCGCCGTGCGGCCGTTTCAGACGACGCGCGACCTTGCCGGCGCCATCGAGGCGCTGCTGGGGCGCGGGCCGAAGGACAAGATCCATCCAGCCACGCGCGTCTTCCAGGGCTTGCGCATCTTCGTCAACGACGAGCTCGGGGCGCTCGCCCGCGCGCTGCTGGCGGCCGAGCGGGCGCTGAAGCCCGGCGGGCGGCTGGTCGTGGTGACCTTCCATTCGCTCGAGGACCGCATCGTCAAAAGGTTCCTCGCCGACCGCTCGGGCAAGGCGGCCGGCTCGCGCCACCTGCCGGCGGTCGAGGCCGCGCCGGCCACGTTCGACAAGCCCGACGCGGCGGTGGCGGCGGGCGAGGCCGAGACCGCGGCCAACCCGCGCGCCCGCTCCGCCCGGCTGCGGGCCGCCACGCGCACCGCCGTGCCGGCGCGCGCCGGCGATCTTTCGGATTTCGACCTGCCGCTGATCGGCGGCGTCAGCGGCCTCGGAGCAGCGGCATGAAGCTTTTCCGCACCACCGACACGCTGCTGGTCTGCGCGATGATCGCGGCCGCGGCCTTCACCTACAAGCTCAAGCACGACGCCGAGGGGCAACTCGCGGCGCTGCGCCGCGTCGAGGCGGACATCAGGCTGGAGCGCGAGACCATTGAGGTGATCAAGGCCGACTGGGCGCTGTTCACCCAGCCGGCGCGGCTGCAAAAGCTGGCCGACGCCCATGCGGACGAACTCCAGCTCAAGCCGCTGGAGCCGACGCAGATCGGCACGCTGGCCGAGCTGCCCGAGCGGCAGATCGACATCGAGATGCTGATCCGCAGCAATCCCGGCGGGATGGCGGGGCTCGGGCAATCGCCCGACTCAACGATCACCGGGGCGGTGAAGCCATGAGTCTATTGTCGCGCCTTCGCCTGCCGCTGCCGGCGCGGCTTTCGTCGCTGAACGGCATCGTCGTCGACGGCGCCCGCAAGTCGGGCGGCGGCCGGGCCCGGAACCGCATGGTCATGACCATGGCGCTGTTCTTCGGCCTCTATGCGGCCGTCGGCGGGCGGCTCGTCTACCTCGGGCTGTCGGAGCCGGCGGCGGCGAGCGGGCCGGCCTCGCGCGTCTATGCCTCGCGCCCCGACATCGTCGACCGCAACGGCGAGGTGCTGGCCACCGACATCAACACCGCCTCGCTGTTCGCCGAGCCGCGCCGCGTGATCGACGCCGACGAGGCGCTGGAGAAGCTGACCACCGTCCTGCCCGACCTCGACTACGAGCAGACCTACCACAAGCTGCGCAGCAATGCCGGCTTCGTGTGGCTCAAGCGCCAGCTCATGCCGCGCCAGCAGGCCGAGATCATGGCGCTGGGCATTCCCGGCATTGGCTTCCGCACGGAGAAGAAGCGTTTTTATCCCGGCGGAGCGACCGCCGCCCATGTGCTCGGCCTCGTCGACGTCGACAATCGCGGCATCTCCGGCATGGAGAAATATATCGACGCGCAGGGCCTTGCCGACCTGCGCGCGCTGGGGCTCGCCGAAGCCGGCAGCCTGGAGCCCTTCCGCCTGTCGCTCGATCTCAGGGTCCAGCACATCGTGCGCGACGAACTTGCGCGCGCCATGGAGCGCTACCACGCCATCGCGGCCGGCGGCGTGGTGCTGTCGGCGCGGACCGGCGAGGTGCTCGCCATGGTGTCGCTGCCCGATTACGACCCCAACAATCCGGTCGACGCGCATCTCAAGGACCGGCTCAACCGCGTCACCGGCGGCGTGTTCGAGATGGGGTCGACCTTCAAGGGCTTCACCACCGCCATGGCGCTCGATTCGGGGCGGGTGTCGCTGCGCGACAGTTTCGACGCCTCGCGGCCGCTGACCATCGGCAAGCACACGATCCGGGACTTCCACGGCAAGGGCCGCACGCTGACGGTGCCGGAGATCTTCATCTACTCGTCCAATATCGGCACGGCCAAGATGGCCGAGCAGGTTTCCATCGAAGGGCATCGCGCCTTCTTCCGCCGCATCGGCCTGCTCGACCGCATGCACACGGAACTGCCCGAGGTGGCCAGGCCGACCGAGCCGGCCGAATGGAAGCGCATCAACCGCATCACCATCTCCTTCGGCCATGGCGTGGCCACCACGCCGATGCAGACGGCCATGGCCGCCGCCGCGGTCGTCAATGGCGGAAAGCTGATGCAGCCGACCTTCCTGCCGCGCGACGAAGACCAGGCGGCGCTGGCCACCACGCAGGTGCTGAGCCAGAAGACCAGCGAGGCGATGCGCTACCTCTTCCGCCTGAACGTCGAGACGGGGTCGGGCAAGCGCGCCGAGGTGCCGGGCTTCTTCGTCGGCGGCAAGACCGGCACGGCCGAGAAGGTGATCAACGGCCGCTACTCGTCCGACAAGCGCTTCAACGCCTTCCTGTCGGCCTTCCCGGTCAACGATCCCGACTATGTCGTGCTGGTCATCCTCGACGAGCCGAAGGCCGAGAAGCCGGGCATGGGCGCCACCTCCGGCCTCAACACCGCGCCGGTGACCAGCAACATCATCCGGCGCGCCGGACCTCTTCTTGGCGTCATGCCGGATTTCGGCCATGAAGGTGCCGCCCTGCTTGTATCCAAGCGCTGATTCTCGCGGCAGGGAGGGGTCCCGATCGAGCCGTACCGGGGACTGGAACTGATGAAACTCAGCGATCTTGCCGGCATCCTGCCCGTCGACGCCTCGATGCGTGCGGCGGTGACCAGGCTCGCCAGCGATTCGCGCAAGGTGGCGCCGGGCGACCTGTTCTTCGCGCTCGCCGGCAGCAAGGCCGACGGCGCCCGCTTCGCCGCCGACGCCATCGCGAGGGGCGCGGTGGCGGTCGTCGCTGCGCGGGGCTCGGTAACGCAGATGCCGGGCGCGCCGTTGATCGAGGTCGACGAGCCGCGGCTGGCGCTGGCGCGCGTCGCCGCGCGTTTCTTCGGCCGCCAGCCGCGGACCATGGTCGCGGTGACCGGCACGAGCGGCAAGACCTCGGTCGCCGCCTTCCTGCGCCAGATCTGGGAGCGGCAGGGCTTTGCGGCCGCCAGCATCGGCACCACGGGCGTCACCGCGCCCGGCCGCGACGAATACGGCTCGCTGACCACGCCGGACCCGATCGCGCTGCACCGGCTGCTGGCCGAGCTCGCCGATGCCGGCGTGACCCACGCCTCCATGGAGGCGTCGAGCCACGGCCTCGACCAGCACCGGCTCGACGGCGTGTCGCTCGCCGCCGGCGGCTTCACCAATCTCGGCCGCGACCACATGGACTATCATCCGACGGTCGAGGACTACCACCGCGCCAAGCTGCGGTTGTTCCGCGACCTGCTGCCCAAGGGCGCGCCGGCGGTCGTCTTCGCCGACGATGCGTGGTCGGCCGCGACCATCGAGGCCGCGCGCGCGGCCGGCAACGCCGTCCACACGGTCGGCCGCAAGGGCGAGCTGCTGACGCTGAAGCGCGTGGAGCACGAGCGTTCGCGCCAGCGCGCCGAGATCATGGCGGGCGGAAACCTGTTCGAGGTCGTCCTGCCGCTGGCGGGCGAGTTCCAGATCTCCAACGCGCTGGTCGCCGCGGGCCTCGCCATCGTCACAGGCACGCCGGTTGCGGCCGCGCTGGCGGCGCTGGAAAAGCTCAAGGGCGCGTCCGGGCGGCTGGAGCTGGTCGGCACCAAGGCCAACGGCGCGCCGGTCTATGTCGACTACGCCCACAAGCCGGAGGCGCTGGAAAACGTGCTGACCGCCGTGCGCCCCTTCACCACCGGGCGCGTGGTTGTCGTCTTCGGCTGCGGCGGGGACCGCGACCCCGGCAAGCGGCCGATCATGGGCGAGATCGCGACCCGGCTCGCCGACATCGTCATCGTCACCGACGACAATCCGCGCTCCGAGGCCCCCGCCGCCATCCGCGCCGCGATCATGGCCGCGGCGCCCGGCGCGCGCGAGATCGGCGACCGGCGCCGGGCCATCGCCGAGGCGGTCGCGCTGCTTTCCCCCGGCGACACGCTCATCGTCGCCGGCAAGGGGCACGAGGAAGGCCAGACGGTAGGCGACGCGACGCTGCCCTTCTCCGACCATGCCGAGGTGCGCCAGGCGCTGGCGGGGCTCGCCGCATGACATCGCCGCTCTGGACCTCGGACGTGCTCGTCGCCGCCATGGACGGCCGCCCCGTCGGCCGCCTGCCGGAGGCGGTGGGCGGCATCTCCATCGACACCCGCAGCCTGCAAGCCGGCGACGCCTTCTTCGCCATCAAGGGCGAGACGTTCGACGGCCACGACTTCGCCACCGCCGCCATGGCGGCCGGGGCCGGGCTGCTGGTCGTCTCCGAGGCGCGGCTGCCCTCGCTCGGCCGGCTGTCGGTGCCGATGATCGTCGTCGACGACGTGCTCGCCGCGCTCGGCAAGGCGGGCGAGGCGGCGCGCGCTCGCTCGCGGGCCAGGGTGATCGCGGTGACCGGCTCGGCCGGCAAGACGACGACCAAGGAGGCAATGCGGCTGGCCCTCGGCGCGGTCGGCAAGGTGCATGCCTCCGACAAATCGTTCAACAACCATTGGGGCGTGCCGCTGACGCTGGCGCGGCTGCCGGCAGACGCGGATTTCGCTGTCTTCGAGATCGGCATGAACCATCCGGGCGAGATCCGGCCGCTGGTCGCCATGGTGCGCCCGCACATCGCCGTGGTGACGCTGATCGCCGCAGCCCATCTCGGCCATTTCGCCAGCCTGGACGAGATCGCCATGGCCAAGGCGGAGATATTCGAGGGCGTCGAGCCCGACGGCCACGCGCTGGTCAACCGCGACGACCAGCGCTTCAAGCAACTGGAGAAGGCGGCGCGCAAGGCCGGCGTCGACCATGTCTGGGGTTTTGGCGAGCACGCGCGGGCGAACGTCCGTCTTCTGCGCTACGAGCCGACCGATGAGCCAGCCGGTGGGGGGGCGCGCGTCACCGTGCGCATCGCCGGCGAGGAGCATGCGTTCCGGCTCGGCGCGCCGGGCCGCCACATCGCGCAGAACGCGCTCGCCGTGCTCGGCGCGGCCTATCTGACCGGCGCCGACGTGGCGAAGGTCGCCGCCGCGCTTGCCGGCTTTGCCGCCGAGAAGGGGCGCGGCCAGCGCCATGTGCTTCAAGCCGGCGGCGGGCAGGTCGTGCTGATCGACGAGAGCTACAACGCCAATCCGGCCTCGATGAAGGCGGCGCTCGACGTGCTTGCCGCCGCCCGGCCCGCCGAGGGCGGACGGCGCATCGCGGTACTGGGCGACATGCTGGAGCTCGGGGCCCATGCGGCGCGGCTGCATGCGGGGCTGGCGCAGGCGGTGGCCGAGGCGGGCGTCGACATTGCGCTGCTCGCCGGGCCGGAAATGAAGGCGCTTGCCGAAAAGCTGACCGCGACAATGACGGTGGAGCACCGCGACGGCGTCGACGCGCTGGCGCCGCTGGTGCTCTCCACCGTGCGGGCCGGCGACGTGGTGATGGTGAAATCGTCCAACGGCATCGGTTCGGCGCGCATCGTCGAAGCCCTGCTCAAGGCATATCCGCGCGCCGGCGGCGCGGCCGCCCCATGACCGGCGGCGAGGGGGACATTCGATGCTGATGCTGCTGGTGGAGTTCGCGGACAAGGTTCCCGGCTTCAACGTCTTCCGCTACATCACCTTCCGCACCGGCGGCGCGCTGATCACCTCGGCGATCATCGTCTTCCTGTTCGGGCCGCGCATCATCTCGGCGCTGCGCATCAGGCAGGGCAAGGGCCAGCCGATCCGCGCCGACGGGCCGCAGACCCATTTCAAGAAGGCCGGCACGCCCACGATGGGCGGGCTGATGATCCTGACGGGCATCATCGGCTCGGCGCTGCTGTGGGCGAA
>CAZVTK010000128.1:0-13169 GCA_964629765.1 uncultured Mesorhizobium sp.
GGCTTCCTGGCGGATCGCCTCGCCATCGAGGAAACAGAACTGTTTCCGTGTAGCCATGAAAGGCTCTAGCTTTGATATGAAACGCAGCGTTGGGATTGTTGGCCGAGGCCGTCGATGCCGAGTTCGACGACGTCGCCATGGCGAAGGAACACGGGTTCCGGCTTGAGCCCCATTCCAACGCCGGCCGGCGTTCCTGTCGCGATGATATCTCCCGGGACGAGGGTCATGAACTCGCTGACATAGGAAACGATCCGGGCGACCGTGAAGATCATGTTCGCCGTATTTCCGGTCTGCACGCGGGTGCCGTTCACGTTCAGCCACATTCCCAATGCTTGCGGATCGGGCACTTCGTCGCGCGTGGCGAGCCAGGGTCCGACGGGGCCGAAGCTGTCGCAGCCCTTGCCCTTGTCCCATGTGCCTCCGCGGTCCATCTGGAACGAGCGCTCCGAGACATCGTTCAGCGCGACGTACCCCGCCACGAAATCCAGCGCTTCCTGTTCGGAAACATAGGAGGCTCGCGTGCCGATCACGACGCCGAGTTCCACCTCCCAGTCGGTCTTGCTGCTGTTGCGCGGAATGACGATGTCGTCGTTCGGCCCGCCGATGGAGCTGACCGCCTTCTGGAAGATGATGGGCTCGGCGGGAATGGGGAGCTTGGCTTCCGCCGCGTGATCGCGATAGTTGAGGCCGATGGCGATGAATTTCTGCGGACTGGCGACAGGGCAGCCGAACCGCACGTCCCCCTCGACGACGGGCAGCCGCGAGACATCCAGAGTCCGAAGCCGTTTCAATGCGTCGGGAGCGAGCATCGCTCCGTCGATGTCGCGGACAACGCCCGACAGGTCGCGCACCCTGCCGCTTTCGTCCAACAGCCCCGGTTTTTCCAAACCTGCGTCGCCAAACCGTACAAGTCTCATACCCGATTCAATCCTGTATTTATTACCACTGCCGCGGGCCTGCCGATGCCGCGCAGCCTTCTACGCGCCCCATCCGTGCGGTTCGGTATCGAGGATACCCAGCTCGGCAAGCGCGGAGCGCATCTTGCTCTTGTCGTCGTCGCTCAGGGCCACGAGAGGCGCCCTGGCGTGACCGGGTGAGCGGCCCATCACCTCCATGGCGTACTTCACGCCGGAGGGGTAGTTGCGCAGCATCAGCTTCAGAAGCAGCCCGACCTTGTATTGCAGCTCCCTTGCCGCTTCGAGATCGCCGGAGCCGCACGCATCCCAAAGGCGGCGCACGAGACCCGGAGCCACCTCGCTGCATGCGGAGAAACAACCCGCGCCGCCCAGGGCATGCGAGCCGAGCAGATGCTCGACCCCGGCGAAGACCGAAACATGCGGCGCCTCGGTGGAGACGAAACGGCACCAATCGGTGAGCGCCTCCATGACATAGGTGCCGTCCTTGACGCCGGTGAGGCCGGGAATACGCGACGCGAGCTCGCGCACGATGTCGATGGTGATCTCCACCTGAACGGCCTTGGGACTGTTGTAGGCGATCAGCTTGCCGCCATGCGCCCCGGCTACCGCAGCATAATGCCTGACGACCTCGGCAGGCGGGCTTTTCCAGTGATAGGGCGGCAGCAGCACGATCCCGTCCGACCCGACCTTCGCGGCATGTTCGGCCATGGTCGCCGCCAGCTTCGTTCCTGCTGCCGAGACATGAACGAAAGTGGGCACGCGTCCCGACACGGTCTCGACCAGCACGCGCGTCAGCTCACGCCGCTCGCCGGCTTCGAGATTGTTGGATTCCCCGATATGCATGGGATAGGCGATCGCATCGATCCCGGAGCGGATCAGGAAATCGATCTGCTTTTCAAAGGTCGCAAAATCAGGGGCATCGTCCTGCGTGAAGGGCGTGACGGGCGCACCTATGATGCCCGACAGTGAAGCGGCCATTGTATCGTTCCTGTTCTCGGAAAGTGGTTTCAGGCGGTGCCGGCGGACCAGGCCGTCGGCACCGCATCAGCGAGACTAGGCGAGCCAGCCGACGTTCTTGAAGCCTTCGCCGTTCAGGGCGCCAGCCGGCAGGCCGGTAAGGCCCTTGCGCACCGCAATGGGGTAGAACGGTTCCCACATCCAGATCCCGGGCAGATCCTCGACGATCTGACGCTGTGCCTGATGGTAGAGATCCCAGCGGGTTTCTTCCTTCATCTCGACATCCGCGCGCGTCAGCAGCTCGTCCACCAGCGCATTGCTGTAGCCCGATATATTGGCCCATTGCCCCTTGATCTGATTGGCGGTCAGGTAGAAGCGATTGATGCCGATCTTGGGGTCCGGTCCCGTGCCGTATGATCCAAACGACAGGTCGAAATCCCATTGCTGTCCTGCCGCGGTGTAGGTCTGGGCATCCGAAGGAATGAGCTGGATCGAGACGCCAACAGCGTTGAGCTGCTCGCGCATGATTTCCGCGGCCGATTGCAGCGCGCCCCCCTCTCCCGTCACCATGTAGCTCAGGCGCAGCTTGAACCGCTCGCCATTGGCGCCGCGCGGGAAACCGGCGGCGTCGAGCAGCGCGTTGGCCTTGGCCGGATCGAACTCGTACCTGCGCACATCCGGCGTGTAGAAATTCGGCGTGTCGGATCGCGTCGGGGCCGTTCCCGGCCGTCCGCGGCCGCCGAGCGCGAGATCCACGATCCGCTGCCGGTCGAAGCCGTGCGCGATCGCATGCCGGACCTCCTTCGCCGCAAGCGGCCCTTCGCGCATGTTCATCCACATATGGATGAGGCCGAAGTGAGTAGGAAGGGTGGGGATGATCTCGATATCGGGATTGTCGGCGAGAGCTTCGACCGACGCGGCCGGCAGCGCGGTGTTGTTGATGTAGTCGATCTCGCCGCGCTCGAGCGCGAGCTGGCGCGTGCCCGGATCGGGGATGATCCTGAAGATGACACGATCGAGAAAGAGCTGGTCGCTGAGGAAATAGTTGGGATTGCGGTCGAGCGTGATATGGCTGCCCCGCGCCCATTCGCGATACATGAACGGGCCGGTGCCGATGGGCGCGAATGCGGCGGGGTTGGTGCGCGCATCGGTCCCCTCGAAAATATGCTTGGGGAAGATCTGCGCGTAGTTTGGCTGCGAAAACGCCCAGGGGAACATTGCCGGGTCGGGCGATTTCATATGCACGATGACCGTCAGGGGATCGGGCGTCTCGATTTCGCGCACCTCGCTCAGGGCGCGCCGGGCCAGGGGATTGTACTGACTGTTGATCTCCAGCATGGAGAACTTGACGTCTTCGGACGTGAACGGCGCGCCGTCGTGCCAGGTGACGCCGTCGCGCAGATGGAACGTGTAGCTCAAGCCGTCGTCGCTCACCTCCCAGTCGTGGGCGAGGCTGCCGCGGACCTTGTAGTCGGCGCCGACTTCGACGAGCGTATCAAATATCTGGCCGCTGATCTGGATCTTCTCGACTTCCGATCCGAGGCCGGACATCAGGTTCGAGATGTCCCCGCTGATCCCGGAAACCATCACCCCGCCATTTTTCAGGGCGGCCTGCTGCGCGCCCGCGGGAAGCGCCGTCACCAGCGGCGACAGCGAGACCCCCGCGGCCCCCATCATCCGCAGGAAGTCGCGGCGCCCCAGGACGAACTTATCTTCAGTCCAATTACCCGGCATAGTCTCAATCTCCCGTTTGAGTCCCGTTCAGTTTGAAAGGAAGGTGGTCCGGCAGGCGGCCGGCAATGCGGGCCGCCGCGATCTTATGGTCCGCGGGCCGCTCCGCGGCCTGCGGCGCCAACGCATCGATCGTCCGCTGGTAGTGCTGCTGGAGCAGGGTGCAGGCCCGGTCGGCGTCGCGCGCCACCACGGCCCCGACGATCGCCGCATGCTCGCTCTGGATGTCGCGCGCGGCCGATTCCGGGGCCGGGGCAAAAACCGAGTAGTTGCGATAGCGGGCAGCCTGATCCGCCGCCAGAAGGTGGAAATGCTCCAGCCACGGAGACGAAATCCCCGAGATCAGCACCCGGTGGAATTCGCGGTGATGCTGATCCCATTCGGGATTGACGCCGCCCGATCCGTCCGCGCTCATCAAGGGGACCCGGTGGAGCAGGTGATGACTGCCGATCACCCGCGCCTCCCATTGCGCATCCCCGCGCTCGATGGATTCACGCAGGGCCCAGCAATCGAGATGCATGCGCAGGCGCTGGATGTCCCGCGCCTCGTCCACCGATATGTCGGCGACGCGAAAGCCCCGCTGGTCCTGCGAGATCACCAGCCCGGTCGCGACGAGCCGCGACAGCGCCTCGCGAATAGGGTTCTGCCCGGCACCATAACGCTCTGACATCGCACGAAGATTCAGCTTCTGCCCAGGCAGCAGGGCACAGCGGCGAATGTCGTCGCGGATACTGGCTTCCAGCGCGGATGCCTGCGTTTGGTTCATGGCGAATGTCTTGCCTGCTCGATTGGGATGCAGTCATCCGACCATAGGGTTTGCCGGAAATCCAGGCAAGGCATTTTGTCTGCGAAACCACAAAATATATATGAATTCTGATTTCGTATAAAATTCCTTGACACGACCGCCCCCGTCCCCATAGGCTTTCGAATGGATCAGGGATTGGAAAGCTGAATTTCGTCGGATCGAAGAATCCGACCCGTTGTCGCGCGAGATAAAGATGCCTGGATATATATTAAGGCGACTATTTCAGACAATTCCGCTCATTCTTATTATTGTCTGCTTGAATTTCTTTCTTATCAGGATGGCTCCGGGCGATCCCGTTACATATATTGTTGGCGATGCCGTAGTCGAGCAGAGTTATATTGATAATATCAGGCGAGAATACGGACTGGATCGGCCGCTCTATGAACAGCTATTCATCTATATAGGGCAGATCGCGCAGGGCGATCTCGGGTATTCCTATATATCCAGGCAGAGCGTTTCGTCGATATTGCTTTCGCGTCTTCCAGCAACGCTCCTGCTGCTGGGAACACAGTTCGTTCTCTCCATCGTCGCAGGAATCGCGCTCGGCGTCTGGTCGGCGCGCCGTCAGGGCAGCATCGTCGATCAGTCCGTGACCGTGCTGTCGCTCGTAGGCTTCGCCGTGCCGGCATTCTGGCTCGCCCAGATGCTGATGCTGACCTTCTCGCTCAACCTCGGCTGGTTCCCGGCCCAGGGCATGCGTTCGCTGCGCTACGAGCTGGAGGGATGGGAGGCTGCGCTCGACCTCTTGCACCATCTGGCGCTGCCCGCGCTGACCCTGACCGTCTTCAACATGGCGCTGATCGCGCGCGTCTGCCGCGCCAGCATGATCAACACCCTGCGCATGGAATACATCACCTTCGCCCGTTCCAAGGGCGCGCGCGAAAGCGTCGTCATCTGGCTGCACGCGCTCAAGAATGCGGTGCTGCCGGTCGTGACCGTCATCGGGCTCAATTTCCGCACCTTGATCGCCGGCGCGGTGCTGACCGAAACCGTGTTTTCCTGGCCCGGCATCGGCCGCCTCACCTACGACGCCATCATCGCCCGCGACTACCCGGTCCTGATGGGCATCCTGATCCTGATCGGCATCACGGTCGTGATCGGAAACATTCTCACCGACATCGCCTATTCCATCCTGGATCCGCGCGTGAGGTATCAATAATGGCCCTCGACTCCGCCCGCCCGGAGCAGCGGCCCGTCGCCGCCCGCGCCCGCCCGAACCGCTGGAAGGAATGGTGGAAGGACGGCTGGTCGCGCTTCGTGCGCAACCGGCTGTCGGTGATCGGCCTTTTCATCGTCGCCGTTTTCCTCCTGTGCGGCCTCCTCGCCCCGCTGCTCTCGCCCTACGGCCCGTTCGAGCTCGTCGGGCAGCGCCTCAAGCCGCCTTCGGCGAGCCACTGGTTCGGCACCGACCACCTGGGGCGCGACGTGCTCAGCGGCGTCCTGCACGGCACGCGGACCTCGCTGGAGGTGGGGTTCTATTCGCTGCTCGTCTCGCTGGCGGTGGGCGTGCTGGTCGGCGCGCTGTCCGGATTCTACGGCGGCCTGATCGACGATGTGTTGATGCGGATCACCGAGGTGTTCCAGATCCTGCCGCGCTTCTTCCTCGCCCTCGTCATCGTCGCGATGTTCGGCGCCAATCTGGTGGGCACGATCTTCGTCATCGGCATTCTCTCCTGGCCGGAGATCGCGCGGCTGGTGCGGGCCGAGTTCCTGACGCTGCGCGAGCGGCCGTTCGTGATGGCCGCCCGCGTCTACGGCGCGCGCGATTCCCAGATCGTGTTCACGGAGATCCTCCCCAACGCGCTGACCGCGGTGGTGGTCGCCGCATCGTTGCAGGTTCCGAGCGCGGTGCTTCTGGAGGCCAGTCTGAGCTTCATCGGCGCGGGCGATCCCGCGGTCATGAGCTGGGGCCGGATGCTCAACACCGCCCAGCAATTCATGCGGCAGGCGTGGTGGACCGCGGTCTTTCCCGGCCTTGCGATATCGACCATGGCCATGGGCCTGGCGCTGCTGGCCGACGGCATAAACGACTTCCTCAACCCACGCCTCCGCCAGAAGGGATGAGCATGCTCCCGCCAAGCAACATCCTGCTGGAGGTCGACGACCTCGCCATCCAGTTCAAGACCGCGCAGGGTGTCGTTCGCGCGGTGGACGGCGTGTCGCTCAGCGTGCAGCGGGGCGAGGCGGTGGGCATCGTCGGCGAATCGGGCTCGGGCAAGTCGATGACCGCGCTGGCCCTGACGCGGCTGGTGCCTCCGCCGGGACGGATCGTCAAGGGCACGATACGCTTCGACGGCAAGGACATGCTGCAACTGGGCGACGAAGACATGCGGGCCGTCCGCATGTCCGAGATCGCGGTGATCTTCCAGGACGCCGGCAGCTACCTGAACCCGATCATCACCATCTACGACCAGATCAGCGAAGCCATCGGGCGCAGGGGAGCCCGGGATGCGGCGACCCGCCAGATGGTGCTCGATGCCTTGAAATCGGTGCAGATCGCCGATCCCGAGCGCATCGCCAATTCGTATCCCTACGAGCTATCCGGCGGCATGCAGCAGCGCGCCCTCATCGCGTCGGTGCTGATCCGGCAGCCCCAGCTCATCATCGCCGACGAGCCCACCACGGCGCTGGACGCCACGGTCCAGCACCAGATCCTGAAATTCCTCGCCCAGTTGCGCTCCCGCTACAAGGCCGCCCTCATTCTCATCTCGCACGACCTCGCGGTGATCGCGCAGGTGTGCGAGCGCGTGATGATCATGTATGGGGGCCAGATCGTCGAGAGCGGCGCGACCGCCGAGATCTTCCGGTCGCCGAAGCACCCCTACACCCAGGCCCTGCTCGACTCGATCCTCGATCCGTGGGTGCCGAAAGCCGCGCTCGTGCCGCTCGAAGGCTCGCCGCCGGACATGTCCTCCCCGCCGCCCGGCTGCCGTTTTCATCCGCGCTGCGCAAGGGCATTCGCGCGCTGCGCCGAGGAGGAGCCACCGCAGATGAATTTCGAAGATGACGGCATGGTGCGCTGCTGGCTCCATGCCGAAAACCGCGCGGTTGCCTCATGAGCGAGAACCGAACGATCGAGGTCGCCGACGCGTCGATCAGGTTTCCGGTCAGGCGGGGACTGCTGGGGCGCACGCGCGACTATGTCCACGCCGTCGAGAATGTCAGCCTCGACATGTTCGAGAACGAAACCGTCGCTCTCGTGGGCGAGAGCGGAAGCGGCAAGACCACGCTCGGCCTCTCCGTGCTGGGATTGCGGACGCTGAGCAGCGGCACCGTCACCTGGCGCGGCCGCCCGCTGGGCGGCATGTCGCGGGAGGAGGCGCTGCGTTTCCGCCGCGACGTGCAGGTCGTGTTCCAGGACCCCTACGCCTCGCTCAATCCGCGCCAGACCGTGCGGGAGGCGGTTCGGCGCCCCCTCATGATCCACAAGACCGTGGCTCCCGGGGATGCGGACGCCTATATCGAGGATCTGATCGACCGCGTGGGGCTGCGGCCGGCCCATCTCTATCTCGACCGCTACCCCCACGAGTTCAGCGGCGGGCAGCGCCAGCGAATTGCCATTGCCCGCGCGCTTGTCCTTCGCCCGAGCATTCTCGTCGCCGACGAGCCCGTCTCGGCACTCGACGTCTCGATCCGCACCCAGGTGCTGAACCTGCTCAACGGGCTCAAGGCCGACTTCAAGCTGTCCATGCTGTTTCTCAGCCACGATCTCGGCGTCGTCCGCTTCATCGCCGACAGGGTCGCGGTCATGTATCTCGGCAAGATCGTGGAAATGGGCACGGTGGACGAGCTGTTCGAGCGGGCGCACCACCCCTACACCAAGGTTCTCCTTTCGGCGGCGCCCTCGGTCAACGCCAAGCCCGCGCACGCCTACGCGCTGGAGATCGTCGGCGAGCCGCCGAAGCCGAGCGATCCGCCGCCGGGATGCCGGTTCCAGACCCGATGCCCCTTCGCCCACGACCGCTGCCGCATCGAGGAGCCCGCTTTGCGCTTCGTGGCGGCCGGGCACCAGTCGGCATGCCACCTCGACGGCTGACCGACAGACGATCCATGCCGGTGCGGCCGGCTTCCGACGCCATCAAGAAACCGAGGAACGAAGAGATATGTTCGACGACTTCGACTGGGCCACTCCGGGCAAGCATGTTTTCAACCTGCGCGCGCATACCCCGGCCGAGGACGGCATCCAGGACGACGTGATCTGCGTCATCACCAACGGGGAAGGCCCGAGGGTCGTCGTGAGCAGCGGCACCCACGGCGACGAATACGAGCCGCAGCTCATCCTGCGCCAGCTCGTCTCGCAGCTCGACGTCGCGGACGTGCGCGGCCGCCTGATCATCATCCCCTCGATCAACCCGCCGGCCTCGCAGCGCGGCATGCGCCTCTCGCCGATCGACGGCCAGAACCTGAACCGCACCTTTCCCGGCAAGGCGGACGGCACCTGCACGGAACGGCTCTCGGCCTTCATGCACGACAAGGTGTTCCCGCAGGCCGATCTCTTCGTCGACGTCCATGCCGGCGGCAGGGACTACCGCGTCGTGCCGATGGTCTTCGGCTTCACTTCGGACAAGTGCCGGATCGACGAGGCGGGCCTGGAGAAGCTCCTGACCGCCTGGGACTATCCCTATATCCAGTATTATATGCAGGAGACCATTCCCAGCGCCGGGTGCTGCGCCGCGCCGCTCGTCGGGGTCGCCTCGGTGGAGATCGAGGGCGGCGGCGGCGGTGCGGTCACGCCGGAGGAGATGCGCATCATGCGCGACGGCATCCTGCGCGGCCTCCACGCCTACGGCGTCCTCGCCAACGGCCCGGCTCCGGCGGCGAAGCCGGCGATCCGCGTCGAGGTGCGCCCGCAGACCAGCCATTTCGCACCGCAGGACGGCATCGTCGAGCACTGCGTCGGACTTGGGGACGACGTGAAGACGGGCGATCTCGTGGCGCTCCTCTATCCGGTCCACGGCCGCGATGCGCGCCCCGTCGAGATCCGCGCCGCCGGCCCCGGCGTCATGCTGCGCCAGCGCGCGACGGCCTTCATCGGCAAGGGCGAGCTGGTCTGCAACACGGGCACGAGGCGCGCCTGAAGCTCAAGGCCCGCCGACCGCGGCCCGGTTGGCCCGGCCCCATGGGATGGCCATGCGGCGCCGGGCGGCGGGAGATCACACCCGCCGCAGCGCCAGCTCCGCGCCGCGGTCGCTGTTCAGGACCAGCATGCCGTCCCGCAACTGGACGCTGTAGAGCCACGGCAGCACCCAGGGCGCCGACCGCCATGCGTCGTGGGGTTCGTCCGACATCGGCCGAGCGATGAACAGGTCGTCGTCGCACTGGACGAGCCGCAGATGGTCGCCGCCCAGTTCGGAGGTCGTCCGCAGGCGCATGCCTGCATCGTCGAGGACGAGCTCGGCGTGCAGTCCCGCCTCGTCGCTGGCATAGCGTCCCGCGGCCGCGCGCGCCGGCGCCTTCGGCGCCCGCGAGACGGGCCTGAACGCGATGCGGCGCCCGTAGCTGTCGGCGAGGATGCGGCCGTCCGCGGCAAGCTCGAAGGCATAGCGCGGAATGGCCGCGAGCGCACGGAACCGTCCCGGCGCGACCTCTTCCAGCGCGCTCTCGCCGAGATTGCTCACCATGACCGGCTTGCCGCCCGTCAGCGACAGGCTCATCATCCGGCCTCCCCCCGCCTCGCGGTAAAGGCCCGCAGCCCTCTCGATCGCCGAGGCGCCGCCCGCGCTGACGGCGGGCGCCGGCGGCAGGTCCAGCATGATGTCGGCGATGGCGCGGGCGATGAGGAAGGGCGACAGGTCGTCGTGGTTGGCCTCCACCGTGATCGTCAGGTCGGCGTCGGGCATCCAGAAGGATTCCGAGCGCGCACCGGCGATCCAGCCGCCATGGCCGATGCAGGCGCGGCCGCGATGGGTGGTCGTGACCAGGCCGAGCCCGTAAGGCGAGCGATGGCCGTTGATGACGATGCCCGGATCGCGCATCCGCGCGATCATGTCGGCCGTGCCGACGACGGGGTTCCGCAGGTTTGCGTGCCAGCGCAGCATGTCGTCCAGCGAAGAGACGAGCCCGCCCTCGCCGCCGATGGCGATGCCCCATGCGGCGCGCAGCCATTCGCCGCCCGGGCCGCGCCGGTGATGCCCCGCCAGCCGCGGCAGGATCTCGTCGTCGCGCACCATCAGCCGGGTCGAGTCCATGCCCAGCGGGCCGGTGATCCGCTCGCGCAGCAGCTCGCAATAGCTCCTGCCGGAGACCTTCTCCAGAATCTCGGTCAGCAGCAGGAAGTTGGTGTTGGAGTAGAGCAGGTCGGTGCCGGGCGCGAAATTGAGGTGCCGGTGCCGGGAGACGATCTGCCGCGCCGCATCGCGCGAGGACGGGGCGACGATCGGAACGCCGGTGGTGATCATCGTGTCGAGGATGTCGGCCAGCCCGCTGGTGTTGGAGGCCATCTGCCGGAGCGTGACGGGCACCCCGAAATCGGGCATCCACGGGCAATGGTCGCGCAGGTCGTCGGAGAGCGACAGGCGCCCCTCGGCCTCCATCATCAGCGTCAGCAGGACGGTGAACTGCTTGCTCTGCGAGGCGATGCGCATCACCGAGCGATTGTCGAGCGGGATGCCGAAGGCGAGGTCGGCCATGCCCCAGGCGGCGGCGAAGACCGGCTTGCCCGCGCGCATCACCCCGGCCACGGCGCCGGGAGTGCGATCGGTGGCCCAGGGCGAAAACAGCGCATGGATGGCAGCGGATTTTTCGGCGGGCAGGCTGTCGATGAAGGTCGCGGACGTCATGGTCGGCTCGCATCTGACAAGAAAACCGCCGGGGACGGACCCCGGCGGCTGGAGATTCGCGGCCGGCAGGCCGGCCGCGGCGCGGAGGAACTTACTTGCCCGAAACGGTGACGTTCCAGAAATAGGGCCAGGGCGCCGTCTCGAAGCCGACGATCTTGTCCGACATCGCGGCCAGCGCGCTGAAATTGCCGACCTTGATCATCGGGACCTGGGTCATGATCAGCTCCTGGATCACCTTCCAGGCGGCGATGCGCTCGTCGAGATCGTTGGTCGAGGTGAAGGCGGCCATCGCCTCGTTGATCTCGGGCGTGTTCCACCAGCTCACCGCGGTGGGCGACAGGATGGTGTTGAGCGCAGGCTCGGCCAGGAACGGGCTGTGGGTGATGAAGATGTCCCACAGCTCCGGCGTCTGGATGCGCTGCACCAGCGTCGCCCAGTCCACAACCTCCAGCTCCATGTCGAAGCCGCCGAGCTTCAGGTACTCCACGGCGACCTGCGCCATGCGGTAGTGGAACTCGTACTGCCGGCTGGTGAGGATGCGCAGCTTCTGCCCCTCCTGCCCCGCAGCCGCCAGTTCCGCCTTCGCCGCGGCGGCGTCGGCCACGTCGTAATGGCCGTCGACGCCCGCGTCCGTCGCCCAGGGGAAGCCTTCGGGATACATGTCGCCGTTGACGCGGTAGAACTTCTCGTCGCCGAACGCGGCGGCGAGCATGTCGGATTCGCTCAGCGCGAGCTGCACCGCGCGCCGCGCGGCGGGGTTGCTCATGATGCCGGTCTTGTTGTTCATCCGCATCATCAGCCAGCCATAGTCCTGGGCGAGCACGGGATCGAGCGCGCCGGCCTCGATGCGGCCGTACTGCTCGACCGGCAGCGAGTCGACATAGTCGAACTGGCCGGCGATGGCGTTCTCCACCCGGGTGGCCGAGTCGGGCACGGGCACGAAGCGGATCTCGTCCGGGTTCTGCTTGCGCGCGCCGCCGTAGCCGTCGGGCTCGCCCGGCAGGGAGGCGTAGCCGTCATAGCGGACGAGCTGGATGTACTGGTCGGGCTTGTGCTCCTTCAGCGCGTAGGGGCCGGTGCCGACGATGGCGATGGACTGCGGATCCTGGTTCTCGGACGACAGCATGATGGCGGCCGAGTTGTTGAAGGACAGGAGCGCCAGCAGCGGCGCATAGGGCTTGGTCAGCGTGATGCGCACGGTCGCCGCGTCGACCGCCTCGATGGCGCCGACCAGCGGGGCGACCTGCTTGCCGCGCGCCGCCACCTCGGTCCAGCGCTTCAGCGAGGCGACCACGTCGGCCGCGTCGAAGGCCGAGCCGTCCTGGAAGCTGACGCCGGTGCGCAGCGGGATCGTGTAGACCTTGCCGTCGTCGCTGATCGCCGGCAGGTCGGCCGCCAGCAGCGGGACGATCTGCCAGCCCTTCCCGAAGGTATAGAGCGTCTCGAAGATATGCTGGCTGATCATGCCGACGACGTCGGTGCTGGTCAGCATGGCGTCCAGGGTCGGCGGCTCGCCGATGGTCGCCACGGTGATGACCCCGCCGCGGCCGTCCTGGGCAAAGGCCGAACCCAACGACAGCGCCAGCAGGCCGGTCGCTGCAATAGCTGATTTCTTCATTGTCCACCCATTCCCTAGTTATGTAATATATACCGTAATTCCATTATATCGGCCGTTGGCGTTGCGTCAACCGCCCGTCGTGTCGGCAAGCACGAAATGGCCGGGCGAAACCTCCGTGTAGAGGCTGGGGTCGGGGCGGTATCCGGGCGCGCGGATGGGGCTGCGGATCTCGTCGGCGATCAGGCCGCGCGTAAGGTGGCGACGGTCGGGATCGGCCACCGGCACCGCGGCCAGCAATTTGCGCGTGTAGGGATGCAGCGGTGAATCGAAGACGGCCTGCCGCGGCCCGATCTCGACGATGCGGCCGAGATACATCACCGCGACGCGGTGGCTGATGCGCTCCACCACCGCCATGTCGTGGC
>CAZVTK010000129.1:0-13030 GCA_964629765.1 uncultured Mesorhizobium sp.
TGCGCACCGTCACGCATTCGCGGTTGACGGCGGCATGCATCTCCTCGCCGGAGCGCGGAAAATACCAGGCGCGCTTCCACTGGCCGACATCCTCGAACACCGCGCCGTTGGCTTCCGCCCAGGGGTGGATCGCCGTGCGGCGGGTCGGGTCGAACAGCGGACCTTTGGCGTGGTTGACGATGGCGCCAAAGGTGACGGGCGTATAGGGCGGGCGGAAGGTGGTGAGCCCGACCTCGGGGATGTCCTTGTCCAGCGTCTCGGCAGCGATGGCGAGGCCGTGCATGTTCGACGTCTTGCCCTGATCGGTCGCCATGCCGTTGGTGGTGAAGCGCTTGACGTGCTCGATCGAGCGCATGCCCTCCTTCACCGCCTGGCGGATGTCCTTGGCGGTCACGTCGTTCTGGAAATCGACGAACGCCTTTTTCCCGACATGGGCGGGCGCGCCGGCCGCGCCGCCCGACCAGTCCTCGCCGACGACCGTCTCCGGGCGGGCAACCGGTTTGGCGGTCTTCAGCGCCGCCTGCTCGCCGGCCGCGAAAGCTTCGGCCAGCGTGGCTTCGAGGCTTTCGGTGCCGTTGCAGGCGCCGACGCAGATGCAGTCCTGCGCATATGTCGAAGGCAGGAAGTTGCGCTTCTCCGGCACGTATCCGACCTTTCCGCGCGACTGCGAGAAGAGGTGCAGCGATGGCGTCCAGCCGGCCGAGGTGAGCAGCGCGTCGACGGGAATCGAGCGCTCGCGCCCGCCGCGCACCGGGCGCACGCTCATGGAGGAAATGCGCAGCCGCCCGCCGGTCCCCGTCACCTCATGGCCGGCGAGCACCTCGATATTGGCCGCGCGCGCGGCCTCGGCCAGTGCGGTCGGCGGCTCGGGGCGCGGGTCGACGATGGCGGCGACGTGGACGCCGGCGCGCCTGAAGTCGAGCGCGGCGGCCCAGGCGGAATTGGAGTTGCCGTAGAAGGCGACGCGGCGGCCGACGGCGGCGCCGTAATGCGACAGGAAGGTGCGGCCGGCCGAGGCCAGCATCACGCCCGGCCGGTCGTTGCCGGCAAAGACCATGTGGCGCTCGATGGCGCCGGCGGCGAGCACGACGCGGCGGGCGCGCACCTGCCACAGCCGTTCGCGCGGCAGGTCGGGATGCGGCGCGGCGATGTGGTCGCTGACGCGCTCGGCCAGCGCGACGAAATTCTGCGCATAGTAGCCGAAGGCGGTGGTGCGTGTGAGCAGGCGGACATTCTTCATGGCCGCGAGCTGCGCGACGGCGGCCTTGGCCCAGTGCCAGCCGGCCTGCCCGTCGACCGACGCGCCGGTCTCGTAGCGCAGCGCGCCGCCGAACTCGGCCTGCTCGTCGCAGACGATGACGGACGCGCCGCTGCCCGCCGCCGCCAGCGCGGCGGCAAGTCCCGCTGCGCCGCCGCCGACGACCAGCACGTCGCAATGGGCGAAGCGCGCGCCGTAGCGGTCGGGATCGGCCTCCTTCGGCGCGACGCCGAGCCCGGCGGCGGCGCGGATGAAGGGCTCGTAGACGCGCTTCCACGCCCAGCCCGGCCACATGAAGGTCTTGTAGTAGAAGCCGGCCGGAAAGAAGGGCGAGGCGAGGTCGTTGACCGCGCCGATGTCGAAGGAGAGCGAGGGCCAGCGGTTCTGCGAATGCGCCTCCAGCCCGTCATGGATCTCCTGCTGGGTGGCGCGAACGTTGGGCGTGCGGCGCCCCTTACTCCCCGCGCCGTCGCGGCGGATCTCGACCAGCGCGTTGGGCTCCTCGGCGCCGGCCGACAGGAAGCCGCGCGGGCGGTGGTACTTAAACGAGCGGCCGACGAGATGGACGCCGTTGGCGACCAGCGCCGAGGCCAGCGTGTCGCCCTCGACGCCCTCGTAGGAGCGGCCGTCGAAGCTGAACGCGACGGCGCGTCCGGGCAGGAGCCGGCCGGCGCCGGCAATGCGGTAGGCGCCGGTCATTTCGCTTTTCCTTTCGCGGCCGGTCCCTTTGCGGCCGTCCGGCGCGCGGCGGTTCTTTTCGGCGGGGCGTCGCCGGGCGACGGCGAGACCGGCTTCGGCTCGCCGGCCTTGTAGGTCGTCAGGAAGCGGTCGCTGACGGTGTCGCGCACCGCGTTGAAGAAGCGCGCGCAGCCATGGACGTGCCGCCAGCGCTCGTAGGCGATGCCCTTGGGGTTGGAGCGGATGAAGAAGAAGCCCTCGAAATCCTCGTCGGAGATCGCCGAAAGATTCGTCGGCCGGGCGATGTGGGCCTCGCCGGCATGGCGGAACTCCAGCTCCGGCAGGTCCTCGCCGCAATAGGGGCAGTGGATCAGCAGCATTCTAGAGCCTGTTATGAGCCATGGATGGGGCTGCGCTGCTGCCGATTTTGGCCCGTCCGGCAGGAGCCGGTCGCAGACCGGTATCGGGAATACCTGCAAGACCGGCGACGAACCGGTGGGCCAAAAGCGGCGCAGCCCGAAGGGTTGAGCGGCGAAGGCCGCCTGATGCGTCGAAAGGCTTGCCGGTATGCCCGATACCGGCCTGCGCCTTTCTCCTGTCATGCGGTCCTTCGTCGCTCAACGCAGCCTCCATCCATGGCTCATAACAGGCTCTAGATACCCTTATCGTCGCCTTCGGCGTCGTCCCCTTCGGCCAGCAGCTCGTCGCACAGCGCCTGCCCCATCGCGACGAAGGGCGCCAGCCGCCTGATCAGCACGGCGAAATCGCTGTCGAAGGGCAGGAACAGGTCGGCGTCCTCGAGGCTGGCGAAGATCTCCAGCGGGTTGGTCGAGACGATCACCGAGCGCGGCAGGTCGTAGGGGATGCCCTTGAAGAACCATTCGGGATCGTTGGTGTCCGGCTCGCGGAAGAACACCATGCGCGTGCCGGCGAATATGAAGCAGCTCAGTTCGCCGGAATCGACGCTGAACGGCCATTCGTGCTCGATGTCGGCACGCGCGATCGGGATGCTCTTCTCCATCGTATGCGCCGTCGCCGGCTCGGTCGCGGCAGCGAGGCCGAGCGGCATGGCGGCGGCGAAGGCGGCGGCGCGCAGCATGGTCACGGCTCCTCCGGCCGGATGACGGTGCCGGGCGGCTGGTCGCACAGCGCCCTGGCCATCTGCTCGAACGGCCCAAGCATCGGGATCATGTCTTCGAGGGTCGTGTCGGGCACGAGCAGGCTGCGGCTGCCGATCGCGCCGATCACGATGTCCAGGGGATCAGTGGAGACGACGACCATGCGCGGCTCGTCGGCATCTGCCTCGGGCTCGCGGACGATCTCGTGGAAATAGGTGGCCTTCATTCCGGCGATCCAGATGCACAGGAGCCAGCCTTCCGCCACCGAGAACGGCCAGCCCTGCCCGCCATCGCCGCGCGCCACGTAGCGGAAGCGGTATTCGTCGCCGTCCGGGACATGCAACAGGCTTTTCTCATTGACCGGCATCACCGCCATCGGGGCCGCCATCAGGGGCGATGCCAGCAGGCCGGCCATGATCGCAGCCGCGGCCACCATCAGTGTGCCACGGCCGCCGCCGCGGCCTCGTCGATGAGCCGGCCGGTGCGGAACCGCTCCAGCGTGAAGGGCGCGTTGATGGGGTGCGGCTCGTCGCGCGCGATGGTGTGGGCGAAGACGTGGCCGGAGCCGGGCGTCGCCTTGAAGCCGCCGGTGCCCCAGCCGCAGTTCACGTAGAGGCCCTTGACCGGCGTCCTGGCGAGGATCGGCGAGCGGTCGGGCGTCACGTCGACGATGCCGCCCCACGAGCGCAGCATCTTCATGCGCCCGAACATCGGGAACATCTCGCAGATGGCGTCGAGCGTGTGGTTGAGGATGTGCAGGCCGCCGGTCTGCGAATAGGAGGTGTACTGGTCGGTGCCGGCGCCGATGACCAGCTCGCCCTTGTCGGACTGCGAGATGTAGGCGTGCACGGTGTTGGACATGACCACGCAGGGGATCACCGGCTTGACCGGCTCCGACACCAGCGCCTGGAGCGGATAGCTCTCCAGCGGCATGCGCACGCCGGCCATCTCCATCAGCACGGAGGTGTGGCCGGCGGCGACCACGCCGACCTTGCGCGCCGCGATGAAGCCCTTCGTCGTCTCGACGCCGACGACCTCGCCGAGATAGCCTCGGGCGATGCCGGTGACCTCGCAGTTCTGGATGATGTCGACGCCGCGCGCCGCCGCCGCGCGCGCATAGCCCCAGGCCACCGCGTCATGGCGGGCCGTGCCGCCGCGCCGCTGGAGCGCGGCGCCCATCACCGGGTAGCGCGCGTCCCTGGCGATGTTGAGCGGCGGGCAGAAGGCTTTCGCCTGCTCGGGCGTCAGCCATTCATTGTCGACGCCGTTGAGCCGGTTGGCGTGGATGTGGCGCTTGAACACCTGCACGTCGTGGACGTTGTGGGCGAGCATCATGACGCCGCGGGGCGAGTACATGACGTTGTAGTTGAGCTCTTGGCTGAGCCCCTTCCACAGCTTCACCGCGTGGTCGTAGATCGCGGCGCTCTCGTCGTAGAGATAGTTGGAGCGGATGATGGTGGTGTTGCGGCCGGTATTGCCGCCGCCGAGCCAGCCCTTCTCGACCACCGCGACATTGGTGATGCCGTGCTCGGCCGCGAGGTAGTAGGCGGTGGCGAGGCCGTGGCCGCCGGCGCCGACGATGACCACGTCGTACTCGGCCTTCGGCTCGGGCGAGCCCCATTGCGGCTCCCAGCCGGAATGGCCGCGCAGCGCCTCGCGGGCAAGGGCAAAGACGGAATATCGGCGCATCGGGCGTCCCTGTCCGTATCTGTGCGTTGCGGGGCAGATCCCCTCCGGTGCTCTAGCACTAGCCAAATCCGCCCGCCACACTTGCGCTGAATGCGACCGGACTTGACGGATTGCGCCATCGCGGTTTTTCCGGCGACAATCTCATACAATTTCCGCATGGTCATTTCATTGCCACGATCTCACCGTTCCTTGCCGGCGCGCGGTGTCGGGCGGGGCCTCCCGGGGATCGCAGGTTTGGGCGCGCCGCCGGGCAGGGCGGCCGATTTTTGGGGTTGGACACATGCGACATTTCCTGGCCGGGGCGGCGTGCGCCGCGCTTCTCGCCTTTGCCGCGGCAGGCTCCGCTTCCGCCGGGGCCATCACCCTTGGCGAATCGGACCGCAAGGAGGCCGTGGCGATTCTGGCCGACCTCGACCACTTCATCGAACGCCTGAACGGCTTCGGCGAAGGGACGACCAACCCGCTTTTCCACGGCCGTAGCCTGCCGGTCCCGCCGCAGGAGTGCACGCCCAAGGCCGAGCCCCGCCGCTTCGGGCTGCTGATCGGCGCCGAAAGTCCTGGCCCGGACCAGCTTGCGATGAAGGCCGCGCTCAACGACGTGAAGCTGCTCGCCTCCACGCTCGGCACGGTCAGGGCGAAAGCCGACGACATCCATATATTGACCGGCGCCGCCGCGACCCGCGAAGGGCTGGTCGACGCGGCATGGCAACTGCTGTCGCAGGTCAGTTGCGGCGACAAGGTGTTCGTCTATTTCGGCGGCTATGCGATGGAGCCCCAAACGCTGGCGCCCTATGTGCTGCGCCCGCAGGAGGCCGCGCCGTCCGGCCGCACCTTGCAGGACGTGCAGGACAAGGCGCGCAACTTTCTCAACCGGCGCCTCTTCGACACCGACGCCGCCGAAACGGGGCTGGCGATCCGCGACCGCGCGGAGCGCATCCGCTGGTACGAGGAGTCCGGCCTCACGCTCTTCCTCAACGGCGAAGGCGTCGCGAAGCGGGAGCCCGCGCGGGAGTTGCGGTCGTTCGAGGTGATGACATCGGCCGATCTTTCCGAGCTCGTCACCCTGATGCGCAACCATCGCGCCGACGTCACCGTCGTCGCCGACACCAACAGCGCCTCCGCCATGGCCCTGCTGGAGCGCCAGCAGGATGCCGCGGCGTCTTTCTTCCGCGCCGACATCTACGAGCGGGAGGAAACGGCGCCAGCCGGCATGGACAACCGGCTGGCGCCCTCGCCGCTCGCCGGGCAGGCCGGCGATCTCGCCGTCTTCTATTCCTCCGTCGACGGCGCCGTATCCGTTTCCACCGGCTTCGAGGTCGACGGACAGCGCGTCCAGTACGGGCTGTTCACCTTCCGGGTCGCCGAGGCGCTGCTCAACCATGCCGACGCCACCGCCGACAACGTGCGCGCCGCGCTGGAGCGCATCGCCCGCGCCGCCGACCGCCACCGGCAGCAGGTCCACCGCGTCGAGGCGACCCGCGCCGACATGCGCATCTTCGCGCAGTCGCAGCCGGGCCAGCAGCGCACCGACACGATCCGCATCCTGGAGCCGTCCGGCATGCGCGGCGCCAGCGTCATGGACACGCCGAAGATCGACCTCGTCGGCGTGGTCGACTGGACCTCGCCGGCCAAGGCGGTGCTGGTCGAGGGCCAGCCGGCGACGCTGCTCGGCGACGGACGCTTCTCGGCCACGGTGAAGCTGCGCGCCGGGCTCAACACCATCTCCGTCATGGGGCTGACCCGCGACGACGAGATCCACCTGATGCCGCCGCTGGAGGTGATGTTCGACGGCGACATCAAGAAGCTGAAGGGCGAGGGCCGGCGCTTCGCGCTGATCATCGCCAACCAGAACTACCTGCCCGAGACGAGGTTCTCGCGCCTTGCGACGCCGATCGCCGACGCCGAGGCGCTGCGCAACGTCCTGACTGAGCGCTACGGCTTCACCACCGAGCTGCCGGTGGGCAGCGGCCAGACCATGCCCCTGCTGCTGGTCGACGCCACGCGCGACCAGATCGACGAGACGCTCTACACGCTGAGCCAGGTGGCCGGCGAGCAGGACACGGTGCTGATCTATTATGCCGGCCACGGCGTCTATGACGAGCGCACCACCAACGCCTACTGGGTGCCGGTGAACGCGACGCGGCCCTACAACTACCTGTCGGGCGACGCCATCACCGAGCACATCCAGCGCATCGGCGCGCGCAGCGTCATCCTGATCTCCGATTCCTGCTATTCCGGCGCGCTGCGCAGCGGCGGCGGCGCGACCCCGCCCGTGGCCGACGTGACCGAGGAGGACCGCCAGCGCGCGCTGCTGCGCATGGCCGAGAAACGCTCGCGCATCCTCATCACCTCGGGCGGCACCGAGCCGGTGATGGATACCGGCGGCGAGGGCCATTCCATCTTCGCGCGCGCCTTGCTGACGGGGCTGGAGCAGATGGAGGAGAGCGCGTTTTCGGCCGAGGAGCTGTTCGGCCGCTATGTGCGCCCGATGGTGGCCGGCCGCGTCGAGCAGATCCCGCAGATGCGGCCGATCGACAAGACCGGCCACGAAGAGGCGGCCGACATGGTGTTCGTGCGCGCGCAGACGGCGACGACGGACGCCGAAATCCGCTGAGTTCCTGTGGACAGGAGCGGCGGTTTCTGCTAGGTGCCCCGCCTAATTCGCGGCGGCTGCGCCGCGGGGGCGGTCCATCGTGGCCGGACCCGAACCGATCCATTGGCCCAGGAACAGGAAGCCCAAGTGCAGGTACTCGTCCGCGACAACAATGTCGACCAGGCGCTCCGCGCTCTCAAGAAGAAGATGCAGCGCGAAGGCATCTTCCGCGAGATGAAGATGCGCGGGCACTACGAGAAGCCCTCCGAGAAGCGTGCGCGCGAGAAAGCGGAAGCCGTGCGCCGCGCCCGCAAGCTGGCGCGCAAGCGCGCCCAGCGCGAGGGCCTGGTGCCGGGCGGCCGTCCCGCCGCCGCCGCGCCGGCGCGCTGATCGCCGCCAAGATTTCGTCCCTTTCGGCCGATAGCGAAGGGCGGGGCGATTCCGGTCGCCGCCGCCTTTCTTGCATGAGGATGGTTCATGCGCAAAGACCGAGGGCGGACAGCGGAACGTCGCATCGGGGGTGACAGCATGATCGCAGGGCTCACGCGCAGGATGACCCAAGGGCCGGCGTCGGGACCGGTGTTGGCGTCGGCGCCTTTCGCGCTGGTCGCGCTGCTGGCGCTGGCCGGGTGCCAGTCGGCGAGCGGCCCCGCGCTCGACATGACCCGCGTCGAGCTGGAGCAGGGCTCGCAGGAGAACATCGGCTCGCTGAGCGCGGTGATCGCCCGCAGCCCCAACGATCCCGAGGCCTACAACATGCGCGGCTCGGCCTATGGCCGCGCGGGGCGCTACGAGGACGCGCTGAAGGACTTCAACCAGACGCTGGCGCTGAACCCCTCCTCCTACCAGGCCTATGCCAACCGCGCGCTGATCCATCGCTACATGGGCAACGCGCCCGCCTCGTTGCAGGACTACAGCCGCGCGCTCCAGATCAATCCGAACTACGACGTGGCGCTGATCGGCCGCGGCCAGCTCTACGCCGATGCGGGGCGGGCGGGCGAAGCCTTCAACGACTTCCAGACTGCGATCCAGCTCGACACGACGGATCCGCGCGCCTACCACCGCCGCGGCCTCCTGTACCAGCGCCAGAACCAGCACGATTTCGCCATCGAGGACTTCGCCAAGGCGATCTCGCTGGCTCCGCGCGCGCCCTTCAGCTATTCGGCGCGCGGCCTCTCCTACCTCGCCAAGGGCGACGACGAGAACGCCGCGGCCGATTTCGCGATGGCCATCAACCTCGACAAGCGCAACGCCGAGGCTTGGGCGAACCAGGGCCTGCTTCTGGAAAAGCGGGGCGACATGCGGCAGGCCTACCGCTCCTATTCGGAATCGGCGCGCCTCGACCCCGGCTACAAGCTCGCGGCCGAGGGTGTGCAGCGCACCCGCGCCGGCGCCGGCCAGCCCGTCCGGAGCTGACGCGGCGCATCATGGCGGCGCTGGTTGTGCTGGCCCACCCGCTGGCCAATTCGCTGTCGCACCGGCTGGCGGCCACGGCCATGGCGACCCTCGACCAAGCGGGCGCGCAGCCCGTGCTGCTCGACCTCCACGCCGAAGGCTTCGACCCGCGCCTCACCCCGGAGGAACGCGCCGCCTATTACGACGCGCCGCGCATCGCGCCGGACCTGCTCGGCGCCGATCTGCTCAGACATGCGCGGCTGCTGGCCGGGGCGGAAACGCTGGTGCTGGTGTTCCCCACATGGTGGTTCGGCCCGCCGGCCCTGCTCAAGGGCTGGATCGACAGGGTGTTCGCGCCGGGGATCGGCTTCGACCACACGCCCGGCTTCGGACCGATCGCGCCCCGGCTGACGGGCCTGCGCCGCGCGGTCGCCGTCACGACGCTCGGCACGCCATGGTGGGTCGACGTGCTGGCGATGCGCCGGCCGGTGCGCCGGATGCTGCGCACCGCCGTGATCGGCGCCTGCGCGCCCAAGGCCCGCTTCGCCTATCTTCCGCTCTATGCGGCGGAAAACGTGACCGAAGTGCGCATCGCCGCCTTCGAGAGGCGCGTCGCGGCCACGCTGGCCCGCTGAGCACGGTCGGCAAAGGCGCGGCAGCGGGCGCGTCCTGCATGGAACCAACGCGCGCGCCGGCCGTTACGTCAGGCTGGCCGTCGGGCGCGGACAGCGTTTGGCGCGTCGTATGACGCGTGGAGATGGCAGCGGGGGAGGCCGCTCTTGCAGAAGGCCGCAACGCAGACGGACGGCGCCGGCTCCTTCGCCATGAAGGCGGCTGTCGCGGTCATCGTCCTGCTGTTCGCGCTGTTCGTCCTCGTCCTGGCCGTGTCGGTCGCGCGGTCCTACGGCGATGCACAGACCACCGCGCGCAACCGCGCGCTGGCCGCCTCGCAGGTTGTGGCCACCAACGCCGGATGGATCGTGGAGCTGTCGCGGCAGGCGCTCGGCCGCATCGATTCGGCGCTCGGCGCCGACATAGCCTTCTCCAGCCCCGCCACCGGCGGCAACATCGCCGCGGCGGTCGACAGCCTGCCGGGCGTGGTGAAGAGCTATGTGGTCGCCGCCGACGGGCGCACCTTGTTCACCACCGATGCCGACTGGCAGAACATCGACATCCGCGACCGCGAATATTTCAGCGCGGTCGCGCAGGGCAAGCGGTTCCATGTCTCGCCGCTGCTGGTGAGCCGGCTGGGCGGCTCGCAGATCTTCGTGTTCTCGCGGCGGCTGGAGCGCGGCGGCCAGTTCGTCGGCGCGGCGATGATCTCCTTCGACGTGTCGCTGCTGGCGACGGTGTGGGAATCGCTCGCGCTCGACGAGCTTTCCACCGTGAGCTTCGTGCGCGACGACGGCCAGCTCGTGGCGCGCTTTCCCTTCGCATCGGCTCCGCTCGACATGAAGGACTACGAGCTCTTCACCGTGCATCTGGCCGCTGCCGACGCGGGCACCTATCCGGCGGTCTCGCCGGTCGACGGCGTCGAGCGCGTGGTCGGCTACCGCCGGGTGGAGGGCACGCCGCTGATCGCCGTGGCGAGCTTGAGCACGCGCGCGGCCTTCCTGCCCTTCTGGCGCAACACCGCCATCACCCTGCTTCTGGCGGTGCCGACGGCGCTGGCGCTCGCCGTCGCCATCTTCTGGATCCTGCAGTTGCTACGCAAGGACGAGCGGCGGCGCGAGCAGCTCGTGGAGGCGCTGGAACACAACCGCATGCTGGTGCGCGACACGCACCACCGCGTGAAGAACAACCTTCAGGCGGTCATGTCGCTGCTGCGGCTGCACCCCGTGCCCGAGGAAATCAAGGACGATCTTCAAGGCCGGGTGGCGGCGATGACGGAGGTGCACGAGCATCTCTACCGGCTCGACCGCTTCAGCGACATCGACGCGACGACGCTGATCCCGGCCATCGTCGGCAGGCTGACGGAAGCCTTCGCCAGCGAGGTGGCGGTGGAATACGACCTCGACCCCATCGTGCTCGACCGCGACCACGCGACGCCGCTGGCCCTGATCGTCAACGAGGTGGTCACCAACGCGCTGAAATACGCCTTTCCGGACGGCCGGCGCGGCACGATCCGCATCGCGCTGAAGGACGAGGGCGGCAGCCGGCGTCTCCTGACCATCGCCGACGACGGCGTCGGCTTCGACTCCGCGGCCGCGACGCCCGGGCTGGGCACGCGGCTGGTGCGCGCCATGATGCGCCAGCTCCATGCCGATGCGCCGGACGTCCGCGGCGAGGGCGGCGCCACGGTGAGCGTACGCTTCACCGCCGCAGCACAGTAGTCAGGGGACGCGGGCGGGATCCGGTGCGCCGTCGCCGAGCAGATGGGCGATGGAGTTGGCGTAATATTGCAGCAGCAGCCGCTCGCCCCTGTTGGCGCGGTAGAGGCCGAGCTCGCTCTCGTCGACCATGTGGCGCAGGATCAGCATGCGCAGCCCTGCCGACACCGCATAGTCGCGGTCGGCGCGCGGGATGTGGACATGCGCGCCCTCGTCCTCAAGCCGCGAGATCAGCGCGAAGATCGCCGATTTGAGCTCCAGCTCGCCGATCCATTCGTCGCCGCGCTGGAGGAAGACATGCGCCGCGAGCGCGACCGGCAGCGCCGGCACGATAGCGCCCACCGCCTTCATCAGATCGTCGGCGAGGAGCTGCACCGCGCCGAAACGCGCGTCGCGCGGGATCGCCGCGAACTCGACGCCGTGGTCGCGCTGCCATTGCGCGAGCGACACCGGCTGGCCGAACGACACGCAGGCATAGCCGAAGCGGTAGAGCTTTCCGCGCAGGCGCAGCCACAGAAGATTGCCGACGAAGCGCAGCGCAGCACCGAGCCGGAACCGGTAGCTGCGGCCGGTCGCCTCCTTCTCGGCACGGGCGGTGAGGATGCGGTCCTCGATGACGCGATCGTAGTTGAGCCCGACCGGCACGAAGACGATGTCGTGCAGCCGGGCGTCGAACTCGGCGACCATGTACGAAAGCAGGCCGAGCTTGGCTTCCTTCAGCAGCCCGTCGCGGGTCAGCCCGCCTTCGGGGAACACCGCCTGCGTGACGCCCTCGCGCGTCGCCATCGCCACATAGCGGCCGAGCACGCGCCGATAGAGCTCGTCGCCGGAATTGCGGCGGATGAAATAGGCGCCCATCGAGCGGATCAGGCTTTCCAGCAGCCAGACCCGCGCCCACTCGCCCACCGCATAGGACAGCGAGGCGCGGCGCGAGGCCATGTAGGTGACCAGCACATAATCCATGTTGGAGCGGTGGTTCATGACGAACACCACGGTCGCGTCCGCCGGCACGGATTTCAGCGCCTCGTCGTCGGAATAGCCGAGCCGGACGCGGTAGACGAATTCCGAGAGCCAGCGCGCAAGGCGCGTGCCGACGCCGAAATAGGCCGTCAGCGACAGCGAGGGAACGATCTCGCGGGCGTAGCGCTCGGCCCGCCTCATCACAACCGCGCGCGGCGTGCCGGTGGCGCGCGCCTCGGCCTCGACAGCCTCGATGACCTTGGCGTCGTAGACCAGCCGCTCGACCTGCGACTGGCGCCGGGTCAGCCGGAACGGCTTGATGCGCATGTCGAGCCGCTGGTTCAGCTCGTCGATCGCCTGGTTGACGCGGCGGCGGAAGAACCAGCGCACCGAGGGGGCGAAGACGCGGTCGACGACGCCGATGGCGGCGAAGACGCCGATCAGGACGAGCAGCCAAAGCGGCAGCGCGATCGTCGCGGTCATGATGGCGGAACGGCGTGGCCGGCCATGCTGGCCCCTCCCCGGCCGCTGTCCTTGCCGGCAGCTTCGGTCAAACGCGGCGCGGCTGCAAGCCGGCTGTCACCCGGAAACGAAAAGCCCGGCGCGAGGCCGGGCTTCGATGTCTCCGGTCGGTGCCGTCTCTACTCAGTGATCGAGGGCCTTGACGATTTCCTCGGTCATCTTCTTGGCGTCGCCGAGCAGCATCATGGTGCCGTCCTTGTAGAACAGCGTGTTGTCGATGCCGGCATAGCCGGAGCCGAGCGAGCGCTTGACGAACAGGCAGGTGCGCGCCTTGTCGACGTCGAGGATGGGCATGCCGTAGATCGGCGACGACTTGTCATCGCGCGCGGAAGGGTTGGTCACGTCGTTGGCGCCGATCACATAGGCGACGTCGGCCTGCGCGAACTCGGAGTTGATGTCCTCCAGCTCGAACACCTCGTCGTATGGCACGTTGGCCTCGGCGAGCAGCACGTTCATGTGGCCGGGCATGCGGCCGGCGACCGGGTGG
>CAZVTK010000130.1:0-13029 GCA_964629765.1 uncultured Mesorhizobium sp.
GGGATTCGAACCCCCGATACCCTTGCGAGTATGCCGCATTTCGAGTGCGGTGCATTCAACCACTCTGCCACCTCTCCAAGCCGTTGATTTCGGTCGCTTTTTCGGCTGACGACTTTGGTTGGAAATCGCCGTTTGCTGCCGAATTGCTACCGAACGCCCTTGGACGCGCGCTTCTCTAGCGCCAACCGTAGTGCATCGTCAACGCGGGAAGCGGCATCTTCCTGCATTCCCGGGCAGCGCATGAGAATGTAGGTCCAGCATCACGCCGGCGCGAGAGTGCCCCAGCCGCTCGCCTGCCACATTGGGCTTGCGCGAGCGCGTGGCCCCGCGTCCGGCCCGGCCTCTGGCCTACTGCCGGCTTTCGGACGCGAGGCCGGGCGGGGCAGGGGAGGCGCTTCATCGAGGCTCCGGTCTCCGTTGCAGCCAATCGAGACGAATGTATCATTTATGTGGATATGATTCATTTGTTGCATTCTCTGCGCGGCTCCCATAGGGTGCTCCCGCAGAGGAGAGCGTGGGCATGAGTTTTGTGCTTCACAGGCAATTGGCCGACGAGGTGCCCGTCGCGGTGGGCGGCCGGGGCGTCAGCCTGATCGCCGAGGACGGGCGGGAATATCTCGATGCCTGCTCCGGCGCCGCCGTCTCCAGCCTCGGGCACAGCGACCCAGACGTCGCGCGAGCGATCGCCGCCCAGGTCTCGGAATTCGCCTACGCCCATACGTCCTTCTTCAGCAGCCGCCCCGCCGAGCGGCTCGCGCGGCAGCTCGTGGAGGCCGCGGGGGCGCCCTTCTCGAAGGTGTTCTTCACGTCGAGCGGCTCGGAGGCGGTGGAGGCGGCGATCAAGTTCGCCCGGCAGCATTTCGTCGAGAAGGGCGAGGATCAGCGGCGCCACGTCATCGGGCGCTGGCAGAGCTACCACGGCAACACGCTCGGCGCGCTTTCCGCCGGAGGCAACAGGCTGCGCCGCTCGCTCTACGGGCCGCTGCTCGTGGAGATGCATCACATCGACGCCTGCTACGCCTATCGGCAGCAGCGGGCGGACGAGAGCGACGCCGCGTTCGGCGAGCGGATGGCCGACGAGCTGGAGGCGAAGATCCGGGAACTGGGGCCCGAGACGGTCGCCGCCTTCATAGCGGAGCCCGTGGTGGGCGCCACGCTCGGCGCCGTCGCGGCGCCGGATACCTATTTCCCGAGGATCCGCGAGATCTGCGACCGGCACGGCGTGCTCCTGATCTTCGACGAGGTCATGTGCGGGATGGGCCGCCTCGGCAGCCTGTTCGCCTTCGAAACGGTGGGCGCGACGCCCGACATCGTCTGCGTCGCCAAGGGGCTGGGCGCCGGCTACCAGCCGATCGCGGCGATGATCCTTTCAGAGGCGACCATGAAGCCGCTCGCCGAGGGCAGCGGAACCTTCGTTCACGGCCACACCTACCAGGCCCATCCGGTCGCGTGCGCTGCGGCCGAGGTCGTCCTGTCGAAGGTGTCGGCGCCCCGCATGCTGGAGCGGGTGGGCGAGGCGGGACGGCGGCTGAAGGAGGGCCTGCGCCGGCGGCTGGGCAATTCGCCGCATGTCGGGGAGATCCGCGGAAAAGGGCTGTTCGTCGGCGTCGAGTTCGTTGCGGATCCCGAAACGAAGGAGCCTTTCCCCCATGCGGCGCGGCTGCATGCGCTGATCAGGTCCGAGGCGATGGAGCGCGGCCTGCTGGTCTACGCCATGGGCGGGACCGTGGACGGACGCTCCGGCGATCACGTCGTGCTGGCGCCGCCCTTCATCGTCTCCGACGAGGAGATCGACAGGATGGTCGACCTGTTTGCCGAGTCGGTGTCGGCGGCATTGGAGCGTGCGGGGAAATCAACAGTGCCGGCAGGCTGAACCGGCAAAGGAGCGGGCGGATGACTTTCGATATCGTGCTGCGCGGCGACATCGTTCTTGCCGACGAGATCATCGCCGACGGCTATGTCGGCGTCGCCGGCGGCAGGATCGCCGCCATCGGCAGGGGCGAGGCGCCGCCTTCCGTTTCGGTGGAGGACCATTCCGGGCATCTCGTCTTTCCGGGCCTCGTCGATGCGCAGGTCCATGCCGGCAGCGTGGAAGGCGTCGCCGGGCTGCGCGACGCGACGCGGGCGGCGGCCGCGGGCGGCGTGACGACGATCGTCGACATGCCCTTCGACAATCCGCTTCCGGTGGACAATGTCGAGGCGCTGAAAGCCAAGATCGGGCGCATCGGCGAGCTCGCCTTCGTGGATGTCGCGCTCTATGCCACGGCACCGAAGGGCGGCCGGCCGAATGCGGTCGCCGAGCTGGTCGATGCCGGCGCGTGCGCCATCAAGCTGTCCACCTACGAATACCATCCGACGCGCTTTCCGCGCTCCACCATGGGCGAGATGTTCCAGGTGTTCAGGGAGGCCGCGCCGCTCGGCATTCCCGTCGCCTTCCACAACGAGGACCAGGAGATCGTCACCGCCCTGACGGAGATCGTGCGCGCCACGGGCCGGCTGGGGCCCGAGACCCACGCGCTGACGCGGCCGCCGATCGCCGAGATGGTGGCCAATGCGCAGGTTCTGGAGCTCGGGCTGCGCACCGGCGCGCGCGTGCACATCGTGCACAGCTCCATCGTCGAAGGCTTCGACATGGTGGACCGCTACCGTGCGCTGGGCGGGCGCGTCAGCGCCGAGACCTGCCTGCAATATCTGGTCTTCAACGAGGAGGACGTCGTGCGCGGCGGCCCGTCGATGAAGCAGACGCCGCCGCTGCGCTCCGAGGAGCAGCGCCTTGCGCTCTGGCAGGCGCTCGCCGACGGCCGGATCGAGATCGTCTCGACCGACCATGTGGCCTGGCCGCTGTCGCGCAAGAGCGACCCGGACATGTTCAAGAACAGCTCGGGCGTGCCGGGCCTCGAATCGCTGCTGCCGATCCTCCATTCGGGGCTGGTCGAAAGGTCGCTCTCGCCGACGCTGATCGCGCGGGTGTGCGCGGCCAACGTCGCCCGGCATTTCGGCATCGACGCGCGCAAGGGCTCGATCCGGGTCGGCGCCGACGCCGACTTTGCCGTGCTGCGCCCGCAAAAGGGCACCTTCGCGGCCTCGACCATGATCTCGGACGAGAAGTGGAGCCCCTATGACGGACTCCCCACCGCCGGGCGCGTGGCCGCCACCTATCTGCGCGGGCGCAAGATATTCGCCGACGGGGCGATCGTCGGCGCGCAGCCGCTCGGCAGCTTCGTCAAACCGCAACGCAGGGCGGACGTGCTGAAATGAGGGTCGCTTCGGTTCAGATGAACAGCGGCGACGACGTCGGCGCCAATGTCCGCAAGGCGTGCGACTACGTCGCGCGCGCCGCGGGGGAGGGGGCCGAACTCGTCGTCCTGCCCGAATTCTTCAACACCATCTTCTTCGCGCAGTACCGCGACCAGCGCTACCACGCGCTGGCCGAAACCGACGCCGGCCCGACCATCACCGCCATCCGCGAAAGCGCCGTCCGGCACGGCATCGCGGTCGTCGCCACGATCTACGAGGAGGTCGAGCTCGGCCTCTGCTACGACACCGCGATGCATGTCGGACCGGACGGCGAAATCCGTCACAAATACCGCAAGGTGCATCCTGCCGCGGTCAAGAGCCTGGAGAAGATCTATTTCCGCTACGGGTCGCGGTTCGACACCTATGCGTTCGGCGATTGGCGGGTGGGCATCGGCGTCTGCTACGACATGGGCTTTCCCGAGACGGCCCGCTGCCTCGCGGTGAACGGGGCGGAGCTGATCCTCGCGCCTTACGCGACATCGCGCCAGAACATGTTCCAGGAGGTGCTGCGCACCCGTGCGTTCGAGAACGGGTGCTTCCTGATCGCCGCCAACAAGGTCGGCCAGGAGCATGACTGGTATTTTCCCGGCGGCAGCATGATCTCCGACCCCGCCGGCCGCCTGCTCGCCTCGGCGGACACGACGAGCGAGGCGCTGCTCGTCGCCGACATCGACCGCGAAGCCGTCAGGCAGGCGCGCATCGACTATCCGAACCGCCGCGACCGCAGGCCCGACCTCTACGGTGCGCTGGTGCGCGAAACCGATGCGCCGTGACCGTAGTCAGGAGCCGGACGTGACCGCGCAGCTTGTCAGGGAAATCGCATCGCTCGCCGGCAGCGCCGCTGCCCTCTTCGAGGAGATCGGCGGGGCCTCGTTTGACGGGCGCGGCATCACCCGCGCCGCGTTCGGGGCCGACGAGACGATGGCGGGGCGGGTTCTGGAGCGTTTTGCGCGCGCGGAGGGCATCGAGGTCGGGACCGACGCCGGCGGCAATTTCCATTACGACCTGCCGCAGGCCGACGGCGCCGGGGCCGGCACGGTCATCATGGCCTCGCATCTGGATTCGGTTCCGGTGGGCGGCAATTTCGACGGCCTCGCCGGCGTCGTCGCCGGCGTGCTCGTGCAGGCGGCCTGCCGCCGGACGGGCCTGCGGCCGGCGCTCAACCTCAAGACGATCGGCTTCCGCTGCGAGGAAAGCCCCTGGTTCGGCACCGCCTACATCGGCAGCAAGCTGGCGCTGGGCCTGCTCGGACAGGACGAGCTCGACGGCTTGCGGCGCTTCGACACCGGCAAGTCGCTGGCCGAACATCTCAAGGAGATCGGCGCCGAACCGGATGCCGGCATCCTCCATGAAAGGCGCCTGCGCGTGGAGGGCGTCGCCGCCTATCTCGAGCTGCACATCGAGCAGGGGCCGCTGCTGGAGGATCTCGGCCTTCCGGTCGGCGTGGCGACCGCGGTGCGCGGCAACATCCGCCACCCGTTCGCCTCGTGCAAGGGGCGATACGGGCACGCGGCCGCCAGCCCGCGCCACCTGCGCTCCGACGCCATGACCGCGACCGCGCTCCTCATCGCCGCCGCCGACCGCTTCTGGGCCGAGGCGCTGGCGGAAGGGGGCAACGACGACCTCATCATCAATTTCGGGATGGTGTCCACCGACCCGGAGCAGCACGCGATGACCAAGGTGCCCGGCCATGTCGGCTTCAGCTTCAACATCGGCGGCACGCGCAACGACGTGATGGAGCGGCTCTACCGCCGGATCCGGGACGAAGCCGCGCGCATCGAGCGCGACTGCCGCGTCAGCTTCGATTTCGGAACCAGGGTCGGCACCGAAGGAACCCAGCTCGACGCGCGGCTGGCCGGGGTGGCGCGCGAGGCCGCCGCCGAGCTCGGCATCGGCGTGCACGCGTTTCCGACGGTGGGCCACGACGCGGCGATGTTCGCCAAGGCCGGCGTGCCGACGGGCATGCTGCTCGTGCGGAACCAGAACGGCAGCCACAACCCCGACGAGGCCATGCGCATCGACGACTTCATCGCCGCCACCAAGCTTCTCGCGCTCTGGGCGCTGCGCTCAGGGCGCCAATTATAACAATAACTTAAGTGCCTCCAACAAGATAGGAACAAGACCATGCGAAGCATTCTGAAACTGGCTCTCGCCGCCGGGCTGGCGGCAATCATGACTTCGGCGGCGTCCGCCCAGGACAACAGCAAGCCGCTGCGCGTCGCTTCGGACGTGGGCTTTGCGCCCTTCACGATGCGGCAGCCCGACGGGCAGGTCGTCGGCTTCATCGCCGACATGGGCGCGGAGATCGCCAAGCGCCTCGGGCGTCCGTCGGTCGAGATCGTCGACGTGAAGTTCAGCGCGATCTTCGCCGGCCTCTTCGCCAACAATTTCGAGTTCATCATCACGCCGCTCGGCATCACCCAGAAGCGCACCGAGGAAATCCTCTTCACCGAAGGCTACATGCAGACGGGCCTCGGCTTCATGACCAAGGCGTCGGCGGCGCCGATCAAGGCGCTGGAGGACCTGAAGGGCCGCAAGATGGCGATCAACCGCGGCACCTCGACCGACACCTGGATCACCAATGACGGCCCCGACGCGAAATACGGCTTCGAGGTGCAGCGCTACGACAACAGCGTCGACGCCATCCAGGCTTTGGCCAGCGGCCGCGCCGACGTCTATGTCAACGACATGCAGGGCGTGCAGTACTCGGCGACCCAGGTGCCGAACATGACCTACGCCTATGAGATCCTCCAGGACCGCACCTATTCGACCGGCTTCCGCTATGGTGACGAGGACGCCCGCAACAAGGTCGAGCGCGCCATCGAATGCATGAAGCTGGACGGCACGCTCGCGGCGTTCAACGTCAAGTGGTTCGGGGCGGAGCCGGTGGCGGGCTCGGCGATGACCAAGGTCTCTCCCGGCTACGGCCCCGAGGGCATGAAGGGCTGGATGGACGTGGCCGACGCCGACAAGCCGGCCTGCAACTGACGATCCGGGAGGTTGGCCCCATGATCTCGGCCCCGATCCTGCGGATTTCCGGCCTGCGCAAGTCCTTCGGCAAGGAAGAGGTGCTGAAGGGGGTCAACCTCACCGTCAACAGCGGAGAAGTCGTGGTCATCCTCGGCTCCTCCGGTTCCGGAAAGAGCACCTTCCTGCGCTGCATCAACCGGCTGGAGGAGCCGACGGGCGGGACCATCTCGCTGAACGGCGAGGACATCACCTCGGCGAAAGCCGATTTGCGCGGCGTGCGCAAGAAGATCGGCATGGTCTTCCAGTCGTTCAACCTCTACCCGCACCTCACCGCGCTCGGCAACATCACCCTCGCCCTGCGGCTGTCGCTGCGGCAGGACCGCCGCACCGCCGAGGAGCAGGCGATGCGGATGCTGGCCCAGGTGGGGCTGTCGGAGAAGGCCAAGGCCTATCCGTCCGAGCTGTCGGGCGGCCAGCAGCAGCGCGTGGCGATCGCCAGGGCGCTGGCGCTGGAGCCGCAGGTGATGCTGTTCGACGAGCCCACCTCCGCGCTCGACCCCGAGCTGGTCGGCAGCGTGCTGGAGGTGATCCGGCTGCTGCGCGAGCGCCACATGACCATGATCATCGTGACGCACGAGCTGGGATTCGCCCGCGAGGCGGCGGACCGCATCGTGATGATGGATCACGGAGAGGTGGTCGAGGAAGGTTCCCCGCAGCAGATCTTCAATGCCCCCGCGCACCAGCGCACGCGGGAGTTCCTGCGGCACTTCACCGGCAGGTAGGCGATGGAAAAGATCCTCTACTACTATTTCAACGTCCCGATCATGATCGACTCCCTGCCGATCATGATGCGGGGCCTCGGCCTGACGATCCTTCTGGCGCTGACCACGATCGCGATCGGCGTGAGCGCCGGCCTGCTGCTCGCGCTGGCGCGCAGCTACCCGACCCGCTTCCTGCGCTGGCCCATCGTGGGCTTCGTGGATATCTTCCGCGCGCTGCCGCAACTCGTCGTCATCATCGTCATCTATTTCGCGCTGCCTTACGCAGGCATCGAGTTCTCGCCCTTCTGGTCGACCGTCGTCGGCCTGTCGCTGGTGCTCGCCGCCTTCGCGCAGGAGAGTTTCTGGGCCGGCATCACCGCGACCAGCCGCGGCCAGTGGGAGGCGGCCAGGGCGACCGGCCTCTCGCACACCGCGACGATGCTGTTCGTGGTGCTGCCGCCCGCGATCAAGACCTCGATACCCTCGCTGACCAACCGCATCATCGCGGTCACCAAGGGCACCGCGCTGGGGTCGGCCGTGGCCGTGCAGGAACTGCTGGCCCATGCCCAGAGCATCCAGTCCGTCGTCGCCAACCCCTCTCCGCTGACGCTCGGCGCCATCCTCTACATGGTCATCTTCGCGCCGATGGTCGGGTTCTCGCGCTGGCTCGAATGGCGCTACCGGTGGAGCACCTGACCATGTTCCTCGACACCTTCTTGGACGTCGACGCGATCATCTACACCTATCCGCTGCTGCTCGACGGCTTCCTCCTAACCGTCCGCCTCGTGGCGGTCGTCGTGCCCGCCGGCATCCTTCTCGGCACCTGCCTGGCGCTGGTCTACGCGCTCGGCGGATGGGCCATCAAGGCGGCGTTCATCGTCCATGTCGACGCCTTCCGCTCGCTGCCGCCGCTCGTCCTTCTGGTGTTCATCTTCTACGGCCTGCCGTTCCTCGGGCTTCATCTCGGCAGCTTCGCATCCGCCGTGCTCGCACTCGTGCTCAACGGTTCGAGCTATTATGCCGAGATCGTCCGCGCCGGCATCGTCGCCATCCCGAGGGGCCAGTGGGACGCCGCCAGCGCCACCGGCCTGACGCGGTTCCAGGCCACCGTCCACGTCGTGCTGCCGCAGGCGTTCCGCAATGTCGTCGGCCCGCTGCTCGGCAACACGCTCGAATTGACCAAGGCCACCTCCATCTGCTCGGTCGTGGCCCTGCCCGAATTCCTGCGCGCCGCGCAGATCGCGCAGAGCCACGTCTACAACCCCACGCCGCTGATCTTCGTAGCCCTCGTCTACCTGATCCTGCTGTGGCCGATCGTGCGCCTCGTGTCCCGCCTGGAACGCACCGTGGCGGCGCCCTGAAATCCAGAAAAATGCGGAGTTGAGAAAATGCTGGTTGCGCCCACCGCGAGAGGGCTCGATGCCGCGCTGGCCTCCCTCAGGACGGCCTACGCCCGGAGCCGTCCCGCCAGCGAGAGGCTGTTCAGGCAGGCGGCGTCCGTGCTGCCCGGCGCGAACACGCGCTCGGTGCTGCATTTCGAGCCGTTCCCCTTCTATGTGGCCAAGGGCAGCGGCGCGACCGTCGAGGACGTGGACGGGCTCACCTATGTCGATTTCGTCGGCGAGTTCTCCGCCGGCCTCTACGGACATTCCGAGCCGGTCATCGTCGAGGCGATCCGCTCTGCTCTCGACGGCGGCATCGTGCTCGCCGCGCCCACCCGGCTGGAGGTCGAGCTCGCGGGCCTCGTCACCAGCCGCTTCCCCTCGATGGAGCGCGTGCGCTTCTGCAATTCCGGCACCGAGGCGAACATCCTCGCGCTGCTGACGGCCATCAACGTCACGGGGCGCAAGCGCGTGCTGGCGTTCCGCGGCTCCTATCATGGCGGCGTGCTTGCCTTTCCGGCCGACCGCAATCCGCTGAACGTCCCGTTCGACGTGACGCTCGCCGACTACAACGACATGGCGGGCACGGAGGCGCTGATCCGCGGCATCGGCAAGGATCTGGCCGCCGTCGTCGTGGAGCCCATCCTCGGCGCGGCCGGCAACATCCCGGCGACCCCGGAGTTCCTGGCGATGCTGCGGCGCGCCAGCACGGAAGCGGGCGCATTGCTCATCCTCGACGAGGTCAAGACGTCGCGATGCGGCCGCGGCGGGATGCAGGGCCTTCTCGGCATCACGCCCGACCTGACGACGCTGGGCAAATATGTCGGCGGGGGCCTGTCGTGCGGCGTGTTCGGCGGCGATGCCGGCGTGATGGCGCTGTTCGATCCGTCGCGTCCCGGCGCGCTCAAGCACGCGGGCACGTTCAACAACAATGTCTGCGCCATGGCCGCCGGCGTTGCCGGGCTCTCGCAGGTGTTCACGCCCGAGCGCGCCGACGCGTTCCTGGGGAGCGCCGAGACGGTGCGGCAGGGCCTCAACGCGCTCTGCTCCGAGCGGGGCGTGGCCATGCAGTTCTGCGGGCTGGGCTCCATCTTCACCGTGCATTTCACCGATCGCCTCATCCTGGCGCCCGGCGACATACCGGCGGGCAGCCGGGCGCTCGCGCAACTGTTCCACATGTTCGCGCTGCTGCGGGGCGTCGCCATGGCCAGCAGGGGCGATTTCTTCGTTTCGCTGCCGACCACGCCCGGGCAGTTCGAGACATTGCGCCGGACGGTGGCGGCGTTCATCGACGAGTATCGCGATCTGATCCCGGCGGGCGCGAAACGGGCGGCATGAAAAAGACCATCCTCACCGCCGCGGTCACCGGCAACATCACGACGCCGCAACAGCATCCGGGGTTGCCCTGTACGCCGCGGCAGATCGCCGAGGCGGCCATCGAGTGCGGCCGCGCCGGCGCCGCCGCCGCGCACATCCATGTGCGCTACCCGGACGGCCGCCCGAGCATGGAAATCGCCCATTACAGGGAAGTCGTCGATCGCATCCGCGACAGCGGGCTGGATCTCGTCATCAACCTCACCACCGGCCCGGGGCAGCGCTTCGTGCCCGACCGGGACAATCCGGCCGTTGCCGCGCCGGGAACGACGCTGATGCATCCGCTGAAGCGGGTGGAGCATATCGTCGAGCTCCGGCCGGAAATGTGCTCGCTGGATCTGAACACCATGTGGTCGGGCAATTCGGCGGTCCTCAACCCGCCCGACAATGTGCGCGTCATGGCGCGGGCGATCCGGGAGGCCGGCACGCGGCCGGAGATCGAGGTGTTCGACAGCGGCGACATCCACCTGGCGGGCGCGCTGATCGCCGAGGGCGCGTTCGACCACATGCCGCTCTTCCAGATCGTCGCCGGCATACGCTTCGGTTTCGAGGCGTCGGCGCAGACGCTATGCTATGCCCGCTCACTTCTGCCGCGCGAGGCGAACTGGGGCGCGATCGGGATCGGCAAGGCATCCTTCGCTATCCTGGTCCAGGCCATGCTCATGGGAGGGCACGTCCGCGTCGGCCTCGAGGACAATATCTATCTCAATCGCGGCGTCCTTGCCCCCGACAATGCCGCGCTGGTCCGCAAGGCCGTTCATCTCGTGGAGGAGCTCGGAGGCGCCGTCGCCAGCCCCGTGGAGGCGCGCGCCATTCTCGGGTTGCGGCCGGCCGGGGCTTGAACATGGCCCGACCACACCGCACCTTGGCGATGGCCACGCAAAAGCGCATATGGATAGCCGACGATGGTTGATACGGATGTAGTCCGCCGTTTGCGCGAGGCATACGATTCCCTGCCGCCGAAGCTCAAGGTCGCGGCGCAATTCCTGATCGATTCCCCCACCGAGGTCGCCCTGCTTTCCATGCGCGAGCAGGCGCGCATGGCGAAGGTGCAGCCGGCGACGATGACGCGCCTTGCGCAATGGCTCGGCTTTTCCGGCTTCGACGAGCTGCGCGCGCTTTATGCCGATGCGCTTCGCAACGATTCCGGCTCGTTCAGCAGCCGCTCCGTGAAGCTGCTGGAGCGGCGGCAGACGATCGGCGATGCGGGCCTCGTCAACGACTATGCCGACGCCGTCATCTCCTACGTCAATCACCTGAAGAGCCCGGCCTTCGTCGAGGCGGTCATCGCCGCGGCCGACTATCTGCGTTCCGCCCGCACCATCTACACGGCCGGCGTCCGCTCGGTCTTCCCGGTCGCGTTCCAGTTCGCCTATGTGTCGAGCTATTTCGCGGACAACGTCGTCCTGCTCGACGGGCCGGGCGCGACGGGCATGGACGCGTTCCGGTTCGCCGATTCGCGGGACGTGCTCGTCGTCACCAGCGTCGAGCCCTACGCGACCTCGATCGTCTCGCTCGCCGAGGACGCGCATCAGCGCGGCACGCGCATCATCGCGATCACCGACAGCTCGATGTCGCCCATCGGCCGGCTTGCGACCGCGGTCCTGCCGGTTCAGAAGCTGTCGCCGTCGTTCTTCGACACGATCACGCCCGCTTTCGTCACCGCCGAAATCCTCGTGGCGCTCCTTGCCGCCCATGCCGGCGCCGGGGTCACCTCGCGGATCGGGGCGACCGAGCAGCGGCTTCGCAAGGCGAATGTGCTCCTGAAGAGAAACGGCGGTTGAAACGCCGGCGCCGATGCAGACATCGCATGGCTCGAAAGCCGTTGAGGGGAGGGGATGGAAGCGAACGAATCCGCCTCTCAAGCCGCGCGAGCCGAAATGGATACGAGCGACGATGCTCTGAGGAATTTAGCGCGGTGCTTCATTTCTCTGGTACGCCCTAGGGGAATCGAACCCCTGTTTGCGCCGTGAGAGAGTTTGGCTACGGCTCTTCTCAATTCCACTGAGTTCCATATAGTTTCAGAATTTTCAATATCTTATCTCTTATACATCTATGCTTGTCTCCTGAAGGCCGTCCTGTATTATAGGGAAATAATAGGCCGTATGGAGCCGAACATGGCGCGGACATTGGTGGAAACGCCACTCACATCGCGAACGGCAAGACGACGTCTTGCCTGTCGGAGGAAACCCTATTGGAATCGCCTTGGGCCTCGTGAGAAGCTCGGCTATCGCAAAAACGTCGGCGTTTCGTCGTGGCTTGCGAGCATGTAAGACCCAACTATAAGCGAGGGTTCCAAATATCAAGAAGTGATGCTCGGGCCAGCCGATGACGACCCCGGCCCAGGCACATTGAGTTATGAGCAGGCCGTCGCCAAGGCTCTGACCTACTTTGCCCAAGTAAGGCGCGCAGCCGAGATTCAAGCGGCCGGTCCAGTAATCACCGTCGCGATGTCAGTCCAAGGATATGTTGAGGACCGCGACGCCCGGGAGTCCAGGCGCAAGGGCAGAAGCGTGCGATCGGATGCGAGCCGGCGGCTCCATAGGTACATCCTGGGGCAAGCCAAACGCGGAAAGTCTCCGGCAATCTCCCCCGCACCGATAGCGGCCAAGACGCTGCAGGAACTGGAGGAAGAGGATCTTCTCGCGTGGCGGGACTCGTTGCCAAGGGAGATGAGAGCGACCTCGAAGCAGCGGTTGATCAACGACTTCAAGGCGGCGTTGAACACCGCCTATGCAACCAACCGGAAGTCACTGCCTCCGACGTTGCCGGGCGCAATCAAGTTTGGGCTGCGCGCCATCAGTACCGGTGATGAGGATGTGGATCATTCGATCGCCAGAGAGAATCAGATTCTCGATGACGGAGACATCGCTCGACTGATCCAGGCCGCGCGAGACATTGACTACGAGCAAGGATGGGAAGGCGACCTGTTTCGCATCATTGTGGCGCTTGCAGCCACCGGAGCGCGTTTCTCACAGGTCATCCGCATTCGTGTGCAGGATGTGCAGATTGCCCCCTGTCGTCTCATGGTTCCGAAATCCCGAAAGGGGAAATTTGCGAAGTCTGGCCATATCGCGATTCCCATCGGCCGCGATGTCATGGATCAACTGGCTCCGACAACGGCCCGTAGATCTGCCGATGAGATTTTCCTGCATCGCTGGCGCAAGGTTCAGCGCAAAGGCTCACTTGATTGGTATCGCGGCACGCGCGGCCCCTGGCAGTCAAGCTCTGAGTGTCAACGGCGG
>CAZVTK010000131.1:0-13005 GCA_964629765.1 uncultured Mesorhizobium sp.
CTGCGCGAGCGCACCGACGTGCAGAACATCGACCTGATGAACCTCGCCGGCTTCTGCCGCAACTGCCTGTCCAACTGGTATCGCGACGCGGCCGTTGCCGCCGGCGTGCCGCTCGACAAGGACGCCTCGCGCGAGATCGTCTACGGCATGCCCTATGCGCAATGGCAGGCGAAGCACCAGCGCGAGGCGACCAAGGCGCAGAAGGCGGCCTTCGAGAAGGCCCGCCCCCGGGATCATTGATCCGCCCACCACCCTTGACCCCCGCCGCCGGCTGCGGCATCGAACCCGCCGACCGCGCCGCCTTCCGAGTCGGCGCCCCATCCTTTCGGAGTATCGACCATGGCCGAGGACATCACCGACAGCGCGCAGACCGTCGCCGCCAGCCAGCTCCGCTCGATCATCGAGCGCATCGAGCGGCTGGAGGAGGAGAAGAAGACGATCTCCGACGACATCAAGGATGTCTATGCCGAGGCCAAGGGCACCGGCTTCGACACCAAGGCGCTGCGCACCATCGTGCGCCTGCGCAAGAAGGACCAGAACGAGCGGCAGGAGGAGGAGGCGATCCTCGACCTCTACAAGGCCGCGCTCGGCATGGCGTGAGAGCGGCCTCGCCGCAGATCATTCAGACGCAGGGTATTGAATTCAATACCTTGCGCGGAAAATACCGCCGGCGAAATACCGCACCATGCTTTTGACGTGAAGCCGGAAATAGTCCCAGTTTTTCCAGCTTGCGCGTTGCGCCTCGTGTATCACCGCGGCATCGGTCCTGACGACGATCCTGTATCCCAGGCGGCGCATGCGCCGGCAAATATCGACGTCTTCGTAATAAAGAAAATACCCTTCATCGAATCCCGAAACCTTGCGAAAGGCGTCGGATCGAAAGAGAAGGAACATCCCGGCAACCCAGTCCGGCTCGAACGCCTTTTGTGTGCGTGAAAGTTGATAGCCGTCCTTCCGGCCTGTCATCAACTTGCGGAGCAGGCGCCAGGGCGTCGGAAAAGGCCGCGCGCTGTCTTCCACGGAACCGTGCTCGTCGGTCACCAGAGGAGCCGCTATGGCCACCTCGTCGCTCGACATGGCCTCGACCAGAATTCCCGTCACGTCGCTCCCAAGCCTGATATCCGGGTTCACGACGCAGAAAAAATCCGTCTCGCACAATGCGAATGCCTGATTGTGGTTCGACGAGAACCCCTTCGGTCTCAAATTTTTTAAGACGACGATCCTTTTATCGTCAGGTAGAAATAAATTCTCATACAGATTTAGAGTAACTATTATCTTCGATACAAATTTATTTTCGATAATGTCTTTAACAACATCGGATATCATCTCTCCATGGCCGTGGCTTACTATGGAAACGGTTATCATGGATGACGGTTGTGGATTGACTTCATCGGTCAACGAATATTGCCGCGCTACAAGCTCGCCCGGATCGGCATCTGGTTCACAGCCATGCCTATTAGCACGCCAGCCCCGGTGTCGCCATGGCTCGCGGTTTCCGCTCGTGCGGTGGCTTGAGTCGGCAGCCTCGGCCGGCCGGCGCCGCTACACCGCCGCCGAATGCCGGGCGGTGCCGGCGGCGAAATAGGGATCGAGCCGCGCGGCGACGGAGCGCGCCAGCAGCCGCGCGTCGCCGGCAATGTCGAAGCGGCCGCCGCGCCGCGTCAGCAGGCCGTCCTGCGCGAGCGCCGCGGCTTCCGCCAGCACCTGAGCCGCGACCGGAGCATGCTGCGCCGCCAGCGCCTCGGCGTCGAAGCCGAACTCGCACATCAGCCGCTCGATCGCCCAGCCGCGCACGCGGTCCTCGTCGCTGAGCGCGATGCCGCGCGCCACCGGCAGCGTGCGCGCCCTGACCGCGCGGGCATAGTCGCCCATGGCCGGTTTGTTCTGCGCGAAGCCTTGGCTGTAGCGGCTCACCGAGGACGGCCCGAGGCCGATGAGCGTCAGGCAGTCGTCGTCCGTGTAGCCCTGGAAATTGCGGCGCAGGGTGCCCTGCCGCATGGCGGCCGACAGCGTGTCGCCCGGAAGCGCGAAATGGTCGATGCCGATGGCCTCGTAGCCGGCCGCCACGGCAAGCTCGGCGGCCACCGCCGCCTGCTCGCGCCGGGCGGAAGCACCGGGCAGCGCCGCGGCATCGATCATCGTCTGGTGTTTCTTGAACCACGGCACATGCGCATAGCCGAAGATGGCGAGACGGTCGGGCTCAAGCTCCAGGCAGCGCGACACGGTCTGCGCGAAACCCTCGGTCGTCTGGTGCGGCAGACCGTAGACGAGATCGAGGTTGATCGCCCCGATGCCGCGCCCGCGCAGCGCCTGCACCACGTCGCGCGTCAGCTCGAAGCTTTGCATGCGGTTGATGGCGCGCTGCACGCGCGGGTCGAAATCCTGCACCCCGAGGCTGGCGCGGTTGACGCCGACGGCTGCCAGCGCGTCGAGCCGGCCGGGGTCCATGTCGGCGGGGTCGATCTCGACGCTGAAGGCGAGTCGGTCATGGATGCGGAAAGCCGCCCGCATGGCGTCGACGAGGCGCGCGAGATCCTCGGGAACCAGCATGGTCGGCGAGCCGCCGCCGAAATGGATCGCCTTCACCACGCCGCGGCCGCCGAGGCGCGAGGAGACCAGCGCGATCTCCTCCAGCGCCACCTTCAGAAAATCCGCCACCGGCTCGTAGCGCAGCGTGTGTCGCGTATGGCAGGCGCAGAACCAGCACAGCTTGTCGCAGAACGGGACGTGCAGATAGAGCGACAGCGGCTCGTCCGGCGCCAGCGCGCCGATCCACCCGTCCACCGTCGCCGCGTCGATGCCGGCGTGGAAGTGCGGGGCGGTCGGATAGCTGGTGTAGCGCGGGGCCGTGTCGAGCACGGGCGACAGGATGGTCATGGCAGGTCCTTTCGTGCGCACCATCGCAGCGCGCGGGCCCGATCGCCTTGACTTCGGTCAACGGAAGGGCGCGTGCGGCACCGTCATGCCAATTCGCCGCAAGACGTTCCGCCGCAAATGACCTATATCAGCGGGAGCGAAACCAAGGCAGGATCGAAGGCGCCATCTTGCGCAAGGATATCCACAACAGCGGCATTCCGGTGCTGTGTGCTTCCTGCGAAGCGCGCCATCGCGGCATATGCGGCGCGCTTGAGCCGGAGCAGCTCGTGACGCTGGCCAGGAGCTCCTACAAGCAGAAGGCGGGCGGCGGCGACGAGCTGGTCGGCGACGCCGAGCGCGTGGAGAGCTATTCCAACGTGCTGGCCGGCGTGGTCAAGCTGACCAAGACGCTGTCGGACGGGCGCCAGCAGATCGTCGGGCTCCAGTTCGCGCCGGATTTCCTCGGCCGGCCGTTCAAGTCGGAAAGCGAGATCAACGCCGAGGCGGCGACCGACGTGTCGCTCTGCTCCTTCCCCAAGGCGGCGCTGGAGCGGATGGTTAAGTCCTCGCCGGAACTGGAGCACCGGCTCTACCAGCAGTCGCTGAAGGAGCTCGACGAGGCGCGCGACTGGATGGTGACGCTGGGTCGCAAGACGGCGTCGGAGAAGATCGCCAGCTTCCTTTTGATGATCGCCCGCCACATCGACCCGGCGGCGGACCCCGGCCGGGCGTCGGCGACCTTCGACCTGCCGCTGTCGCGCGCCGACATCGCCGACTTCCTCGGCCTCACCATCGAGACGGTGAGCCGCCAGCTGACCAAGCTGAGGGCCGACAAGGTGATCCACATCGAGAACAACCGCCACGTCACCGTGCCGGACATGGAGCGGCTGGAAACCCGCGCCGGGAACTGATCGGGAATAAAATGAGCATCGACAGGAAAGCCGCCGTCGCGGCCTACAAGAAGCGCGAGGCCATGGCCGGCATCTACGCGATCCGGGCGGCGGGCGGCGGCGTGTGGGTGGGTTATGCCCGCGACATCGACGCGATCGGCAACCGGGTGTGGTTCACGCTGCGCACCGGCGCGCACACGACCCGCTCGCTCCAGCAGGCGTGGAATGCTGAGGGCGAGGCGGCCTTCTCGCTGGAGCCGCTGGAGCTCGTCGACGCCGAAACGCTCGGCTTCAACCCCGAGAAAGTGCTGCGCGACCACGCCGGCACGTGGCGGGAGAAGCTCGGCGCCGAAGCGGCGTGAGCAGCGCTCAGGCCACGGCCTGAAGCTCGGCCGCGACGCGGTTGCGGCCGCCGTCCTTGGCCCGGTAGAGCGCCATGTCGGCGCGATGCAGCACCGTCTCGAAGCTCTCGCCCGCGCCGCCGGCCAGCGCCACGCCGGCGCTCGCCGTGGCCGACAGCGCGCCGTCCGGCGTCTCCACCGCCGAGGCCGCGAACGAAGCGCGGACGCGCTCGGCCGCCGCGGCGGCAAGCTGGGGCGAGGCGCCGCGCAGCACGAGCACGAACTCCTCGCCGCCGGTGCGTGCCGCGATGTCGCCGCCGCGAAGGTTCTGGCGGAGCGAATCGGCGAAGCCCCGCAGCACCGCGTCGCCGGCCGCGTGGCCATGGCGGTCGTTGATGGATTTGAAGCGGTCGAGGTCGAACACCACCACCACGTCGCCGGCGGCCATGGCGCCCGCCGACATGCCGTCGAACAGCGCGCGCCGGTTGAGCAGCCCGGTCAGCGCGTCGGTGCGCGCCTCGTCGTGATGGCGCCGGGCAAGCCGCGCATAGGTGAGGCTCAGCGACAGGGCGCCGACGCCGGTGATGCCGACGATGCACATGATGGCGTTGATCTGCTCCGCCCAGTTGTCGGGCGGCTGCCTCAGGATCCAGGCCCGGTCGTGCAGCAGCATGGCGCCGCAGGCGACGAACGACAGTGACGTGGCGCCGTAGAGCGCCGTGAGGGCGGCAAGGGCGGTCGGCGATTCGGCGCGGGCTGCCCAGTAACGGCGCGCGGCGGCGGCCAGAAGCGCGGCGGCCAGGAAATTGAACAGCATGATGCCGAAGCCGTCGAAGCCGGCGAGGATCGGCGCCGCCACGACCGGCACGGTCGTCGCAAGGACTCCCAGCACGGCCGGCGGGGTGCTCAGGCCGGCGAATTGCCGCGCGCCGAGATGGATGATCGCGAACCCCGCCGTCTGAAGCGCGAAGGCGGTCGCGACGGCGGGCATGACATCGGAGGGCCCTGCGGCGTAGAGCACCACGCCCGCGCTCAGCACGGCTATGCCGATCATCCAGCTCATCAGGAAGCGGTCGCCGCGATTGTGCAGCCAGCCGCTCAGCAGCGTCAGCGCCAGCGCGCTGCCGCCGATGCCGGACGCGATGAATAGGGAACCCTGGTCGATCGGCACAACAATCCCACCTGTTCGCCCGCGCTTGTAGCAGGCTCGGGAGAATGCGGGGATCAAGCAGGTTTACGTGGTGAAGAAACTCTTGCTGCCGGACTGACCGACGGGGCCCGTCAGCAGGTGCGGCTGATCATCGGCAGGACGTGCTCGCGCTCGAAGGCGACATGGCGGCGCTTCGATTCGAAGAAGCCGCGCAGCATGAAGCCGAACGCCTCGGGGTTGGACGCCGCGCCGCCGCGGCCGAGGTCGAGCAGCGTCTCCGTCAGCTCGGCGGCGAAGCACTCGTCCTCGACATGCTCGGCCCGCAGCCGCTCCACCGAGGACTGGCCGCGCCCGCCGGCGCGCAGCAGCTCCGCATAGGCCGGAAACAGCGCCTCCTCCTCGAAGCGGTGCACCCCGCGCACCAGCGGCTCCAGCTCGCTGGCGATCATCATGCATTTGACGCGGTCGACGTTCGCCGGCAGCGAGTCGGCGATCTCTTCGAGGATCGCGCAGATCCGCAGCACCTCGTCATGCGCCTGGGTGGCAAGGAGGATCAGCCCGCCGGGGCGTACCGGCGCGGCGTCCTGCAAGACCTTCGCTCCCGATTTTGCCGATCCCGTTTTTGCAATGGCGTTCATGCCCGTCCAGCCTGTCGAAACGCGAACGACAATGACGCGGCGTCGCGGCGCCAGCGTTGACATGGATCAAGGCGCGGTGACCGCGCAGCCCCGATGAGTGCGCCGTGCCGGACGGTGCCCGCCGTCCCGGCCTGCAATCCTAGCGGGGACCTCATATGACCAACGGGCCTTACATCGTCGCGCTCGGCGTGGCCGCCTTCCTTGCGCTGGCGGGCGCGGGCTTCGCCGCCGACCAGGCTTTCGCACAGCACATGTGGGTGCTGTTCTTCGTTCTTGCGGGCTCGGCCGTCGTCATGCTGCGCCGCGCCAGCTTCGCCGCCGCCGCGCCGGACGACCCGTCCGCCTACATGGACGGGCCGATCCGCGCCGGCGCCATCGCCACCATGTTCTGGGGCGTCGTCGGTTTCCTGGTCGGCGTGGTGGTGGCGCTCCAGCTCGCCTTTCCCGATCTCAACATCGAGCCCTGGCTGAACTTCGGGCGCACAAGGCCGCTGCACACCTCGGCCGTCATCTTCGCCTTCGGCGGCAACGCGCTGATCGCCACCTCCTTCTACGTGGTCCAGCGCACCAGCCGCGCGCGGCTTTGGGGCGGCGACCTCGCCTGGTTCGTCTTCTGGGGCTACCAGCTCTTCATCGTCATGGCCGCGACCGGCTACCTGCTGGGCATCACCCAGAGCCGCGAATATGCCGAGCCCGAATGGTATGTCGACATCTGGCTGACCATCGTCTGGGTCGCCTATCTGCTGGTGTTCCTCGGCACGATCCTGAAGCGCAAGGAACCGCACATCTACGTCGCCAACTGGTTCTACCTCTCCTTCATCGTGACCATCGCGATGCTGCATGTGGTGAACAACCTGGCGGTGCCGGTGTCCTTCGTCGGCTCGCGCAGCTACTCGGCCTTCGCCGGGGTGCAGGACGCGCTGACGCAGTGGTGGTACGGCCACAACGCGGTGGGCTTCTTCCTCACCGCCGGCTTCCTCGGCATGATGTACTATTTCGTGCCCAAGCAGGTGAACCGGCCGGTCTATTCCTACCGGCTGTCGATCATCCACTTCTGGGCGCTGATCTTCCTCTACATCTGGGCCGGCCCGCACCACCTGCACTACACTGCGCTGCCGCAATGGGCGCAGACGCTGGGCGCGACGTTCTCGATCATGCTGTGGATGCCGTCGTGGGGCGGCATGATCAACGGCCTCATGACGCTCTCCGGCGCGTGGGACAAGCTGCGCACCGATCCTGTGCTGAGAATGCTCGTCGTCAGCGTCGCCTTCTACGGCATGTCGACGTTCGAAGGCCCGGTGATGTCGATCCGCGCCGTCAATTCGCTCTCACACTACACGGACTGGACGATCGGCCATGTGCACTCCGGTGCGCTCGGCTGGGTGGGCTTCGTTTCCTTCGGTGCGCTCTACTGTCTGACGCCATGGCTTTGGAGAAAGAAGCAACTCCACTCGCTCGCGCTTGTTGATTGGCACTTCTGGCTCGCGACCATCGGCATCGTGCTCTACATCACCTCGATGTGGGTGGCCGGCGTCATGCAGGGCCTCATGTGGCGCGCCTATAACGAGTTCGGTTTCCTCGAATACTCGTTCGTCGAGACGGTCGAGGCGATGCATCCCTATTACATCATCCGCGCCGCGGGCGGGGGGCTCTACCTCCTGGGCGCGCTGATCATGGTCTACAATCTGTGGAAGACGGCGACGAGCAACGAGCCCGCACATGTGCGCGCCGCCGACGCCCCGGCCGCAGCAATCGCCGTGCCGGCGGAATAGGGGCGCGAACACGATGTGGAAGTTTCACAAATGGTTCGAGCGTCACTCGCTCATTCTGTTGATCGGCATCCTGGTCGTCGTCTCGATCGGCGGGCTCGTCCAGATCACGCCGCTCTTCTTCATTGAATCGACGATCGAGCGCGTTGAGGGCGTGCGGCCCTACACGCCGCTCGAACTCGCGGGCCGCGAAGTTTACGTCCGCGAAGGGTGCTACGTCTGCCACTCGCAGATGGTGCGTCCGCTCCGCGACGAGGTCGAACGGTACGGGCATTATTCGCTCGCGGCTGAGAGCATGTACGATCACCCGTTCCAATGGGGATCGAAGCGTACGGGACCGGACCTCGCGCGCGTAGGCGAGCGCTATTCCGATGAATGGCATCGCGCGCACTTGGTGGATCCGCGCTCGGTCGTCCCGGAATCGGTGATGCCGCCGTACGCCTTCCTCGCGGACCGCAACCTCGACACCGCCAACATGCAGTCGCACCTGCGCGCAAACCGTATGTTGCGCGTGCCTTACACCGATGAGCAGGTCGCCAACGCCAATGGCGATGCGCGCGCCCAAGCCGAGCCGCTCGGGTCAAACGCCTATGATTTTGAGCAGCGTTATCCGGGCGTTGCGATCCGAGACTTCGACGGCGATCCCAATCGCGTCACCGAAATGGATGCGCTGATCGCTTACTTGCAGATGCTGGGCCATGGCGTGGATTTCTCCACCTATCAGGCCGATGCGCCCGAGAACGAAAGGTGAGGCGATGACCTACGCCGACGCCTCACACTTCGCCCAGACCTGGGGGCTAGCGCTGCTGGTGGTGCTGTTTCTGGCCGTGCTGATCTACGCGCTCTGGCCAGGCAATCGGGACAAATTCAAGCGCGCTGCACATGCGCCGCTCGAAAACGAGGACGACGATGGCCGACAAGACTGAGCGCGACGAGCACAGCGGCACGGATACGACAGGTCACGAATGGGACGGCATCAAGGAGCTTGATACGCCGTTGCCGCGTTGGTGGCTGTATATTTTCTATGCGTCGATCGTAGCGGCTATCATCTATTGGGTGCTGATGCCGGCCTGGCCGCTGGCAAATGGCTATACGCGCGGGCTGCTGAATTGGTCAGACCGGCGCAACGTCGCGGCCGAAGTGCAGACATTGGAAGCCTCTCGCGCGCCGCTGTTCGAGCGGTTGGCGCGTGCATCGAGCGCTGACCTCGCGCGCGACCCCGAATTGCAGGAGTTCGCGCGCGCGGCCGGTGAATCGGTGTTCGGCGATAATTGCCAGACCTGTCACGGCGCCGGCGGAGCGGGCGCACCCGGTTATCCCGTGCTCGCCGACGATGTTTGGATTTGGGGCGGCTCGATCGACGAAATCGAGCACACGCTTCGCGTCGGCGTTCGTTCGGGCCATCCCGATGCGCGCATGTCGATGATGCCCGCTTTCGGGCGCGACAATCTGCTTACTGACGCGCAGATCGCTGATGTCACCGAGCAGGTGATCGCCATGTCGAGCGCGCGCTCGCGGCTGGAACCCGATATGCGTGCCGCGGGGCGTGGGGCGCTCGTCTATCAACAGCAATGCGCTGTCTGTCACGGGCCAACAGGCGGCGGCGATCGCACTGTCGGCGCCCCGAGCCTACGCGACGACGTTTGGCTCTATGGCGGCTCGCGCGAAGAAATACGTCGCCAAATCGAACTTGGCCGCGGCGGCGTCATGCCGGCTTGGGAGCGGCGCTTCGACCCTGGGACCCTGCGGGCCCTCGCTTATTACGTCCACCAGATGGGTGGCGGCGAGCCGGATCGCCCGCCAGCGCCAGCGCCGGAGGCGACGGTTGCGCCAGCGCACGGCGAGAGCCCGCCGGCTGATGCAAACCCCTAAGCACCCATGGGCAAAGTCACTCTTCTGCCGCGCGCCACCGAGGCCGAGAGCATTGACGTCGCTGCCGTCAATTCAAAGGCTGCGCGCGCGCTCTACAAAAAGCGGGAACAGATTTATCCCAAGCTCGCACACGGGACCTTCCGCAATCTGAAGTGGGTGGCGATGGCGGTGCTGCTCGCCATCTACTACGCCACGCCCTGGATCCGCTGGGACCGCGGCATTGGCCGTCCCGACCAAGCGGTGCTGATCGACTTCGAGGGCCGGCGGTTCTTTTTCTTCTTCATCGAGCTCTGGCCGCAGGAAGTCTATTACATCGCCGGGCTCTTGATCCTGGGCGCGTTCGGCATCTTTCTCTCGTCAGCCTTGTTTGGGCGCGTCTGGTGCGGATACGCGTGTCCCCAGACGGTCTGGACCGATCTCTACATCTATGTCGAACGCTGGATCGAAGGCGACCGCAACGAACGCATGCGGCTCGCCAAGGCGCCGTTGTCCTTAGACAAGGCGCGCAAGAAGGTCGCCAAGCATGCGATCTGGATTTTCATCGCCGCCGCCACGGGTGGCGCTTGGGTGTTCTATTTCGGCGATGCGCCAACGCTCTTTCGCGAGATTTTCAGCGGCGCGGCCAGCACCCAAATATACCTCTTCATCGGCGTTCTGACTTTTACGACTTACGCGCTCGCCGGCACGATGCGCGAGCAGGTCTGCACTTACATGTGTCCCTGGCCGCGTATTCAGGCGGCAATGACCGACCAGCACGCGCTTTCGGTGACCTATCGCGCCGATCGTGGCGAGCCGCGCGGGCCGCACAAGAAAAACGAGAGCTGGGAGGGGCGCGGTGATTGCATCGATTGCCGCCAGTGCGTCGCGGTTTGTCCTCAAGGCATCGATATCCGCGACGGTGATCAGCTTGAATGCATCAATTGCGCGCTGTGCATCGACGCTTGCGATGAGATCATGGCCAAGGTTGGCCGGCCCAAGGGCCTCATCGCTTACGACACCCACGTCAACGTGGAGAAACGCCAACGCGGCGAGGCGGCGGGCATTCATCTCATCCGGCCGCGCACCGTCCTCTACGCAGTGCTGATGGCGGCTGTGGGCGCGATCATGCTCTACGCGTTGGCGACGCGTTCGACCTTGGATCTCAATGTCATTCGCGACCGCAGTCCGCCCTTCGTACGCCTCGCTGATGGCGGTGTGCGCAACGATTACGCGCTGAAGGTCATCAACATGGCGCCGCGCGCGCGCCGGGTGCGCATTACCGTCGCTGGCCTCGAAGGCGCGCATTTCATCGCCAACGGTCATCAGGTGGACGCGAACGGCGCCATTGAGATCGCGGCGCCAGGCGATCGAGTCGCCACTGTGCGCCTTCATGTTGCCGCGCCGGCGCAAGTGGAGGCGGGCTCGCATCCGCTACGCTTCACCATCATCGACGCGGAGAACGGTGAGCGGGCCGAGAGCGCATCTGCATTCTTCGCGGGAACGAGGCAATGAGAGCTGCATCATCCTTCACGCTGCGCGGCGCTCATGTGTTGAGCGCTCTGCTGCTCTTCTTCGCGGCCATCATCGCCATCAACGTCGCGTTCGCCGTGATGGCCGTGCGGACGTTTCCGGGTGAGGATGAGCGGCGCTCTTACACGCAAGGACTTCGGTACAATGACGTGTTGAGAGAGCGCCGCGTGCAGGCGGCGCTCGGATGGCGTGTTCGTTCTCAACTTTCTCAGGGTCCGGACGGCGCGCGCCTTTTGGTGCGTGTAGAAGATCGCGCCGGCGCGCCAGTGGACGGAGCGACCGTTAGCGGCGTCCTACGCTGGGCGCCCAGCGAAGCTGGTGATCGGGCGCTCACTTTCATGGCGATGGGACGCGGCGCCTACGCCGCCGAACTCGGTGCGCTCGCGCCCGGACGCTGGGATCTTCGCGCGCGCGCTGAAGATGAGGGCGGTCAAGCGCTCGATTTCGAAGCGGAGCTCACATGGCCCTCGCCGCCTTAAGCCCGGGGTGTCCTTCCGGCCTTTCGCCGCCACCGGGCGCCGATCAGGAGCAGCGCGTCAATCTTGCCGCCTTCGTACGCCAAGCGCCCAATGGCGACGACGCGCTTGAACTCATGGTTGAAGGCGCAAGCTGCGCAGGCTGCATCAAGAAGATCGAGTCCGGGCTTCTGGCCCTGCCGGGCGTCGCCGATGCACGGCTCAATCTATCGACGAAGCGTCTCCGGGTAGTCTGGCGAAAGGGCGCCGTCGCCCCCGATGCGATAACCGAAGAATTGTCGCGCCTCGGTTATGGCGCGCTACCGTTCGATCCCGAGCGCGCGCAGCAGAACGTAGATAGCGAGGGACGTTTCCTGCTGCGGTGTCTGGCCGTCGCTGGCTTCGGCGCCATGAACATCATGATGTTCACGACACCGGTCTGGTTCGGGGACGATATGGGCGAGGGTACGCGCACCCTGCTGCATTGGTTCTCCGCGCTGGTCGCCGTGCCGTGCGGCCTCTATGCGGCGCAGCCCTTTTTCCGCTCGGCCTGGAACGCGCTTCGCGCCGGACGCGCCAACATGGACGTGCCCATCTCGCTCGCGGTGGTGCTGACCTTCGCGATGAGCATCGCCGAGACCGTTCAGGGCGGCGCGCACACCTATTTCGACGGCATCACCATGCTGCTCTTCTTCCTTTTGATCGGGCGCTATCTCGATCACAGGCTGAGGGAGCGCGCCCGCACCGCCGCGCGTGAAATTTTGGCGCTTCAGGCCGTGACCGCACGCCGCGTCGGCGCTGCGGGCGACATCGAAGCCATTGCCAGTCGCGACATTGCGATCGGGGATCGGCTGCTGCTTGCGGTCGGCGAACGCGCGCCTTGCGATGGCGTCATTGCCGAGGGTGCAACCGAGCTCGATTGCTCGATGCTGACGGGCGAGACGATTCCTGCAGCCGCGCGCCCAGGCGACCGCATTCTTGCCGGTTCCATCAATGTCAGCCGGCCCATAACGATGCGCGCCGAAGCCCGCGCCGAAGATTCGGCCGTCGCCGAACTCGCCCGCCTTATCGAAGTTGGCGAGCAGGGCAGAGGGCGCTTTGTGCGTTTGGCCGATCGCGCGGCGGCGCTCTATGTGCCTATCGTTCATGGCGCCGCCGCGCTCACCTTCATCGGATGGATGATCGGTCCACTGGCGCTTTCATCTCTGGGTTTCGACGTGGCGGGTCCCGATTTCCGCCTTGCGCTCGCCAATGCGGTGGCGGTGCTGATCATCACCTGTCCCTGTGCGTTGGGCCTCGCCGTGCCAGCGGTCCAGGTCGTGGCGACGGGGCGCCTATTCAAAGCCGGCGTCCTGGTGCGTTCGGGCGATGCGCTGGAGCGGCTATCGCAGATCGACACCGTGGTATTCGACAAGACCGGCACGCTCACGCTCGGAAAGCCGAAGCTCGTCTCGTCTCCGGACGACGTAACTCTCAGCGCCGCCGCATCCTTGGCGCGCGTCTCGCGCCATCCCTTGTCGCGCGC
>CAZVTK010000132.1:0-12837 GCA_964629765.1 uncultured Mesorhizobium sp.
AGAAGCCGGCGAGGTTCATCAGGTCGATGTTCTGCACGTCGGTGCGCTCGCGCAGGTGCTCCACCAGCCGGCGGAAGGCGGCGGCCTCGAAGTCGCGCCGCTGCTCGGGGGTGAGGTCGCTCATCCGTGCCTCCTCGCTGTCGGCCGCGCCGGTCAGAACGGCCCGGTGCGCGAGCCGTATTGCCGCGCCTCATGGATATCGGGCCGCCGGTTGACGGCGTCAAGCATCGGTGCCAGCCGCCGTGCCCATGCCTGCGCGCCGGCCGCGTCGGCGATCAGATCCTGACGGATCTCGATCAGCGCATGGGCGAAGCCGTTGACGATGCAGTGCCTGTACATCGTGTCGCCCCGCAGCGCGCCGTCGTAGGGTTCGTTGTCGCCGACGACGAGGGCGGGGTCGGCGCGCAGCATGTCGAGCAGCGGCGCCACCGCGCGCGGATCGCTGTCCCACAGGACGCCGACATGCCAGGGCCGCGCCCGGCCCTGCATGGAGGGCGTGAAGGAATGGACCGAGAAGACGAAGGGAGCGGCGCCCGTCGCCGCGTGGACCGAGGCGATCATCGAGCCGACCGCGTCGTGGTAGGGCCGGTAGAACAGGCCGAGCCGCCTTTCGCGCTCGGCATCGGTCATCGGATAGTTCGCCGGGACCACGGTGCCGTCGTAGAGCTGGCGGATCAGCGTCGGGTCGTCCTCGCCGCGGTTGGGGTCGATCAGGAGCCGCGAGAAGGCGGCGTAGACGGCCGGCGCCCCGGTCAGGCGGGCGAGATCGCGGGTCACCGCCTCGACGCCGATGTCGTAGGCGATATGGCGTCCGAACTCCGAAGCGGGCAGGCCGAGATCGCCGTAATCCTCCGGCAGGGCGTTGCGCGCATGGTCGGCGACGAGGACCAGCCCCAGATCGCGCGCGCCGTCGACGACCTCGAAGGGGGAAAACAGGGCGGTGCGGGTCATGAGGATCGGGGGAGCGCGGGGATCGGGCGGTTGCGACAGGCTTCTCCATTCCATGCGCGGCGGCCCGCCGCAATGCCGTTGTTTGGCCAATCTTGCGTCGCATGGCGGAAGAAAGGCCGTATGCGGGCCTGGATGTGGGTCGGGGCCGGCCGTTTTTTCGCAGATGCGAATGACGGACGGTCCGGGCCTCGTTGACAGCCGGGCGCAGTTTTCCGAAAAGGACCGGGAACGATGCTGGTATCGGGGATCAGGGATTCGGCGATGGTTGCGGGCGGGGCTTGTGCGCGCCGTCTGGCGGGTGCCGCGGCGGCCGTCGCGGGCGCGCTGGTCGCGATCCTGGCAGGCAGCGGGGCCGCGCAGGCGGACTTTCGCGTGTGCAACGCGACGCAGAACCTTGTGGGCGTCGCCATCGGCTATCGCGCCAGCACCGGCTGGGTGACCGAGGGCTGGTGGCATGTCGAGGGATCGTCCTGCAAGACGCTGATCGAGGGCGCGCTGTCGTCGCGCTACTACTATCTCTATGCCGAGGACGCCGAGCGCGGCGGCCGGTGGGAAGGCCAGATCAACATGTGCGTGGCCGAGCGCGAGTTCAAGATCGCCGGCGTCGCGGACTGCTTCGCGCGCGGCTTCCAGCGCGCCGGCTTCCAGGAATACGACACGGGCGAGCAGGCGAGCTGGATGGTCCAGCTCACCGACGGGCCGATCGAGGGCGGGCCGTCGGCTTCGGCGGTGACGCAGCCATAGGTTTTCGCATCGTGCGCGCCGTCCGCGTCCGGGTCGCCGGCGGCGGGCGCGGCATGGGGCGGCGAGGGGCAGCAGCGGGGACAGGATGCGACGCAGCCGCAAGGTCAAGATTCTCGCGACATTGGGTCCCGCCTCGTCGGATGAGACGATGATCCGCGCCCTTTTCGAGGCGGGCGCCGACGTCTTCCGCATCAATATGAGCCACACCGACCACGACGCGATGCGCACGCTGGTCGTGCGCATCCGCAACGTCGAGGCGGCCATGGACCGTCCCATCGGCATCCTCGCCGACCTGCAAGGGCCGAAGCTGCGCGTCGGCAGGTTCCGCAACGGGTCGGAGCTGCTGGCGATCGGGCAGGACTTCACGCTGGACGACGATCCGGAGCCGGGCGACGCGACGCGCGTTCACCTGCCGCATCCGGAGATCCTGCGCTCGGTCGAGCCGGGCGACCGGCTGCTGATCGACGACGGAAAGCTGCAACTGCGCTGCGTGTCGAGCGACGGCAGGAGCATGCGCTGCACGGTGGTGTCGGGCAACAGGATATCCGACCGCAAGGGCGTGTCGCTGCCCGACACGGTGCTGCCGGTCGGTGCGCTGACGGAAAAGGACCGGCGCGACCTCGAGGCGGTGTGCGAGGCCGGTGTCGACTGGCTGGCGCTGTCCTTCGTGCAGCGGCCCGACGACCTCGCCGAGGCGCGCAAGCTGGCGCGCGGCCGCGCCGCCCTGATGGCCAAGGTGGAGAAGCCGCAGGCCGTGGCGCGGCTCAGCGAGATCATCGACCTTTCCGACGCGGTGATGGTGGCGCGCGGCGACCTCGGCGTCGAGATGCCGCTGGAGGCGGTGCCCGGCATCCAGAAGCAGATCACCCGCCCCTGCCGCCGTGCCGGCAAGCCGGTGGTGGTGGCCACACAGATGCTGGAATCGATGATCGCGGCGCCCGTGCCGACGCGCGCCGAGGTGTCGGACGTCTCCGGCGCCGTGTTCGAGGGGGCGGACGCCATCATGCTGTCGGCCGAATCGGCCGCGGGCCAGTATCCGATCGAGGCGGTGGCGATGATGAACGCCATCGCCGTGCAGGTGGAGCGCGACCCGCTCTATCCCGGCATCATCAACGCCCAGCGCTCGGAGCCCGAGGCGACCGGGCCCGACGCCATCTCGCTCGCCGCGCGCGAGATCGCCGAGACGCTGAAGGCGTCGGCTATCGTCACCTATACGGCCTCCGGCACCACCGGGCTGCGCGCCGCGCGCGAGCGGCCGGCGGTGCCGATCGTGGCGCTGTCGCCGGTGCCGGCCACGGCGCGCCGGCTGTCGCTGCTGTGGGGCACGCATTGCGTGGTCAGCCCCGACGCCTCCAACCTCGACGACATGGTGGAGCGCGCCTGCCGCATCGCGGCGGACGAGAGTTTCGGCCAGGCCGGCGACCGCGTCATCATCACCGCCGGCGTGCCGCTGCGGACGCCGGGCGCCACCAACATGCTGCGCATCGCCTATATCGACGACAAGGCCGCCGCCGGGAAGACCGACGCCGGGAAGACCGACGCCGGGAAGACCGACGCCGGGAAGACCGACGCCGGGAAGACCGACGCCGGCAAGGCGCGCGCCGGCAGGACGCGCGCCCGGGTCAAGGCCGGCTGAAGGCGCCTGCCGCCCGGTTCACGCGAACAGGTTCGGCAGGAACATGACGATGATCGGGAAGGCGACGATCAGAGCCACGACGACCATGTCGGCGGCGAAGAAGAGGGACACCCCGCGGAAGATGTCGCCGAGCGTCGCGTATTGCGACGCGACGTTGCGGATGACGAAGACATTCATGCCGAGCGGCGGCGTGATCATGCCGATCTCCAGCATCTTCACCAGAAAGACGCCGAACCAGACCATGTTGATGCCCTCGGCGTGAAGGATCGGCATGAGCACCGGAAGGGTGACGAGCATGGCGCCGAACGGCTCCATGAAGGTGCCGAGGATCAGGTAGATCACGACGACGATCAGCATGAAGCTGACGTAGTCGAGGTCGTATCCCTGCACCGCGCCGCTGATGATGGCCGCCGCGCCGGACAGGCCCAGGAACTTGGTGAACATGACGGCGCCGACGCCGACGATGAACAGGGAGGCGCAGGTGCCGAGCGTGTCGAGCACCGAGCGGCGGAAGATGTCCCAGCTCATGCGGCCGGTGACGGCGGCGAAGAAGATGGCGCCCGCCGCGCCGATGGCGCCGGCTTCGGTCGCGGTGAAATAGCCGCTGAACAGGCCGCCGAAGATCAGCAGGATGAGCGCGAGGACCGGCCATATCGCGGCGAACACCTTGCGGCCGTCCAGCGCCTCGACGCCGATCGGCGTTCGCGGCACGATGTCGGGCCGCAGCGCCGCCACGAGGAGCACGACGGCGATGTAGCTGGCCGCCGTGAGCAGGCCGACGGAAATGCCGCCGATGAAGACCTGGCTGACGGAAGTCTCGGAGAAGACGCCGTAGATGATCATCAGGATCGAGGGCGGGATCAGGGCGCCGATCGTGCCGCCGGCGGCAAGCGCGCCCGTCGCGAAGCTGGGCTTGTAGCCGGACTTGACCATTTCCGGGATGGCGATGCGTCCCATCGACGCCGCCGTGGCGAGGCTCGATCCGCAGACGGCGGCGAAGCCGGAGCAGGCGAGGATCGCGGCGATGCCCAGCCCGCCCGGCACCTTGCGCAGCCCGACCTTGGCGGCGTCGAAGAGGCCGGCGGTGAGGCCGGAATAATAGGCGACGAAGCCCATCAGCAGGAACATGGGCACTGCCGACAGCGTCCAGCTGGCGACGAAATCGTAGGGCGTGTTGGCTAGGACCCCGATCGCCGGCTGGATGCCGAACAGGAACCAGACGCCGCAGAAGGCGACGGCCGCCATGGCGATGGCCACCGGCACTTTCAGCGCGATGAGGACGAAGAAGGCGGCAAGCCCGAAAAAGCCGGCTGCGGCGTTCATGGCTGCGTCTCCGGCATTGTCGGAGCGGCCGGAGTGGCGGCCGCGGGGCTGACGACGTCGAACACCTTGTAGAGCGCGACCAGCGCCGCCAGCGCGAAGCCGGCGGGAAGCGCGAAGTAGCCCGGCCAGACGGGTATCTTCGTGCTGAGCGAGATGACGAAGGCGCCGGTCTGGTATTCGCGAAGCGCGACGATCCAGGTGGTGTAGGTCAGCATCAGATAGGCGGCGGCGGTGACCAGCGCCACGAAGAGATCCACCGCGCGTCCGGCATTGCCGCGGTAAAGGCCCGCGAAGACGTCGATGGTGATCATGTCGCCGCGCCGCTCGGCCCAGGCGATGGGCAGGAAGGCGACGGCCACCATGTAGTAGGTCGAGACGATCTCCACCGTGGCCGGTATGGGCATAGAAAAGAAGGTGCGCATCACGACATAGGCGGTGATGTGGACAAGCATCACGACCACGCCGGCGGCGCCTATCAGCGCAAGCCCACTGGCGACGGAGGTGACGAGCCGGTCTAGCGTTGCTCGCATGGGACCACCTCTTGCGCCGGTCAGGCGGCGCTGGTTCTGGGGAGAATCGGAAAACCGGCTCCGGCGCCCGGCGGCGCCGGAGCTTTTCGCGGGCGACGGGTCAGAGGCCGTAGGTGGCGTAGTCGACCTTGTCCCAGATTTCCTCCTGGACCTTGGCGGTGATCGCCGCGACGTCGCCATTGGCGGCGTCGACCAGCCTCGTCCACTTGTCGACCAGTTCGCGGAAGCGTGCGATCTTGGCCGCCGCATCCTTCACGCCCAGCTGGGACTCCGCCACCTTCACCGCCGTCTCGAGATCCGCCTGGCGGAAAGCATTCGTGGCGTCGATCATCTCCTGCGTGGCGGCAATGGTCTCGATGCCCTTCTCCGCGGCCTGCTTGCGCACGCCCTCGGGACGGTCGTAGCCCCAGTTCTGGGTGAACAGGGCGCTCGACTTGTTGGCGGCGCGGACGACCCCCTTCCGCTCCTCCACCGACATCGAGGCCCAGGTCGCGTTGGCCACGGTGAAGTTCGACGTCGTGTGATAGGTGCCGAGCGGCAGGTCGATGATGTATTTGGCCACGTCGATCAGCCGGTAGGAGATCAGGTCGGAGATCGACGCCATCGTGCCGTCGAGCACGCCCTGCGAGATCTGCTCGAACTGGTCGCTGACCGGCACCTGCGCGGGCGCGGCGCCGACCGATTCGGCCCAGCGCGCATAGGGGGCGCCGCCCGAACGCAGGCGCAGGCCCTTGAGGTCGGCGAGCGAGCGCACCGGCTTGGTCGTGAGCAGCACGTAGACGTCGGAGGAACCGGCCCCGAGGAACACGCCACCCATCTTCCTGAACTCGGCCTGGCAGTCGCCGCAGGTGACGACGTACTCGGTCATCGCCGCGCCCATGGCATGCGGGTTGGTGGCGAGGAAGGCGAGGTCGGCGGTCAGCACCGAGTTCGGCAGGTCGGCGGCGGCGAAGAGCGGCAGCAGGTTGCCGACATCGGCGAGCGAGGACTGGAGTGCCTGCTTGACCTGCGCGATGTTGACGACCTCGGGGCCGATCATCACGCCGGTGAGCGCGCCGCCCGTCTCCTGCGGCAGGAACTCGGCGAAGGTCGAGTAGAGCGGGTTGGCTGCCGGATGCACCGGCGGGGCGCCGGAAGCGAGGCGCAGGTCGCGCGCGTCGGCCGTGGCGACGGCGAGCGCGGTCATGGATGCGAGTGCGAGTATGCTGGCAAGGCGTTTCATAGGTTCCTCCCGCGGCCGGAGCCGCTTTGCGCTGCGTTGGTCAGGCTCGCCGCTTGCCGCGGTCTTGTCGTTGAACCGGGGCGCGCTCAGATGCCGAGCAGCCGGCGCGCATTGTCCTTCATGATCCTCGGCCGCACCTCCGGCCTGATGTCGAGCTTCTCGAAATCGGCCAGCCAGCGGTCCGGCGTGATGGCCGGCCAGTCGGAGCCGAACAGGACGCGGTCCTTCAGCAGCGTGTTGGCGTAGCGCACGAGGATCGGCGGGAAATATTTCGGCGACCAGCCCGACAGGTCGATGTAGACGTTGGGCTTGTGGGTCGCGACCGCCAGCGCCTCCTCCTGCCAGGGGAAGGAGGGGTGCGCCATGACGATCTTCAGGTCGGGGAAGTCGACGCAGACGTCGTCGAGATACATCGGGTTGGAGTATTTGAGCCGCAGCCCGTTGCCGCCATGCATGCCGGCGCCGACGCCGGTCTGGCCGGTGTGAAAGAGGGCGGGCACGCCGCATTCCTGGATCGCCTCGTAGAGCGGCCAGGCCATGCGCTCGTTCGGGTAGAAGCCCTGGAAGGTGGGGTGGAACTTGAAGCCGCGGATGCCGTGCCGCTCGACCAGCCGGCGCGCCTCGCGGGCGCCGAGCTTGCCCTTGGCCGGGTCGATGCTGGCGAAGGGGATCAGCACGTCGGCATGCTGGGCCGCAAGGTCCGCCACCTCGAAATTGTCGTAGCGGCGGTAGCCCGTCTCGCGCTCGGCGTCGACCGGGAAGATGACGGCGCCGATGTTGCGCTCGCGGTAGTAGGCGGCGGTCTCGGGGATGGTCGGCTGCATGTTGCGCGAGCCGAAATAGCGGCCCATCGCGGCCTGGAGATCGTCGTAGCCGTCGTCGGCATGCGACCCGCACGGCTCTTCCGCATGGGTGTGGATGTCGATGGCGATGACCTTGTCGGGATCGAACACGGCTACTCCTGCGTGGCGGCCGGCGGCCAGCCGGCGATCTTGCGCGAAAGCGCGATGAGCTGCGCGTGCTCGTCGTCGTCGAGCATCGACAGCGCCTCGCGGTCGGCGCGGGACATGAGCGCGGACGACCGGCCGATGGCGGTGTGGCCGGCGCCGGTCAAATGCAGGAAGACCGAGCGGCGGTCGCTCCGCGGGATGCGGCGTTCGACCAGCCCGCGCTCCTCGAGCGCGCGCACCAGCTTGGTCATGTTGGGCCACTTGATCTTGAGCACGTCGGCGATCTCGCCCTGGCGGATGCCGGGATTCCGCTGGATCGCGATGAGCACCGTCATCTCGGAGATCGTCACCGCGGTGGGGCCGAGCAGCGCGAAGAAGCGCTCGAAGGCGGTGAGCTGGGCGATGCGCAGCACGAAGCCGGCCTGCGCCTCGAGGTCGCCCAGCGACACCGTCGCCTTGCCCGCCGGCGGGACATCGCTTTCCCGGCCGGGCCGATCAGGTCGGTCGGCATGCGGCAAGGCGGGCATGTCACCCTTCCTCCGGCTCAGGCTCCGCCTCCGGCGCCGCGACCTTGGCGGCGCGCTTCTCGACGAAGGCGCGCATGCGCTCCAGCGCCTCGGGCGTCGTCGAGGTCAGCGTGGCGATCATCGATTCGAAGAACAGGCCCTCGTCATAGCCGCTGTCGTGGATGCGCTGGAGGGCGTTGACGGTCGCGTAGTTGGACAGCGGCGGATTCTGCGCGATGCGCCGCGCCAGCGAGACCGCCTTGCCGAGGCCCTCGTCCGTGCCGGCGAGGTAGTTGACCGCGCCGATGCGCTCGGCGTCGGTCGCGTTCATGGTGCGGCCGGTCAGCATCATGTCGGTCATGCGCGGCACGCCGATGAGGCGGGTGATGTTCACCGAGCCGCCGCCGCCGACGAAGATGCCGCGCTGGCCCTCGGGCATGCCGAAATAGGTGTCGGGCTCGGCGACGCGCACATGCGCCGCCGCCGCCAGCTCGAAGCCGCCGCCGATGACCGCGCCGCGCAGCGCCGCGACCACCGGGATCGGGCCGCGCTGGATGCGCGCGAACAGCGCGTGCCAGCTACGCGAGCCGGCGATGCCGCCCATGACGTCCTTGCGCGAATGCTCGTCGAGGTCGAGCCCGGCGGAAAAATGCGGGCCGGTGGTGCCGATCACCATGACGCCGGCCTCGGCCTGCGCGCGCTCGACCGCCTCGGCCAGCGCGGCGATGAGCCGGTCGCTGATCGCGTTGCGCTTCTCGGGACGGTCGAGGCGCAATACCGCCACGCCGTCGCTCTGCTCGTAGGCGACGAGGTTCATCTGTGTACCGAAGTCCTCCCGCGGGGCCCCGTGGCGGCATCATGCGCCGCCGGAATTTGCGCAAACACTATTCGCTTCTCAATTGTTTTCAAGTGAATTATCTTCCCCCTGCCGCCTATGGCGGCCGTGGGAGGAATCGGGCCGCCGCGGCGGCCGGAGGAAGAATTCGGGAGGACAAGGGATGGCGCTCGCAGCGGAGGCCACGGAGCCGGACCATTTTCGCGCGCCCGAGATCGTGGTGCGCCGCGGGGAGGGCGGGGTGCTCTATGTCGAGCAGCCGGCGCCGCTGCCGCCCTATCCCGACCGCATCACCGAGCCGCTGCTGGACTGGGCGCGGCGCATTCCCGACCAGACGCTCTATGCCGAGCGCGGCCCGGACGGCGAATGGCGGCGGCTGTCGTTCCGGCAGGCGGTGGACGCCGTCATGCGGCTCGGCCAATTCCTGCTCGATGCGGGCCTCTCGGCGGAGCGGCCGCTGGCGATCCTGTCCGGCAACGATCTCGAACACGCCATGCTGGCGCTGGCCGCCATCCATGTCGGCATTCCCTACGCCGCCGTCTCGCCGGCCTATTCGCTGGTCGGCAAGGATTTCTCGCGGCTCGCGCAGGTGTTCGAGGCTGTGACGCCGGGCATGGTGTTCGCCGCCGACGCCGCCTGGTTCGGGCCGGCGATCGAGGCTGCGGCGGGCGACGCGAAGCGCCTCTTCACGCGGGGCGCGACGCGGCCGGACGAGGATTTCGCCGCCGCGCTCGCCACCCATCCCACCGCTGCGGTGCAGGATGCGTTCGACGCCATCGAGCCCGACCACGTGGCGAAGTTCCTGTTCACCTCCGGCTCGACCGGCACCCCCAAGGCGGTCGTCAACACGCACCGCATGGTGTGCGCCAACCAGATGATGGTGCTGGAGACCTACCGCTTCTTCAGGGACGAGCCGCCGGTGCTGCTGGACTGGGCCCCGTGGCACCACACGGCTGGCGGCAACAAGCTGTTCTTCCTGGCGGTGTTCGGCGGCGGAACGCTCTACATCGACGACGGCAGCCCGTCGCCGGAGGGCGTCAGGAAGACGGCGCGCAACATTCGCGACGTGGCGCCGAACTGGTACTTCAACGTGCCGAAGGGGTTCGACGCGCTGGTCCCGCTGCTGGAGGAGGATGCCGAGCTGCGCGGCGCGCTGTTCCGCCGCCTCAGGATGCTGTGGTACGCCGGCGCGGGCATGGCGCAGCACACATGGGACGCGCTGGAGCGGCTGGCGGTGCAGACCACCGGCGCGCGGGTGGTGATCGGCACCGGGCTGGGCGCCACCGAGACGGCGCCGTTCGCCATCGCCTGCACGTGGTTGCAGGACAGATCGGGCAATATCGGCCTGCCGGGGCCGGGGGTGAGCCTCAAGCTGGTGCCGATGGAAGGCAAGCTGGACGCGCGCGTGAAGGGCCCGAACATCACGCCCGGCTACTGGCGCGCGCCCGAGCTGACGGCGGCGGCGTTCGACGAGGAAGGCTATTACCGCTTCGGCGACGCGCTGCGCTTCGCCGATCCCGACGACATCTCGGCCGGCTTCATCTTCGACGGGCGCACGGCCGAGAACTTCAAGCTCGATACCGGCACATGGGTCAGCTCCGGCGCGCTGCGCACCGCGCTGATCGACCATTTCGGCGGGCTGGTGCGCGACGCGGCCATTGCCGGCGGCGACAAGCCCCATGTGTCGGCGCTGGTGTTCCCCGACATGGACGCGCTGAAGACGATCGCCGGGGCGGACCTTCCGGCGGCGGAGCTGTTCGCCCATCCGGCGGTGGTTGCCGCGGTGCGCGAAAAGCTCGCAGCCTTCGCCAGGGAGAGCACGGGCTCGTCGACGCTGGTGAAGGCGGTGCTGCTCACCGACCCGCCGCCCTCGCCGGAAGACGGCGAGCTGACCGACAAGGGTTCCGTCAACCAGCGGGCGGTGCTGCGCAACCGCGCGGCGCTGGTCGAGGAGATCTATGCAAGGTCGGAGCGGGTGATCTCGATCTGAGAGGCTGCCCGGAAAATGCGTGAGGGCGGTCTGCAAATGGCGTTTTTCTGCGCTCCGGTGCTCACCTACCTGATGTACGCTCCGCTCCGGTGCTCGAAAACCACCATTTTCGCCACGCCCTGACGCTTTTCCAGACAGCCTCTGGGCACCCATCTAATCGTATGGGAGCGGTCCGCAAATGGCGCCTTTCCGAACCGTCTTCGAGCGCGATCAGGTCTTCGCCAGATCGAGCCCGACATAGCGGTCGAGCGTCGCCTGGTCGGCGAGCAGGTCGCTGGAAGCGGCGCGGTGGGCGATCTGCCCCCGCTCGATGACGATGGCCTGGTCGGTCAGCGCCAGCGCCACCTCGGCATGCTGCTCGACGAGGACGAGCGCCATGCCCTCGTCCTTCGCCATGCGGCCGATGGCGGCGGTGAGCTCCTCGACGATGATGGGCGCGAGGCCCTCCAGCGGCTCGTCCAGCAGCAGCACCGAAGGGTTGGTCATCAGCGTGCGGGCGATGGTCAACATCTGCTGCTCGCCGCCCGAAAGCTGGTTGCCCATGTTGGCGCGCCGCTCCTTGAGGCGGGGGAACAGGCCGTAGACGGCCGCCATATCCCAGCGAACGGGGTCCCAGCGGCCGGGGCGGGCGGCGACGGCAAGGTTCTCCTCGACGGAGAGCGAGGGGAAGATCTCGCGCTCCTGCGGCACCCAGCCGAGGCCGAGGCGCGCGCGCCTGTGGGGCGCGAGCCTCGACACGTCGCGGCCGCCGAACAGGACCTGCCCGCGCGACAGGCCGACGAAACCCATGGCGGTGAGCAGCAGCGTGGTCTTGCCGACGCCGTTGCGGCCGAGCACGGCGAGGCTGCCCTCGGCCGGCAGCGCGAAGGACACGCCGTCCAGCACCACCGCCTCGCCATAGCCGGCGCGAACGTCGCGGAACTCCAGCAGCGGCTCAACCATGGCCGGCTCCCGCGGCCGGGGTTCCATGCCCCTTGCCGTGGCCGAGGTAGACCTCGCGCACGCGCGGGTCGTTGCGGATCGTGTCGGGGTCGGCCTCGACCAGCACGCCGCCGGCCACCAGCACCACGATCTGCGTGGCGAAGGCGAAGACGAGGTTCATGTCGTGCTCGATGAACAGCACGGAGATGTCGTCCGGCAGGGCGGCGATGACCGAGAACAGCATGGCGCTCTCGTCCTTGGGCACGCCGGCGGCCGGCTCGTCGAGCAGCAGCACCTTGGGGCGCGTCGCCAGCGCCAGCGCGATCTCCAGCAGGCGCTGCTGGCCGTAGGCGAGGGTGCGCGTCTCGCGCGTCGCCACCTCGGCGAGCCGCAGGCGCGCGAGGATGTCGTAGGCCTCGCCGATGGCCTCGCCATGGGCGGCGAGGTTGCGCCAGAACTGGCCGGCCTTGCGCTCGCGCTCCACCACGGCCAGCGTCACCGCCTCCAGCGGGGTCAGGTCGGGGAACAGCGTGTTGATCTGGAAGGTGCGGGTCAGCCCCCGGCGCACGCGCGCGGCCACCTGCATGCCGGTGATATCCTGCCCTTCGAGCAGGATGCGGCCCGAATCCGGCCGGAGCTGGCCGGTGATCAGATTGATGAGCGTCGTCTTGCCGGCGCCGTTGGGGCCGATCAGCGCGTGGCGGCAGCCGCGCGGCAGCGACAGCGACACGTTGCGCGTCACCGCCAGCGCGCCGAAATTCCTGGTCAGCGCCTCGGTGGACAGCATGGCGGGCCGGGCCGGGGCGTTCATCTGCGCAGGCCCGAGACGATGCGGGTGAGAAAGCCCAGAATGCCCCTGGGCATGAACAGGACCACGACCATCAGCAGCAGGCCGATCCAGAAATACCAGTATTGCGGGTTGATGCCGGCCAGCCGGTCGCGCGCCAGCAGGAAGATGACGGCGCCGACGATGGCGCCGTAGAGCCGGCCCGTGCCGCCGAGGATGAGCATGACGACCACGTCGGCCGACCGCTCGAAGCTCAGCGAGTTCAGGCCGACCGTGTTGGTGGTCTGGGTGAGCAGGGCGCCCGCCACCCCGGCCATGGCCGCCGAGATGGTATAGATCTTCTGGAGATGGACGCGGTGGTCGGAGCCGATGGCGGGCATGCGCCTGACGTTCTCGCGCACGCCGCGCAGCGCCAGCCCGAAGGACGAGTTGACGATGCGGC
>CAZVTK010000133.1:0-12723 GCA_964629765.1 uncultured Mesorhizobium sp.
GTGCGAACCGCGTGCGCGCTCTTCCACTGGTTCATGCCCTCGGTGCGGCCCTGGTAGATTACCCCCTTGGTGTCGCAGAGAATGGCGTTCTCGTGCGGCATGCCCATCGCCTTCACGAGCTCGATGCAGGCGATCGAGGCGGCGCCGGCGCCGTTGACCACCATCCTGATGTCCTTGATGTCGCGCCCGGTGAGGTGCAGCGCGTTGATCAGGCCGGCGGCCGACACGATCGCCGTGCCGTGCTGGTCGTCGTGGAAGACCGGGATGTCCATCAGCTCGCGCAGGCGCTGCTCGATGATGAAGCATTCGGGCGCCTTGATGTCTTCCAGATTGATGCCGCCGAAGGAAGGCCCGAGATAGCGCACCGAGTTGATGAAGGCGTCGGCATCTTCGGTATCCACTTCGAGATCGATGGAATCGACATCGGCGAAGCGCTTGAACAGCACCGACTTGCCCTCCATCACCGGCTTCGACGCGAGCGCGCCGAGATCGCCGAGGCCGAGGATGGCGGTGCCGTTCGAGATCACGGCGACGAGGTTGCCCTTGGTCGTATAGTCGTAGGCGCGGCTCGGATCCTCGGCGATCGCCTTCACCGGCACGGCGACGCCCGGCGAATAGGCCAGCGACAGGTCGCGCTGGGTCGCCATGGGCTTGGTCGGGTTGATCTCCAGCTTGCCGGGTCGCCCCATGGCGTGGAATTCCAGCGCCTCGGCGGCGCTGACCGACGGACCCGACGGATCCTTGATGTCTTTCGCGGGCATTGTCTGCTGTTCCTCCCCGGGCCGTCTCCCCCACTTTTGCGGCACGTTCCTGTGGAGGTTTGGCGAGCTGTCGGGATTAAGGCTACATTCCCGGGGAGTAAAGCGGCAAGGATGCGAAACACCTCATCGCCAAACCGCAGTCATCCCGCCTCATGAACGACCAGGCTCCCGCCATCGCCTACGACCCGGCCGCGCCGCTCTCCGCCGAGGGCGCGTCTCCGATGATGGAGCAGTATATCGAGATCAAGGCGGCGAACCCGGATTCGCTGCTATTCTACCGGATGGGCGACTTCTACGAGCTGTTCTTCGGCGACGCCGAGACCGCCTCGCGGGCGCTGGGCATCACGCTGACGAAGCGGGGCAAGCATGCCGGCGCCGACATTCCCATGTGCGGCGTGCCGGTGCACGCGGCCGACGACTATCTGAACAGGCTGATCGCGCTCGGCTACCGCGTCGCCGTCTGCGAGCAGATCGAGGACCCGGCCGAGGCGAGGAAGCGCGGCTCGAAATCGGTGGTGCGGCGCGACGTGGTGCGGCTGGTCACGCCGGGCACCATCACCGAGGATACGATCCTGGCGCCGGGGGCGGCCAATTTCCTGATGGCGCTCGGCCGGGTGAAGGCGAACGCCGGCCACGACTACGCCATCGCCTGGATCGACATCTCGACGGGCTCGTTCCGGGTCGCCTCGACCTCGGTCGAGCGGCTGGTGGCCGACGTGGCGCGCGTCGAGCCGCGCGAGCTGATCCTCGCCGAGCCGGCCTTCAACGACCCCGACCTGCGGCCCGCCCTCGACCTCATCGGCCGGATCGTCGCGCCGCAGCCGGCGCCGACGTTCGACAGCGCCACGGCGGAGGCCCGCGTGGCGCGCTTCTTCCACGTCGGCACGACTGAGGGGTTCGGCCGCTTCTCGCGCGCCGAGCTGTCGGCGCTCTCCGGCGCCATCGCCTATGTCGAGAAGACGCAGAAGGCCGAGCGTCCGCCGCTTCAGGCGCCGCAGCGAGAGGAGGACGGCGCCACGGTCTTCATCGACGCGGCGACGCGGGCCAACCTCGAAATCCTGCGCACCACCTCCGGCCAACGCGACGGCTCGCTGGCCTCGGCCGTCGACCGCACGGTCACGGGCGCCGGCGGCAGGCTGCTCGCCGAGCGGCTGACCGCGCCGGTGACAGACCCGGAGCTGATCGGCGAGCGGCTGGACGCGGTCGGCTTCCTGCGCGACGAGGCGATGCTGCGCGACGGGACGCGGGCGCTGCTGAAGGGCGCGCCCGACATGGTGCGCGCCCTGTCGCGGCTCGCCCTGAACCGCGGAGGCCCGCGCGACATGGCGGGCATCCGCGCGGGGCTGGAAGCCGCCGCACAGGCGGTCGACCTGCTGGCCGGCCAGCCGCTGCCGCGGCTGATCGAGGCCGCCGCCGCCGGGCTCGACGCCGCCCCGGCGGCGCTGCGCGGCCATCTCGACACCGCGCTGGCCGACGAGCTGCCGCTTCTCAGGCGCGACGGCGGCTTCGTGCGCGCCGGCTACGACGGCGAGCTGGACGAGCTGCGCGCGCTGGCGACCGAGTCGCGGCGCGTGATCGCGGCGATGGAGCGCGAGCTGATCGAGGAGACGGGCATCCGCTCGCTCAAGATCCGGCACAACAACGTGCTCGGCTACTATATCGAGGTCACCGCCAACCACGCCGCCGCCATGAACGGCACCGACGCGGCCAAGGCGCGCTTCATCCACCGTCAGACCATGGCGAGCGCCATGCGCTTCACCACCACGGAGCTTGCCGGGCTGGAGACGAAGATCGCCAACGCCGCCGACCGGGCCTTGTCGATCGAGCTTTCCGTGTTCGACCGGCTGCTGGCGGAGATCGTCGCCGCCGCCGGGGCGCTGCGCACGGTCGCCGCCGCGCTGGCGGAGCTCGACGTTTCGGCAGCGCTGGCCGCGCTGGCCGACGAGATGGACTATTGCCGCCCACGGGTCGATGCCAGCCTCGCCTTCCGCATCGAGGGCGGGCGCCATCCCGTGGTCGAGCAGGCGCTGCGGAAGAACCTCGGCGACGCCTTCGTCGCCAACGACTGCGACCTGTCGCCGGCCGACGGCGACAGGCACGGGGCCATCTGGCTGCTGACGGGCCCGAACATGGGCGGCAAGTCGACCTTCCTGCGCCAGAACGCGCTGATCGCCATCCTCGCGCAGGCAGGCTCCTACGTGCCCGCCCGGGCCGCCCATATCGGCGTCGTCGACCGCCTGTTCAGCCGCGTCGGCGCCTCCGACGACCTTGCGCGCGGGCGCTCGACCTTCATGGTGGAGATGGTGGAGACGGCCGCCATCCTCAACCAGGCGGGCGAGCGCGCCCTGGTCATCCTCGACGAGATCGGGCGCGGCACAGCGACCTTCGACGGGCTGTCGATCGCCTGGGCGGCGGTCGAATACCTGCACGAGAAGAACCGGCCGCGCGCCATCTTCGCCACCCATTTCCACGAGATGACCGCGCTGGCGGAGAAGCTGCCGCGACTGCGCAACGTCACCATGCGGGTCAAGGAATGGCAGGGCGACGTGGTGTTCCTGCACGAGGTCGCAGCCGGCGCGGCCGACCGGTCCTACGGCGTGCAGGTGGCGCGGCTGGCCGGCCTGCCGGACCCGGTGGTGGAGCGTGCCCGCGCCGTGCTCGCCCAGCTCGAAGCCGGCGGCAGCGCCGCGAAGGCGACCTCGCTGGTGGACGATTTGCCGCTGTTCGCCGTGCCGGTGCGGCGCAGCGCGCAGCCGGCGGCCCCTGCCCCGGGAAGCGCCCTCGCCGAGGCGCTGGCGGGGCTGTCGCCCGACGAGATGACCCCGCGCGAGGCACTGGAGGCGCTCTATCGCCTCAAGGCGATGCTCTCCGCGAGCTGACCCGGCGGAACCTGTCGCGGCATGCCATTTCGGCGGGCGCAAGGCAAACTTAAGGTCTTGCCGATACTCCGTACCCTTGTCGTCATGCGTGTCCAGGTCAGCCAGGTGCCGAAAGACAGCCGCAATATAGCCGGCTTCGCGAAGGCCGCGTTCAGGCCGGCCTACCTGCCCGCGCTGGTGGCCGCGGTGGTGATCGCGGTCGCGTCCTGGTTCGCCGACGCGCAGAACCAGATCGTCCATCACGAGAAGCTGCGCGCCGAGGTGCTCGCCCGCGCCAGCGTCGTGCGCGCCCGGCTCGAAGGCTATGTCAACGGCAACCTCCAGCTCGTGCGCGGGCTGGTCGCGACCATCTCCGCCGAGCAGGGGCTCTCGCAGCCGCGCTTCGACGCCTTGGCCAATGCGCTGTTCAGCGCCAGCAGCCAGTTCCGCAGCATCGCCATCGCCCCGGACATGGTCGTGACCATGACCTATCCGCTCGCCGGCAACGAACGGGCGATCGGTCTCAACTACCTCACCAATGAAAGGCAGCGCGAGGCGGCCGTGCGCGCCCGCGACGGCGGCGAAATGGTGTTCGCCGGCCCGATCGACCTGGTGCAGGGCGGCACCGGCTTCGTCGGGCGGTTCCCGGTCTTCGTCGAGGACGAGGCCGGTCGCCCGTCCTTCTGGGGGCTGGTCGCGGCGGTGATCGACACCGGCAGGCTCTACGCCGACAGCGGGCTCACCGAGGCCGCGCAGGAGCTCGACATCGCGATCTCGGGACGCGACGCTGCCGGCGATCGCAACTTCGAGGTCTTCTACGGCGACGCGGCCGTGCTGGAGGACGAGCCGGTCGTGCTCGACGTGCTGCTGCCGTCCGGTTCCTGGCGCATCGCGGTGCGCCCCAGGGACGGCTGGGCCGCCCCGGCCGCCGCCTTCGCCGCCTCGCGCGCGCTGATGGCGCTGGGCGGGCTGCTGATCCTCGTGCCGATCCTCATCGCGGGCCGGCTCACCGAGGACCGCCGCGGCTACATCAACCGCCTGAAGGCGCGCGAAGCGGAGCTCGCCCGCCTGTCGCGCCGCCTCGGCCTGGCGCTGGAAACCTCCCGCGTCGGCGTCTGGGAGCTCGACATGGCGACGGGCGAGCTGAACTGGGACGAGCAGCTTTGCCAGCTCTACGGCGCGGAAGGCGGCCCGGGGCTGCGCGCCCTCGCCGACTGGAGCCGGCGGGTGCATCCGGACGACGTGGAGCCGGCGATGGAGGACTATCGCCGGGCGGTGCGCGAGCGTGCGCGCTATGCCTCGCAATACCGCATCCTCCTGCCGGGCGGCGAGGTGCGGCACATGCGCTCGACCGGCACCATCTATCAGGATCCCGGCCAGCCGCTGCGCATGGTCGGCGTCGACTGGGACGTGACGGCGGACGTGCGCCTCAACGAGGATCTGCGGCGCGCCAAGACGGTGGCGGAGACGCGCAACGGCGAGCTGGAGGAAGCCAAGGCCAGCATCGAGTTCAACGCCCTGCACGATTCGCTCACCGGGCTGCCGAACCGGCGCTTCCTCGACCGGGTGCTGGCCGAGCATGCGCAGAGCTTCGCCGGAGACGAGCGCGCGGCCCTGCTGCATATCGACCTCGACCGCTTCAAGCAGATCAACGACACGCTGGGCCACGCGGCCGGCGACGCCATGCTGGTGCACGCCGCCGGCGTGCTGCGCGAGATCGTCGACCCGCGCGACTTCGTGGCGCGCGTGGGCGGCGACGAGTTCGTGGTGGTGATCCGCCGCGCCGGCGAGCACGAGGATCTGCGCGGGCGCTATCTCTCCCGCCTCGCCGACAGCATCGTCGAGCGCATGCGCGAGCCCGTGCCCTATCAGGGCCACGAATGCCGGTTCGGCGTCTCGGTGGGCATCGCGGTCGACACCGAGACCGTCGCCGACCCCCGGCGCCTGCTCGTCAACGCCGACATCGCGCTCTACCGGGCCAAGAGCCGCGGGCGCAACCGCCACCAGTTCTTCAACGACGCGTTGCAGGCCGAGATCGTCACCACCAAGCGCATCGCCGACGACATCCTCACCGGCATCGACCAGCACCAGTTCCTCGCCTTCTACCAGCCGCAGGTCCATGCCGCGACGCACGAGATCATCGGGGTGGAGGCGCTGGCGCGCTGGAACCATCCGACCGAGGGGCTGCTGGCCCCACGCGCCTTCATGAAGATCGCCGAGGAGCTGAACGTCGTCGACACGATCGACCGCGTGATCCTCGAACACTCGCTGGCCGACCTCGCGCTCTGGCGCAAGGCCGGGCTGGACATACCCAAGGTGTCCGTCAACGTCTCGGCCCGCCGGCTGCACGACGAGGAGCTGATCCGCAGCCTCGGCGCGATGAGGATCGAGCCCGGCACGGTGTCGTTCGAGCTGGTCGAGTCCATCTTCCTCGACGAGCAGGACGAGCTGATCACCTGGAACGTCGACCGCATCAAGGAATTCGGGATCGACGTCGAGATCGACGATTTCGGCACCGGCTACGCCTCGATCGTCAGCCTGCTCAAGCTGAAGCCGCGGCGGCTCAAGATCGACCGCCAGCTCATCATGCCCGTGGTCCGCTCGCCGTCGCAGCGCCAGTTGGTCGGGTCGATCATCGACATCGGCCACTCGCTCGGCGTCGAGGTGCTGGCCGAAGGCGTGGAGACGATGGAGCACGCCCACATCCTGCGCGACCTCGGCTGCGACGCGCTCCAGGGCTATGCCTTCGCGCGGCCGATGTCCGCCGCCGACCTCGCCGCCTTCGCCGTCGCGCGCAGCGAGCGCCGCCGGCTCGCCTCCTGAGCCCTTTCCCGAGATCCGGCCCGCAGTATTCCCGCCGGACGAAAAGCGCTATGTAGCCGCCCGTACCGACCGGCACGGATTCGATGGCCAAGCTTCCGCTCAAGCTCAACGAGATCGTCGACGCAGAGGCGCTGCGCGCCGCCATGTCGGCGCTGACCGCCGCGCGCGACGGCGACGGCTCCCCGGCCGAGACCCGCAAGGCGCTGATTGCGCTGCTGCGCGAGCAACTCGCTAGCGGCCGCGCGGTCGCGGAGCGCATGCTCGCCGAGGACGGCAGCGGGACGGCCTGCGCCCAGCGCCTGTCGCACCTGATGGACGTGGTGATCTCGGCGCTGTTCGACTTCGCGCGGCTGCACGTCTTTCGCGTGAAGAACCCCTCGCAGGCCGAGCGCCTCGCCATCGTCGCGGTCGGCGGCTACGGGCGCGGCACGCTGGCGCCCGGCTCCGACATCGACCTCCTGTTCCTGCTGCCCTACAAGCAGACGCCGCTGGGCGAGCAGCTTGTGGAATACATCCTCTACGCGCTGTGGGACCTCGGCCTGAAGGTCGGCCACGCCACGCGCAACCTCGACGAGTGCATCCGCCTCTCGCGCAGCGACATGACCATCCGCACCGCCGTGCTGGAGGCCCGCTACCTGTGCGGCGACGAGCGGATCGTCGACGAGCTGATCGCCCGCTTCGACCTCGAAGTGGTGAAGAACACCGGGCCGGAATATGTGCAGGCCAAGCTCGCCGAGCGCGACGAGCGCCACGCCAAGGCCGGCGAGAGCCGCTACCTCGTCGAGCCCAACGTCAAGGACGGCAAGGGCGGCCTGCGCGACCTCCACACGCTGTTCTGGATCGGCAAGTATTTCTATCGCGTGCGCACCGGCGAGGAGCTGGTGGACAAGGGAGTGTTCACCCGCGCCGAATACCTCCAGTTCCGCAAGGCGGAGGATTTCCTCTGGGCCGTGCGCTGCCACATGCATTTCCTCACCGGCAAGGCGGAGGAGCGGCTGCATTTCGACATCCAGCGCGACATCGCCGAGCGGCTCGGCTACACCAGCCATCCCGGCCTGTCGGCGGTCGAGCGCTTCATGAAGCACTACTTCCTGGTGGCCAAGAGCGTCGGCGACCTCACCCGTATCTTCTGCGCCAAGCTGGAGGACGAGCAGGCCAAGTCGGCGCCCGGCTTCAACCGGCTGCTCTCCTCGTTCTCGCGCCGCCGCCGCAAGCTCGCCGGCACGTCCGACTTCCTGGTCGACAACCATCGCATCACCATCGCCGACGAGCACGTCTTCGAGCGCGACCCGGTCAACCTTTTGCGGCTGTTCTGGTTCGCCGACAGGCACGGGCTGGAATACCACCCCGACGCCATGCAGCTCGTCACCCGCTCGCTCAAGCTGATCGATCGCGGCCTGCGCCGCGACGGCGAGGCGAACCGGCTGTTCCTCGACCTCCTGACCTCGGAGCGCAATCCCGAGCTCAACATGCGCCGCATGAACGAGACGGGCCTGCTGGGCAAGCTCATCCCCGACTTCAACAAGGTCGTGGCGATGATGCAGTTCAACATGTACCACCACTACACGGTGGACGAGCACCTGATCCGCTGCATCGGCGTGCTTTCGGAGATCGAGCACGGCGGCGGCGACAAGGAGCACCCGCTCATCCACGAGATCATGCCGGGGCTTAAGCACCGGCGCGAGGTGCTCTACGCCGCCGTGCTGCTGCACGACATCGCCAAGGGCCGGCCGGAGGACCATTCCGAGGCTGGCGCGCGCATCGCCGCGCGGCTGTGCCCGCATATGGGGCTTTCCGCCGAGGAGAGCGAGCTGGTCGCCTGGCTGGTGCAGCACCACCTGCTGATGTCGATGACGGCGCAGACGCGCGACCTGAACGACCGCAAGACGATCGAGGACTTCGCCAATGTCGTGCAGTCGGTGGAGCGGCTGAAGCTGCTGCTGGTGCTGACGGTCTGCGACATACGCGGCGTCGGCCCCGGCGTGTGGAACGGCTGGAAGGGCCAGCTCCTGCGCACGCTCTACTACGAAACCGAGCTGCTGCTCACCGGCGGCTTCTCCGAGGTTTCGCGCGCGCGGCGAGGCGAGGCGGCGCGCAAGGAACTGGCCGACGCGCTGGCGGACTGGCCGGAGCGCGAGCGCCAGCGCTACCTCAAGCTGCATTACGACAACTACCTGCTGGCGGTGAGTCTCGCGGACCAGGTCCGCCACGCCGAGTTCATCCGCGCCGCGGACGCAGAAGGGCGCAAGCTCGCCACCATGGTGCGGCCGCACGGCTTCGAGGCGGTGACCGAGATCACCGTGCTGGCGCAGGACCATCCGCGCCTGCTCTCCGTCATCGCCGGCGCCTGCGCCGCCGCGGGCGCCAATATCGTCGACGCGCAGATCTTCACCACCGCGGACGGCCGCGCCCTCGACACCATCCTCATCAACCGCGAATTTCCGCACGACGAGGACGAGAAGCGACGCGCCGACCGCGTCGGCAGACTGATCGAGGACGTCCTCTCGGGCAAGTCGTGGCTGCCGCAGATCATCCAGCAGCGCGCGCGGCCGAAGCGCGGCGCCAAGGCATTCCGCGTCATGCCGCTGGTGACCATCGGCAACACGCTGTCCAACCGCTTCTCGGTGATCGAGGTCGAGGGCCTCGACCGTCCCGGCCTGCTCTCGGAGATCACCGGCGCGATCTCCGACCTGTCGCTCGACATCGCCTCGGCGCACATCACCACTTTCGGCGAGAAGGTCATCGACACGTTCTACGTCACCGACCTGACCGGCCAGAAGGTCGAGAGCCCGACACGCCTCGGCGCCATCCGCCAGCGTCTGCTCGACACGCTCGAAGGCCGGGAGCCGGCGCCGAAGACGACAGCCGCCGCCGCGGCGGAGTGAGCGGGGGACCGGCAAAGCGTTGATGTCTTCGCTCCTTTACACCCCCCTCTGTCCTGCCGGACTGCCTGGCCCGAGCCACTTGTCTCGGCCAGGCAGTCCGGCAGGGCAGAGGGGGGTGCGAAGGGGCACGACCTTACAGGAGACCTCATGAGCCTCCTCAGAAAATTCGCCACCGTCGGCTCCGGCACGCTGTCATCGCGCGTGCTGGGCTTCGTGCGCGAGATGATGATGGCGAACGCGCTGGGCGTCGGCGCGGTGGCCGACGCCTTCAACGCCGCATTCCAGTTTCCCAACACCTTCCGCCGCCTGTTCGCCGAAGGCGCGTTCAACACGGCCTTCGTGCCGCTCTTCGCCAAGGAGATCGAGGGCAACGGCATGGACGGCGCGCGGCGCTTCTCCGAGGAGGTGTTCGGCGTCCTGTTCACGGTGCTGCTGGCGCTGACCATCGCCATGTCGCTGGCGATGCCGTGGCTGGTCGCCTATGTCTTCGCGCCCGGTTTCGCCGACGACCCCGAGCGCTACGGCCTCGCGGTGCCGCTCGCCACCATCATGTTCCCCTACCTGATGTGCATGTCGCTGGCGGCGATGATGAGCGGCATGCTGAACGCGCTGCGCCGCTATTTCGCGGCGGCGGTGGCTCCGGTGTTCCTCAACATCATTCTGATCGCGGTGCTGCTGGTCGCCTGGCAGCAGGGCTTCGACACGGCGGAGATCGGCTACGCGCTGTCATGGGGCGTGCTGGCGGCCGGGCTGGTGCAGCTCGGCATCGTCTGGGCCGCGGTGCGGCAGGCGGGCGTGCGGATCGGCTTTCGCCGCCCGCGGCTGACGCCCAACGTCAAGCGCCTGCTGTGGCTGGCGCTGCCGGCGGCGGTGACCGGCGGCATCACCCAGATCAACCAGCTCATCGGCACGGCCATTGCGTCCACGCAGGCGAGCGCCGTGTCGTCGCTCGCCTATGCCGACCGCGTCTACCAGTTGCCGCTCGGCGTGATCGGCATCGCCGTCGCCATCGTGCTGCTGCCAGAGCTGTCGCGCGCGCTGAAGGCGGGCAACGACGCGGAATCGGCCAACCTCCAGAACCGCTCGGTGGAGTTCTCGCTGTTCTTCACGCTGCCGTCGGCCGGCGCCATCCTGGTGCTCGCCGAGCCGATCGTGCGCGTGCTCTACGAGCGCGGCGCCTTCGCCGCGACGGGCGGCACGCCGCTGGTCGCCGCGACGCTCGCGGTGTTCGGCGCGGGCCTGCCCGCCTTCGTGCTCATCAAGGCGTTCACCCCCGGCTTCTTCGCCCGGGAGGACACGCGCACGCCGATGATCTTCGCCGCCGTCTCAGTCGGCGTGAACGTCACAACCGCCCTCATGCTGTTTCCCTCGCTCGGCGCGCCGGGCATCGCGGTCGCCTCGTCGCTCGCCGGCTGGGTCAACGCGGCGCTGCTGTTCGGGACGCTGGTGCGGCGCGGCCAATGGGGCTTCGACCGCGGCCTCGCCTCGCGCCTGCCGCGCCTCGTCTTCGCGGCGGCGGCCATGTCGGCCTTTGCCTGGTTCGCCTATGATCGGTGGGCGCGCGCATGGCTCCAGCCGGAAACGCCGCTGGCGCAGCAGGCCGGCGCGCTCGCCGCGCTGGTCGCGTCGTCCATGCTGGTCTATTTCGTCCTCGCCTTCGCCACCGGCGGCGCCAGCCTCGGCATGATCCGTCGCAACCTGCGGCGGTAGTCGATTGGCACGACCCTTGCGTCTCCGTTGCCATGACGGCGCCGTGTCCAGTTACGGGACAGGGGCCGCACCGGAGAACGGCACATGGCGACGGGCGCACGGCTTCATTATGTGGACTGGCTGAGGATCGGCGCCTTCGCGGTGCTGATCGTCTACCATTCCTCGGTGGCGTTCTTCCCCGGCATGGACTGGCTGATCTCCAGCCCGCAGCGCAGCGCCGTGCTGGAAACGGTCATGGACCATCCGCGCGCGTGGCGGCTCGCGCTGCTGTTCTTCGTGTCGGGCATGGGCATACATTTCGCGCTGCGCTCGCAGAGCGTGGCGGGCTTCCTCGCCGGCCGCATGAACCGCCTGCTGCCGCCGCTGCTGTTCGCCATGGCGGTGATCGTGGTGCCGCAGGTCTGGTACGAGCGCATGTGGGCCGAGGGCTATGACGGCTCGCTCGGGCAGTTCTGGCTCACCCGCTACTTCACCGAGGGCAAGTACCCGGACGGAAACCTGACCTGGGCGCATATGTGGTTCATCGGCTATCTGCTGGCCATGACCGTGATCTGCGTGCCGCTGTTCCGGGCGCTCGAGACGCCTTGGGCCAAGCCGGTGCGGGACTGGTTCGTCCGCGCCGCCGGGTCGTGGCAGGTCTATCTGTTCTTCCTGCTGCCGCTGGCGCTCAACCTCGCTCTGTCGCCGCTTTTTCCGCACCAGACCAACGCGCTCTACAATGACGGCGCTTGGTTCGCCGTGTGGGCGAGCTGGTTCGGGCTGGGCTATCTCTTCGCGCGGCATCACGCCGCCATCGTCGGCGCGGTGATCGCCCGCCGCAGGACGAGCCTCGTTCTGGCCCTGCTGACGACGGGATTGCTCTACGAGGCGGCGTGGGCGCCGCACGGGCATGCGGGCATCGGCGGCTGGAACGACATGACACCGCTCTACAAGGCGGGCGTGATGGCGCTCGCCTGGACCATGATCCTGACGCTGGCCGGCTACGGCGCCTACCATCTCAACCGCGACAGCCGCGCGCTCCGCTGGCTCTCGGCGCGGATCTTCCCGCTCTACATCGTCCACCAGACGGTGATCGTGGCCGCCCTGTTCCACCTGCTGCCGCTGGACCTTGCTCTGCCCGTCACATGGCTCGCGGTCATGGCAGTGACGCTCGTCGTGTCGCTCGCCCTTGCCGCTGCCGCGGCGCATCTGCCGTGGCCGCTGCGGGCGCTGATGGGGCTGGCCGACGACGGCCGGCGGGTCCGCAAGCCGGCGACCGGGCTTCCCGGCAGCCGGGCATAGGGCGGCCATAGGGGCGGAGGAATGCTCGCCCCTTGCCCCGGCGGCGCGCTTCCGCCATAAGCGCGCGCCTGACCCGCCCGCATCCTCCGGCGCGGCCCTCCACAAGCCACGGAGCCACCATGACCAGCTTCAAGCCCCTCGTCTTCTCGGGCGTCCAGCCGACCGGCAACCTGCATCTCGGCAACTATCTCGGCGCCATCAAGCGCTTCGTCGCGCTTCAGGACGGCAACGACTGCATCTACTGCGTGGTCGACCTGCACGCGATCACCGTCTGGCAGGACCCGGCCGAGCTGGAGCGCGCCACCCGCGAGGTGACGGCCGCCTTCCTCGCCGCCGGCATCGACCCGAAGCGCAACATCGTCTTCAACCAGAGCCGGGTGCCGCAGCATGCCGAGCTCGCCTGGG
>CAZVTK010000134.1:0-12692 GCA_964629765.1 uncultured Mesorhizobium sp.
ATAATGCACCTTCCTTTCCACGTAGCGGAACTGGAAGGCGGTGAGGGCGATGACGATGGCCATCAGGATCACCGACTGCGCGGCCGAGTCCCCTAGGATGAGGTTCACGAAGCCATCGTTGTAGACCTTGTAGACGAGCGTCTCGGTGGCCTTGCCCGGCCCGCCGCCGGTGACGGCGTGGATGATGCCGAAAGTGTCGAAGAAGGCGTAGGTCGTGTTGATCACCAGCAGGAAGAAGGTGGTCGGCGCCAGCAGCGGGAAGACGATGGTCCAGAAGCGTTTTGTTTCCCGCGCGCCATCGATCGCCGCGGCCTCGATCAGCGATTTCGGGATGGCCTGCAGCCCGGCGACGAAGAACAGGAAATTGTAGCTGATCTGCTTCCACGCGGCGGCGGCGACCACCAGCGTCATCGCCTGCGGGCCGTTGAGCAGCGGATCCCAGTTGTAGCCGGCGCCGCGCAGCATGTAGGCGAAGGTGCCCATGGTCGGGTTGAACATGAACAGCCACAGCATGCCGGCGATGGCGGGGGCGACCGCATAGGGCCAGATCAGCAGCGTGCGGTAGACGCCGCGGCCGCGGATCACCTTGTCGGCCATGACCGCGAGCAGCAGCGCCACGGCCATCGACAGCAGCGCTGTCGACACCGAGAAGACCGCCGTGACCTGCACGGAGTTGAGGTAATTGGGGTCCGCCAGCACGCGGCGGAAATTGGCGATGCCGACGAAGGTCGAGCGCAGGCCGAACGGGTCTTCGCGCAGCATGGACTGCCACAGCGCCTGGCTCGCGGGCCAGTAGAAGAAGACGAGCGTGATGGCCAACTGCGGCGCGAGCAGCAGGTAGGGCAGCAGCCTGTTGGGGAAGACGACGCGCGGGGACATCGGGACGGGGCTGGCTCGGGTCGGCGAAGCGGCCGCCCGCGCCCTTGCGCGGGTGGCCGCCTGCCTGAAGCCGGCTACTTGCCGAGCGCCGTCTGGATGGACTCGTTGCCGCGGCGAACGGCGTTGTCGAGCGCCTGCTTGGCGGTCTGCTCGCCGTTCAGCATCTTCTCGAACTCCTCGTTCTCGATGTCGCGCACCTGCGGCAGGTTGACGAGGCGAACGCCCTTCGAGTTGGCGGTCGGTGCCTTGCCCATCATCTGCGAGATCGGGATATCGCGGCCCGGATTCTTCTCGTAGAAGCCGGAGGACTTGGTCGCCTCATAGGCGGCCAGCGTCACCGGCAGATAGCCCGACACCTGGTGCAGGCGGGACTGGATCTCGGTCTGCGACAGGAAGTTGAAGAAGGCCGACACGCCCTTGTACTCGGCGTCGGACTTGCCGCCGAACACCCACAGGCTGGCGCCGCCGGGGATGGTGTTCTGCGGGGCGCCCTCGAGGTCCGGATAATAGGGCAACTGGCCGAGGCCGTAATTCATGCCCGACTTCAAAACGTCGCCGAGGCCGCCGGACGATTCGGTCATGATGCCGCATTCCTGCGACAGGAAGAGCTGCTTGGCCTCCGAGGTGCGGCCGCCGTAGCGGAACGTGCCGTCCTTGGCGAGGTCGGCGATGTTCTGGAAGTGGCGGATGAACGGATCGGTGTTGAAGGTCAGCTCCACGTCGGTCTGGCCGAGGCCGTTCTCGTGCGTGGCGTACTGGAGGTTGTTCCAGGCGGCGAAGTTCTCCAGCCCGATCCAGGTCAGCCAGGTCGAGGTGAAGCCGCAGGGCGCGGCGCCGCTCGACTTGATCTTGCGGGCGGCCTCGAACACGTCCGGCCAGGTCTTGGGCGGGTTGTCGGCGTCGAGGCCGGCCTTCGCCATGATGTCCTTGTTGTAATAGAGGATCGGCGAGGACGAGTTGTACGGGAAGGACAGCATCGTGCCATCCGGCTTGGAGTAGTAAGCGACGATGCCCGGCAGGTACTCCTTCGGGTCGAACGCCTTGCCGCCCATGGACAGCACCTCGGCCACCGGCTTCACCGCGCCCTCGGCGGCCATCATCACGCCGGTGCCGACGTCGAAGACCTGGATGATGTGCGGGGCCTGGCGGGCGCGGAAGGCGGCGATGCCGGCGTTCAGCGTCTCCGGATAGGTGCCCTTGAACACGGGCACGACCTTGTAGTCCGACTGGCTCTCGTTGAACTCCTTCGACAGCGTCTCGACGACCTCGTTGTTGGCACCGGTCATGGCGTGCCACCACTGGATCTCGGTCTGGGCGAAGGCGGAGGTGGTCGTGAGCAGCGTCAGGGCGACGCCTGCGACAAGGCGCGAAGCTTTCATCAGTGTTCTCCCGTGCATCCTTAGTTGTTGGGATCGGTGGATGCTGCGGAAACTATAGGCTGAACATGACAGGTCGACAACAAGCGCCGGCTAATGAAACCGGGCATGTGGATGATCCTGCGTCAGCGGCTGCCGAAGATCGCCGAGCCGACGCGCACCGAGGTGGCGCCGAAGGCGATGGCGACCTCGTAGTCGCCCGACATGCCCATGGAGAGCCTGTCGAGGCCGGCTTCGCGCGCGAGCTTCTCCAGCAGGGCGAAATGCGGGCCGGGGTTTTCGTCGGCGGGGGGAATGCACATCAGCCCCTCGACGGCCAGCCCGTGGACCGCGCGGCAGCGGGCCACGAAGGCGACCGCCTCGCGCGGGTCGATGCCGGCCTTCTGCGGCTCCTGCCCGGTGTTGACCTGGACATAGAGGCGCGGGGCCTTGCCCTGCCGGCCGATCTCCTTCGCCAGCTCGGCGGCGATCTTCTCGCGGTCGACCGTCTCGATGACGTCGAACAGGGCGACGGCTTCCCTCGCCTTGTTGGATTGCAGCGGGCCGATGAGATGGAGCTCGACATCGGGAAATTCCTGCCTGAGACCGGGCCACTTGCCCTGCGCCTCCTGAACGCGGTTCTCGCCGAAGATGCGCTGGCCGGCGGTCAGCACGGGGCGGATCTCGTCCGCCTCGAAGGTCTTGGAGACGGCGACGAGCGTCACCGCGCCGGCGGGGCGATCCGCCTCGCGCCCGGCGGCGGCGACGGCTGCTTTCACTCCTTCCAACCTCGAAACGGCTTCATTCATCGGCGATTCCACCTGTCCGGCGCTGTTGACGCCCCCGGCAAAGCGTGGTGAACGCTTGCCCCGATTTCCGTGGCGCTGAAAACCGCCATCCTAGCCGAGCGAATTATCCGACATGGCCACCGAACGCTACAACCCGCGCGCATCCGAACCGAAATGGCAGAAGGCGTGGGCCGACGCAAAGCTCTTCGAGACGCGGAACGACGACCCGCGCGAGAAATATTACGTGCTGGAGATGTTTCCCTATCCGTCCGGGCGCATCCATATGGGCCATGTGCGCAACTACACGATGGGCGACGTCGTGGCGCGCTTCCAGCGGGCCAGCGGGCGCAACGTGCTGCATCCGATGGGCTGGGACGCGTTCGGCCTGCCGGCCGAGAACGCGGCGCGCGACAACAAGGTGAACCCGCGCGCCTGGACCTACCAGAACATCGAGACGATGAAGGGCCAGCTCAAGACCATGGGCCTGTCGCTCGACTGGTCGCGCGAGCTGGCGACCTGCGACCCCAGCTACTACAAGCACCAGCAGCGCATGTTCCTCGACTTCTGGAAGGCCGGGCTGGTCGAGCGCAAGTCGGCCAAGGTCAACTGGGACCCCGTCGACATGACCGTGCTCGCCAACGAGCAGGTGATCGACGGCAAGGGCTGGCGCTCGGGCGCGGCTGTCGAGCTGCGGGATCTCACGCAATGGTTCTTCAGGATCACTTCCATGAGCCAGGACCTCTTGGACGGGCTGGACACGCTCGACCGCTGGCCGGAGAAGGTGAAGCTGATGCAGGCCAACTGGATCGGGCGATCCGAGGGCCTGCTGCTGCGCTGGAAGCTCGACGCCGCCACCGCGCCAAAGGATGAGGATGGGGGCGAGAGCGAGCTGGAGGTCTACACGACCCGGCCCGACACGATCTTCGGCGCCTCCTTCATGGCGATCGCCGCCGACCACCCGCTGGCCAGGAAGGCGGCCGAGGGCAATCCGAAGCTCGCCGCCTTCATCGAGGACATCCGCCATCGCGGCACCTCGGCGGCCGAGCTGGAGACGGCCGAGAAGATGGGCATGGATACCGGCATCCGCGTCGTGCACCCGTTCGACGCGGGTTGGACGCTGCCGGTCTATGTCGCCAATTTCGTGCTGATGGACTACGGCACCGGCGCCATCTTCGGCTGCCCGTCGGGCGACCAGCGCGACCTCGACTTCGCCAACAAATACGGCCTGCCGGTGGTGCCGGTGGTGATGCCCGAGGGCGCGGACGCGGCGACCTTCGCCATCACCGACGAAGCCTATGTCGACGACGGCGTGATGATCAATTCGCGCTTCCTCGACGGGCTGAAGCCCAAGCAGGCTTTCGAGGAGGTTGCGAACCGGCTGGGCGCCGTCACCGTCAACGGCCGTCCGCAGGGCGAGCGCAAGGTGCAGTTCCGCCTGCGCGACTGGCTGATCTCGCGCCAGCGCTACTGGGGCTGTCCGATCCCGGTGATCCATTGCGATTCCTGCGGCGCGGTGCCGGTGCCGGCCGGCGAGCTGCCGGTGCTGCTGCCCGACGACGTGTCGTTCGACAGGCCGGGCAACCCGCTCGACCACCATCCGACCTGGAAGCACGTTTCCTGCCCGAAATGCGGCAGGGACGCGCGGCGCGATACCGACACGATGGACACGTTCGTCGATTCGTCCTGGTATTTCGCGCGCTTCACCGATCCGTGGAACGAGACGCAGCCCACCGATCTCGCGGTGGTCGACGGGCCGAAGGGCTGGCTGCCGGTCAACCAGTACATAGGCGGCATCGAGCACGCGATCCTGCATCTGCTCTATTCGCGCTTCTTCGCCCGCGCCATGAAGGCGACGGGGCATTTGAATGCGGTGTCCGAGCCGTTCGAGGGCCTGTTCACGCAGGGCATGGTCGTCCACGAGACGTACAAGGGGGCGCACGGCTTCGTGACGCCGGCCGAGGTCAGGATCGAGGAGACCGACGGCAGGCGGCGGGCGACGCTCGTCTCGACCGGCGCGGAGGTCGCCATCGGCCCGATCGAGAAGATGTCGAAGTCGAAGAAGAACGTGGTCGACCCGGACGACATCATCGGCAGTTACGGCGCCGATACGGCGCGCTGGTTCATGCTGTCGGATTCGCCGCCCGAGCGCGACGTGATCTGGACCGAGGCCGGTGTCGAGGGCGCGCACCGCTTCGTGCAGCGCGTCTGGCGCATGGTCGGCGAGGCGCAGGAGGCGCTCGCCGGCGTCGAGCCGAAGGCGGATGCCGCCAACCCGGTGTCGAAGGCCGCCCACAAGATCCTGAAGGCTGTCGGCGAGGACATCACGAAACTGTCGTTCAACAAGGCGGTCGCGCGCATCTACGAGCTCGCCAACACGCTTCAGCCCGCGATCGCGGGAGCCGGCAAGGCCGGTGTGGCCGGCAGGGCGGCGGTGCGCGAGGCGCTCGAATTCATGCTGGCGATGATTGCCCCGATGATGCCGCATCTGGCTGAAGAATGCTGGTCGGCCATCGGCGGCAAGGGCCTGATCGCCGAGCGCCCGTGGCCGAAATTCGACCCGGCCCTGACGGTCGACGACGAGGTGGCGTATCCGGTGCAGGTCAACGGCAAGAAGAAGGGCGACTTGACGATCGCGCGCGCGGCGGACCAGGCTGCGGTGGAGGCCGCCGTCCTGGCGCTCGACTTCGTGCAGGCGGCGCTCGGCGGCAAGCCGCCGAAGAAGGTGATCGTCGTGCCGCAGCGGATCGTGAATGTGGTCGCCTGACGCTCTCTCGCGCACGGGCCTGCGGGCAGGCCGGCTGGCCGCCGCCGGCCTGCTCGGCGCCGCCCTTCTGGGCGGATGCACCGCCCGGCCGCTCTATTCCAGCACGGTTGCTCCTGCGGCCGCGGCCGCGGCCGGTCCTGCCGAGGTGAAGACCGCCAGCGCGTCGGTCCATGTCGAGCCGGTGTCGACCCGCGAGGCGCAGGAGGTACGCAACGAGCTGATCTTCCTCTTGGCGCGCGGCCGCGGGAATCCCACCGATGCGCCCTATGCGCTCGCCCTGTCGGCCTATGCCTATGCGGAGAATTCGGCGACGACGCTGATCACGGGTGTCGAGCAGGCTCCGACGTCCCAGATCCTGACCTTCGTCGGACGCTACACGCTGAAGGAGGCGGCGACGGGACGCGTGATCGGCAGCGGCGAGCGCCGCGCGACCGCCGCCCTCGACACGCCGCGCCAGCCCTTTTCCGCGCGCCGCACGCTGCGCGACGCACAGGATCGCGCCGCGCGGGAGCTGGCGGCCTTTCTGGCAAGCGCCGTGGCGGCGGATCTGGCCACCGGGCGCAACGCGGCCCAGCCGGCGGCGGCAAAGTAGCCGCGCCGGCGGCCGAACTTCCGGTCAGCCGATCTTCTGGCCCGTCTTGGCCCAGTCGGCGAGGAAGGCTTCCAGCCCGCGATCCGTCAGCGGGTGCTTGACGAGCTGCTTCAGGATCGCCGGCGGCACCGTGGCGATGTCGGCGCCGATCATCGCCGCCTGCTTCACATGGTTCACGGTGCGGACCGAGGCCGTCAGGATCTCGGTGGCGAAGTCGTAATTGTCGTAGATCTGGCGGATCTCGGCGATCAGCGACATGCCGTCCTCGCCCACGTCGTCGATGCGGCCGACGAAGGGCGAGATGAAGGTCGCGCCGGCCTTGGCGGCGAGCAGCGCCTGGTTGGCCGAGAAGCAGAGCGTGACGTTGACCATGCGGCCCCAGCCGCCGGTGATGGCGCGGCAGGCCTTCAGCCCGTCGAAGGTGAGCGGCACCTTGATGGCGATATTGCCGGCGATCTTCGCCAGCACCTCGGCCTCCTTCATCATCGCCGCATAGTCGGTGGCGGCGACCTCGGCCGAGACCGGGCCGTCGACGATGGCGCAGATTTCTTTCGTCACCTCGATGATGTCCCGCCCGGACTTGAGGATCAGCGACGGGTTGGTCGTCACGCCGTCCAGCAGGCCCAGCTCGGCCAGTTCCTTGATTTCCTTCACGTCGGCGGTATCGACGAAGAATTTCATGGCGTTTTCCTCTCTCAATGCCGGTTGGGGGGAGCCGGCTTTTTCGGCCTTGCTCTAACGCAAGAAGCGGGCAACGTCACCTGCGATGACGGGAGATTCGAAAGGGCCGCGAACCGTGCCCGTGCTCGTGCCCATGCCGGCCGAGCGCGCCTATTCCTATGCGGTGCCGGACGGCATGGAGGTCGTGCCGGGCTCCATCGTGCAGGTGCCGCTCGGGCCGCGGCAGATGGGCGCGGTGGTTTGGGACGGGCCGGGCGAGGCCGTCGACGCCAGGAAGCTGAGGCCGATCACCCATGCGTTCGACTGTCCGCCGCTGAACGCGGAGGCGCGGCGCTTCGTCGACTGGGTCGCTGCCTATACGCTGACGGCGCCGGGCCTGGTGGCGCGCATGTTCCTGCGCGTGCCGGCGGCCTTCGATCCCGAGCCGCCGCTGCCGGGCCTGCGCTTCACCGGCGCCGCGCCCGACCGCATGACCGATGCGCGCCGGCGCGTGCTGGAGCTGGCCGCCGACATGCCGACATGGACGCGCTCGGGGCTTGCGCACGCGGCCGGCGTGTCGCTGACCGTGGTCGACGGGCTCGCCGCGCTGGGCGTGTTCGAGGACGTGCTGCTGCCGCCCCGTCCGATCGTGGCGGCGCCCGACCCGTCCTACAGGCGGCCGGAGCTGACCGTGGACCAGCAGGCGGCGGCGGAACAACTTGCCGGCGCGGTGCGGGCCGGCGGGTTCTCGGTGACGCTGATCGACGGCGTCACCGGCTCGGGCAAGACGGAGACCTATTTCGAGGCCATTGCGGCGGCGGTCGAGCAAGGCAGGCAGGCGCTGGTGCTGATGCCGGAGATCGCGCTGACGCAGGCGTTCCTCGACCGCTTCCACGACCGCTTCGGCGCCAAGCCGGCCGAATGGCATTCCGACCTGCCGCCGCGTGCCCGCGAGCGCGTGTGGCGGCAGGTGGCGGAGGGGTCGGTGCGGGTGGTGGCGGGCGCGCGCTCGGCGCTGTTCCTGCCGTTCCGCGCGCTCGGCCTCGTCGTCGTCGACGAGGAGCACGACACGGCCTACAAGCAGGAGGACCGCGTCTTCTACAACGCCCGCGACATGGCCGTGGTGCGCGGCCGGATCGGCGACCTTCCGGTCATGCTGGCGTCCGCGACCCCTTCGGTGGAGACGCGGGTCAACGCCGATGCCGGCCGCTATCGCCGGGTGCACCTGCCGTCGCGCTACGCCGAGGCGGCATTGCCGGACCTCTCCGCCGTCGACATGCGCCGCCATCCGCCGGCGCGCGGCGGCTTCCTGTCTCCGGTGCTGCTGACGCGCCTGAAGGAGAATTTCGGGCGCGCGGAGCAGTCGCTGCTGTTCCTCAACCGGCGCGGCTATGCCCCGCTGACGCTGTGCCGCGTGTGCGGCCATCGCTTCCAGTGCCCGCAATGCTCGGCCTGGCTGGTCGAGCACCGCTTTCGCGGCCAGCTCGTCTGCCACCATTGCGGCCACAACGAGAGGCGGCCGGACGCCTGCCCCGAATGCGGCACTCTTGATCATCTGGTGGCTTGCGGGCCGGGCATCGAGCGCGTCGCCGAGGAGGTGGTGCAGCACCTGCCGGACGCGCGCACGGTGGTGCTGTCCTCCGACATGGTCGGCGGCACGCGGCGGCTGCGGCTGGAGCTGGAGTCCATCGCCAAGGGCGAGTGCGACATCGTCATCGGCACGCAGCTCGTGGCGAAGGGGCACAATTTCCCGAACATGACGCTGGTCGGCGTGGTCGACGCCGATCTCGGCCTCGCCAACGGCGACCCGCGCGCCGCCGAGCGCACCTTCCAGCTCCTGTCGCAGGTGACCGGCCGGGCCGGGCGTACCGGCAAGAAGAGCGCCGGCCTGATCCAGACATACCAGCCGGACCACCCGGTCATGCGCGCCATCGTCTCCGGCGACGCCGAGAGTTTTTACGAGCGCGAGATCGCCGAGCGCGAGCGGGCGCATCTGCCGCCCTTCGGCCGGCTGGCGGCGCTTGTGGTGAGCGGCGAGCACCGGGCTGAGGCGGAGGCGCATGCGCGCGCCCTGCGTCGCGCCGCGCCGGAAGCGGCCGGCATCGACGTGCTGGGACCGGCGGAAGCGCCGCTGGCGCTGGTGGCGGGCCGTCACCGCTTCCGCCTGCTCGTGCATGGCGAGCGCCGCTGCGACATGCAGGGTTTCGTCCGCGCGCTGGTCGCGGCCGCGCCGCGGCCGAAAGGCTCGGTGCGGGTCAATGTCGACATCGACCCGCAGAGCTTCCTTTAGTGCCGGCGGCGTCTGACTTCGACCGTTTCCGCCGCCCCGATCAGATGCCACCGGCATAAAGTGGGCCGGAACGGAAGGGTCCTTGATCATGAGTATCCACTCATCCATAATGAGTGAGTCATTACTCATTATGGATCGAGCATGGCCCCGCGCCCAAGCGACGTCGCCGAGCGAAAGGACCGCATAGACGCGGCGGCCGTCGAGGTCATTGCGGAGCGCGGCTTCGCGGCCGCGACAACGGCCGAGATCGCGTCCCGCGCCGAGGTGGCGGAAGGAACGATCTTCCGCCACTACCCCACCAAGAAGGCGCTGCTGGTCGGCGTGCTGGGGCCGCTGGCGCGCAAGGTCGTCGCGCCGCTGGCGAGCCGCTCCCTGCGCAAATTGCTGCGACAGGAGCACGCCTCGCTCCGGGCATTCCTGGAAGCCGTGTTCGATGACCGGCTGAAACTGCTCCGCTCGGGGCCGCCCATCGTCCGGGTGTTCCTTCAGGAAGCGTCGCTTCACCCGGAAGTGCGCGATCTGGCCGCGACGATCGTCGAGGAGAACATCGCCGGGCCGTTCCGGCAGGCGCTGGACGGCATGAAGGCCAAAGGCTGGATCGACGCCGGCTTCGACAGCGCCACGGCGCTGCGGCTCATCATGTCCACCTTCGGCACCTATTTCGTGATGCGCGGGCTGCTGTTTCCGGACCGGGGCTGGGACGACGGGAGGGAGCGGGCGCAGATGGTGGCCTTTCTCGCAAGGGGCCTGTCGCCGGTGGAGCCGGCGCGATGACATCGTTCGACGTTCCTGCCATCGGCCCTGCCACCGGCGTCGTGCTGTTCCATTTCTGGCCGTCGCTGTGCTCGCAGAAGGTGCGGCTCGTGCTGGCCGAGAAGGGCGTGGAGTACGAGGGCCGCCTGGTGAATATCGGGCCGCCGATGGAGAATTACGAGCCGGCCTATGTGCGCCTCAATCCCGCCGCGGTGATCCCGACGCTCGTGGTCGACGGCGAGGTCATCACCGATTCGATGCGGATCATGCACGAGATCGACCGGCGTTTTCCGGGACCCGCGCTCCTGCCGGAACCGGGCAGCCCGGCGCTGGAGACGGCCGAGCGCCTGCTGCGGCTCCAGAACGTGTTTCCGTTCCGCGAGCACGCCTACGGCACGCTCACCGGCTTCCTGCGGCTGGCCACCCGCGCCTCGATGAAATGGCGCATCCGCAAGCTGGAGAGGATGAAGCGCGCGGCGCCGGATCTGGCCGCCGCCTACGACCGGAAGATCGCCGACGTGGCGAAGTGGAACGTCACGATGCGCGACCGGGCCGAGGTCGAGCGGATCGACCGGCGCGCGGAAGCGCTGCTGGACGAGCTGGAGCAGGCCCTCTCCGCGTCGGCGTTTCTGGCGGGCGACAGCTATTCGCTGGCCGATGCCGCCTGGACCGTCATCGTCAGCCGCCTGCACATGCAGGGCAGGCAGCATTGGTGGGCGGACGGCCGGCGGCCCCGCGTCGAAGCCTGGTACGGCAGGATGCGGCAGCGGCCCAGCTACCGTGCGGCGACGATATGGGACCGGCTTCACTTCAGGGTGATGGCGCCCATCGTCGCGAGGGTCCTCCTGCCGCCGCTGGCTGTCGTTCTGGCGTTGGCCGCCGCGGCGGGCGCCGCGATCTGGTGGAGCCTGCGCTGAAATCGCGCCGTCTCGCTAGGGCTCTGAACTCAGGTCAACGGACGCTGTTGGACCCGGCATTACCCCCACCCCTCACCCCTCCCCACAAGGGGGAGGGGGGCCTCGACGCCTCAGAATCCCCCTCCCCCTTGTGGGGAGGGGTGAGGGGTGGGGGTACGATGGTGGTTGCGTTAACCCGGATCACAGCCGCGCCGTCTCGCGACAGGCGTTGCGGCTTTCGCTACATTGCCCCGGCGATTCGCAAGGAGGGGTGCCTATGGAATTCGCCTTTCCCTGGCCGTTCAGCCAGGGCGAATGGCTGGCGTGGTCGTCGGCCGCCGTCACCGTCCTGTTCGGGCTCGTCGCCCTGTTCGCGCCGCGCCTCACCTTCAAGGTGCTGCGGCTGGAGACGCGGCCGGACCATCCCGAGGCCGTGGCGGAGGCGCGCGCCACCATGTCGGGCTTCTGGCTCGGCACCGGCATCTGCTGCATTCTGCTGGCGCAGCCGCTGCTCTACATGGCGCTCGGCGTCTCATGGGCGCTGACCGCCTTCGGCCGGCTGATCTCGATGCTGTCGGACCGCGGCAACACGGTCTACAACTGGGTCTGGCTGGTGCTGGAAATCGCCCTCGCGGCGCTGCCGCTGCTGTTCGCGTTCCAGATCATTCCTTGATCGGGCCCTGATCGAGCCTGCCCGCAAGCGGAGCGCCCGCGCCCCATGCGACAAAACTGCCGCAAATCCGCGGCTCCGCGCGTGTTGCGAGTCGTAGTTGCCTATGCTAGACGGCAGGCGAATTTCGGCCGGGGGACGCGGTTTCCGCCGGGGGTCTGGCTGAAAATTACCATCTAGGTCAAGGATTTAGCCAGAGTCACTGACTCCAGCGGTCGATCCTGCGGCCTGTCCTGCGAAAGAAGCGGCGCACCGTGGCACAATCCGGCTCCATGATCTCAGGCGTTGCAGAGCGCTATGCGCGCTCGCTGTTCGATCTTGCGCTGGAGCAGAAGTCGGTCGACGCGGTAGCCAAGGATCTCGACAGCGTCGAGGCGATGCTGGCCGGCAGCGACGACCTGCGGCGGCTGATCGGAAGCCCCGTCTTCTCGGCCGACGACCAGTTCCGCGCCATCTCGGCCATCGCCGACAAAGCCGGCCTCAAGGGGCTGGTCGGCAATTTCCTCAAGGTGGCGGCCAAGAACCGCCGCCTGTTCGCCGTTCCCGGCATGATCAGGGCCTTCCGGCAGATCGCCGCCGCCCATCGCGGCGAGACCTCCGCCGAGGTCACCTCCGCCCACGAGCTCAGCGCCGCCCAGCAGGCCGAGCTCAGGACCGCACTCAGGCAAGTCGCAGGCAAGGACGTGGCGGTCGCCGTCACCGTCGATCCGTCCCTGCTCGGCGGCCTCGTCGTGAAGATGGGCTCGCGCCAGATCGACACGTCTCTTCGCACGAAACTCAATTCGCTCAAGCTCGCACTGAAAGAGGTCGGCTGATGGATATCCGCGCCGCGGAAATTTCCGCAATCCTCAAGGACCAGATCAGGAATTTCGGCAAGGAAGCCGAGGTTTCCGAGGTCGGTCAGGTTCTGTCGGTCGGTGACGGCATCGCCCGCGTCTACGGTCTGGACAACGTCCAGGCCGGCGAGATGGTCGAGTTCCCCGGCGGCATCCGCGGCATGGCGCTGAACCTCGAGGCCGACAATGTCGGCGTCGTGATCTTCGGC
>CAZVTK010000135.1:0-12504 GCA_964629765.1 uncultured Mesorhizobium sp.
ATCTCCCCCCTTGAGGGGGAGATGGCCGGCAGGCCAGAGGGGGGTGCCTCGCGCCACCCTTGCAGCCCATGACCTCGCTTGCCCCCTATCGCCGCATCGTCGTCAAGATCGGCTCGGCGCTGCTGGTCGACCGCAAGACCGGCCTCAACAAGGAATGGCTGGGCTCGATGGCCGACGACATCGCCGCTCTCGCCGCGCGCGGGACCGACGTGCTGGTCGTGTCGTCCGGCGCCATCGCGCTCGGCCGCACCATCCTCGGCCTCACCGGCAAAGTGCTGAAGCTGGAGGAAAGCCAGGCGGCGGCGGCCGTCGGGCAGATCGCGCTCGCCGGCGCATGGGCGGACGAGCTTTCCCGGCGCGGGCTGAAGTCGGGGCAGGTGCTGGTGACGCTGGGCGACACGGAGGAGCGCCGCCGCTACCTCAACGCGCGGGCCACGATCTCGACGCTGCTCAAGCTGAAATGCGTTCCCGTCATCAACGAGAACGACACGGTGGCGACCACGGAGATCCGCTACGGCGACAACGACCGGCTGGCGGCGCGCGTGGCGACCATGATGGGCGCCGACCTTCTGGTGCTGCTCTCCGACATCGACGGGCTCTACACCGCGCCGCCGCAGCGCGACCCCGACGCGCGGCACATACCGGTGGTCGAGGCGATCACCGCGCGCATCGAGGAGATGGCGGCCGGGCCGGCCTCGGAGCTGTCGCGCGGCGGCATGCGGACCAAGATCGACGCGGGCAAGATCGCCACCTCGGCCGGCGCCGCGATGATCATCACGCTCGGCGCGCGCATGAACCCGCTCGCGGCCATCGAGCGCGGCGAGAGGTCGACCTTCTTCCATCCGGCGAAGAATCCGGTGAAGGGCTACAAGACCTGGATCGCCGGCAATCTGGAGCCGGCCGGCCGGCTGGTCATCGACGCCGGTGCAGAGGTCGCGCTGCGCGCGGGAAAATCGCTGCTGCCGGCGGGCGTGCGGCAGGTGTCGGGCGATTTCCAGCGCGGCGACACGGTGGCCATCGTCGGCCCGGAGGGCCGGGAGGTGGCGCGCGGGCTGGTCGCCTATGACGCAGCCGATGCGGGGCGCATCGCCGGGCTCAAGACCTCGGCCATCGCGGAGGCGCTCGGCTACGAGGCGCGCGGCGAGATGGTGCATCGCGACGACCTCGTGATGTCGCGCACCGGGGCCGACAGCGCCGTCGCGGGCTGAATCTCCTGACGAAGTGTTAACCATGTTCGCGCGAGTGTCGCTCCGGGCCCCTTGGGGCCCCCGGGGGGCTTGGGAGCGGCATGGCACGCGGCATCACCGCAGAGGAACTCGCGCTCAGGCGCGACAGGATCGCCGCGCTGCGCTTCGGCCGACACTCGATCGTGATCGCCGGGATCGGCCTGCTCGTCCTCTCCGCGCTGTCGCTGTTCGCAGCGCTCGCGCCCGGCGCGGTCACCGCGCATGACGGCATTGCCGGGGCGTTCCTCGTGGCGCGGCTTCTGCACGTGGCTGGCGTCGCGCTGGCCGCCGCCGGGCTGCTTGCCTACCCGAAAGCCGTGCTTGCCATTGCCGGGCTTGGACTCAACGCCCTGCTGATCGCGGGCAGCGAGCGGATCACCGCCGCCATCGCCGGCATCTTCTAGCCGGTTGCGGCGGCCCGATTGCCGCGCCGGCAATCCGCGTGTAAATCCGCGCGGAAGCTGGGAGCACCGCGATGGCCACCGCCAGACTGCGCGAAGACAAAGCCGACGACATCGTCTCCGTGATGGCCGAGATCGGCCGCCGGGCGCGGGCCGCGGCGCGACCGCTGGCGACCGCCTCGATGCAGCAGAAGAACGCCGCGCTGGGCGCGATGGCCGATGCGCTGGAGCGCGGCGTCGAGACCATCCTTGCCGCCAACGCGCTCGACATGGCGGCCGGCGAGAGAGCGGGGCTCAAGGATTCCTTCCTCGACCGGCTGAAGCTGACGCCGGAGCGCGTCGAGGCCATGGCCGCCGGCATCCGCGAGATCGCCGCGCTGAAGGACCCCGTCGGCGAGGTCATGTCGCAATGGGACCGGCCGAACGGCCTGCACATCGAGCGGGTGCGCACGCCGCTCGGCGTCATCGGCGTGATCTACGAGAGCCGGCCGAACGTGACGGCCGATGCGGGCGCGCTGTGCCTCAAGGCCGGCAATGCGGTGATCCTGCGCGGCGGCTCGGATTCGGTGCATTCGTCGGCGGCGATCCATGCCTGCCTGGTCGAGGGGCTGCGGGCCGCCGGCCTGCCGCAGGACGCGATCCAGCGCGTGCCGACCACCGACCGCGCGGCGGTGGGCGAGATGCTGAAGGGGCTCTCCGGCAATCTCGACGTGATCGTGCCGCGCGGCGGCCGCAGCCTCGTGGAGCGCGTGCAGAACGACGCGCGCGTGCCGGTGTTCGCGCATCTGGAGGGCATCGTGCATCTCTATGTCGACGCCTCGGCGAAGCTCGACCTCGCCGTCGCGCTGGCGGTGAACTCGAAGATGCGGCGCGTCGGCATCTGCGGCGCGGCCGAGACGCTGCTCGTCGACCGCGAGGTCGCGGCCACGCATCTGGCGCCGGTGCTCGACGCGCTGGCGGCGGCGGGCTGCGCCATCCGCGGCTCCGACGAGGTGCGCCGGCTCTGGCCGAACGCCGAGAAGGCGAGCGAGCAGGACTGGGTGACCGAATATCTGGCGCCGATCATCTCGGTAAAGCTGGTCGACGGGGTCGGCGGCGCCATCGACCACATCGAGCGCCATTCGTCGCACCATACGGACGCGATCGTCGCGGAGGATGCGGCGGCGGCGGAGCGCTTCTTCAACGAGATCGACTCGGCGATCCTGCTGCACAACGCGTCGACGCAGTTCGCCGACGGCGGCGAGTTCGGCATGGGCGCGGAGATCGGCATCGCCACGGGCCGCATGCATGCGCGCGGGCCGGTGGGCGTCGAGCAGCTCACCTCGTTCAAGTACCGCGTCCGCGGCAGCGGGCAGGTGCGGGCGTAGTCCTTCCTTGGAGTGGCGGCGGCGGATCACTCCCCTCTGGCCTGCCGGCCATCTCCCCCTCAAGGGGGGAGATTGGATTGCCGAATTGCTTTCGCCAATCGCCGATGGCTGGCGAAAGCAGAAATGGAAGCCGATCTCCCCCCTTGAGGGGGAGATGGCCGGCAGGCCAGAGGGGGGTGTGCCGCGCGATGCCTGAAACCCTCCCCGCCCGCTACCTGCGCATGCCCTATGCCGCGCCGGGCATGCAGATCGGGCTGTTCGGCGGGTCGTTCAATCCGCCGCATGCCGGCCATGCGCTGGTCGCCGAGATCGCGCTCAGACGGCTGCGGCTCGACCAGCTCTGGTGGATGGTGACGCCGGGCAACCCGCTGAAATCGACGCGCGAGCTGGCGCCGCTGGCCGAGCGGGTGCGGCTGTCGGAGGCGATCACGCCCGACCCGCGCATGAAGGTGACAGCCTTCGAGGCGGCCCACCGCATCCGCTACACCGCCGACACGGTGGAGCTCGTGACCAGCCGCAATCCGGGCGTCAACTTCGTCTGGGTGATGGGCGCCGATTCGCTGGCGAGCTTCCACCGCTGGCAGCGCTGGCGCGCCATCGCGGCGATGCTGCCGATCGCCGTGGTCGACCGGCCGGGCTCGACGCTCGCCTTCCTGTCGTCGGTGTTCGCCAAGACCTTCGACTTTGCCCGCGTCGACGAGAGCGACGCCGGGCGGCTGGCGCTGATCGGGCCCCCCGCCTGGACCTTCGTCCACGGACCGCGCTCGACGCTGTCCTCCACCGCCATCCGGGCGGCGTCGAAACGATAGCGGCGGCGGAACGGGTGGAAGCTTTCACGCGTTGGGCGCAAGGGCTATCTGCGCCCCCTGCCTTGAAACCGTGACGTCTTGAAACTGTGACGGGACTCTGCCTATCTTCATGTCGCAGGCGTGTCGTGACCTGCGGCTTGTTCTTGAACGGAAAGGGAAAACGCTGAGAACAGCAACCACAAGGAAGGCGCCGGTCGCGCCTTCGCCGGCCGGACTGAGCGGCACCATCGCCGCGGAGAACCCGGTCCTCGAAACCGTCCTGTCGAGCCTCGACGACTCCAAGGCGGAAAACATCGTCCCCATCGACATCCAGGGCAAGTCGCCGCTCGCCGACCACATGGTGGTCGCGTCGGGGCGCTCGCACCGCCATGTCGCGGCCGTCGCCGAGCACCTCGTGAAGGCGCTCAAGGATGCCGGCCACGGCAATGCGCGCGTGGAGGGCCTCTCCAGCGCCGACTGGGTTCTGATCGACGCAGGGGACGTGATCGTCCACGTCTTCCGCCCGGAAGTGCGCGAGTTCTACAACATCGAGAAGATGTGGCTCGCGCCGGACCTGGCCCCCGACTTGGCCGAAGAAACCGTTCACTGACCGCCTGAGCCGGAACAGGGCGAAGCGGCCATGCGCGTCGAGATTCATGCCGTCGGGCGGCTGAAGGCCGGCCCGGAGCGGGAGCTCGCCGAGCGCTATCTGGACCGCCTCGCGAAGGCGGGGCCTGCGGTCGGGCTCGACTTCGCCGGGGTGAGCGAGATCGCCGAGAGCCGCGCCGGCGACGCCGCCGGCCGCAAGCGCGAGGAAGCCAAGCTGTTGCGCGAGCGGCTGGGCCAAGGACATGGGCAGGGGCAGGCGCTGTTCCTGCTCGACGAGCGCGGCAGGAACCTCTCCTCGGAAGACTTCGCCGGCCGCATCGGCGCATTGCGCGACGGCGGCCGCAAGGGCCTCGTGCTCGCCATCGGCGGGCCGGACGGGCACGACCCGGCGCTGGCGGCCGAGGCCGACCTTCTCGTCTCCTTCGGCGCCATGACTTGGCCGCACCAGTTGGCGCGCGTCATGCTCGCCGAGCAGCTTTACCGCGCCGCGACCATCCTCGCCGGCCATCCCTATCATCGGTCCTGACCGATCTTCCTGATGATCGCTCCTGACACCCTTCGTCAGGGGTACGGCATGCGCGGCCGACTTCCTGACGGCAGGCTGGCGGGAGGGGCGTGGCACAAGGCTGCTCCAGCAGAAGGAGCATCGTCATGGCCACTGTCGCCGTCCTACTCGTCGCCGTCGAGCGGGGCCTGCAAGCCCTGCGCCGCCGCCGCGAGCGCGCCCGCACCTGCCGCATCGTCGAAGCGCTGCCGGCGGGCATCCGCAAGGATATCGGCTGGGCAGCCCCGTCGGACGGCTTCGATACCTTGCCTGACCGCTGATGCGCGCTATCTTCCCGCTTCTGCCATCTCCTGACACTGTGTTGTCAGGAGGGGCATGGCATGCTGACATCGAGGCGCCGTCCGCAGGGGCGGCCGGCGCCGGGATGGACCGGGGATATCGCCATGCGCCGCGCCGACCGACTGTTCCAGATCGTGCAGCAATTGCGCGGCGGCCGGCTGGTGACGGCGCGCATGCTCGGCGAGCGGCTGGAGGTGTCGGAGCGCACCATCTACCGCGATATCGCCGACCTTCAGTCGACCGGCGTGCCGATCGACGGGGAGGCCGGCGTCGGCTACCTCATGCGGGAAGGCTACGACCTTCCGCCGCTCATGTTCACGCGTGACGAGATCGTGGCGCTGGTTGCCGGCGCGCGCATGGTGCGCGCCTTCGGCGGCGCGCAGATGGCGCGGGCCGCCGAGGAAGCGCTGGTCAAGATCGCCGCCGTGCTGCCCGATTCGGAGAAGTCGCGGCTTCAGGCGACGCAGATCCATGCGCCGCTGTGGGTGGTCACCGAGGCCGACCGGGTGACGCTCGACATGCTGGAGCGCGCGGTCGAGAAGCGCGACGTGCTCGCCTTCCGCTACACCGACGAGGCCGGCAAGGCTTCCGAGCGCACGGTGCGGCCGCTCGGCCTGTGGTTCTGGGGCAAGGTGTGGACGCTGGTCGCCTGGTGCGAGATGCGAGACGATTTCCGCACCTTCCGCATCGACCGCATCGGCGATCTGACCGCCGCCGGCCGGCAGTTCCGCCACGAGCGCGGCAAGCAGCTCGCGGATTTTTATCGAAGGGCGGAGATGACGGGAGGATATGGCACGAACGGATGACGGGTGGCGTTCCCTCCCCCTTGCGGGGGGGAGGTGACTCCCGCGCCGGTCTACTCCGCAGCCGCGCGGCCGCCGCCGAACTTCGCCTCGATGTAGTCCGCAACCATCTTCTGGAAATCCTCGGCGATGGCCGGCCCGCGCAGGGTGGCGGCCTTGCGGCCGTCGATGAAGACGGGCGCTGCCGGGCTTTCGCCGGTGCCGGGCAGCGAGATGCCGATGTCGGCATGCTTGGATTCGCCCGGGCCGTTGACGATGCAGCCCATGACCGCGACCTTCAGCTCCTCGACGCCCGGATATTTCTCGCGCCAGACCGGCATGTTGCGGCGCAGGTCGCCCTCGATCGTCTGGGCGAGTTCCTGGAACACGGTCGAGGTGGTGCGGCCGCAGCCGGGGCAGGCGGCCACCACCGGCAGGAACTGGCGGAAGCCCATCACCTGAAGCAGCTCCTGCGCCACCACCACCTCGCGGGTGCGGTCGCCGCCCGGCTCGGGCGTCAGCGAAACGCGCACCGTGTCGCCGATGCCCTGCTGGAGCAGGATGCCCATGGCCGCCGACGAGGCGACGATGCCCTTGGAGCCCATGCCGGCCTCGGTGAGGCCGAGATGGAGCGCGTGGTTCGAGCGCTGCGCCAGCTCGACATAGACGGCGATCAGGTCCTGCACGCGGCTGACCTTGGCCGACAGGATGATCTTTTCGCGCGCAAGGCCGATTTCTTCCGCCATCTCGGCCGACAGGATCGCCGACTGCACGATCGCCTCGCGCGTCACCTCCTCGGCCGTCATGGGGAAGCCGGCCGCCTGGTTCCCGTCCATCAGCCGCGTCAGCAGCTCCTGGTCGAGCGAGCCCCAGTTGACGCCGATGCGTACCGGCTTGCCGTGGCGGATCGCGGTCTCGACGATGGCGCCGAACTGGCGGTCCTTCTTGTCCTTGAAGCCGACATTGCCGGGATTGATGCGGTATTTCGCCAGCGCCTCGGCGCAGGCCGGGTGGTCGGCCAGCAGCTTGTGGCCGATATAGTGGAAATCGCCGATCAGCGGCACGTCCATGCCGAGCCTGAGCAGCCGCTCGCGGATCTTCGGCACGGCGGCGGCGCTCTCGTCGCGGTCTACGGTGATGCGCACCAGCTCGGAGCCGGCGCGGTAAAGCGCGGCGACCTGCGCCACCGTGGCGTCGACATCCGCCGTATCGGTATTGGTCATCGACTGCACGACGATCGGCGCGCCGCCGCCGACGACGACGTTGCCGACGGCGACGCCGACGGTGCGGTGGCGCGGCAGCGGGGTGGGCTGGTAGCCGGTCATGCTCCGGGACCTCGTGGGAACCCCCTTGGGGGGACCTCGTGCGGAAATTCGTCCCTGACGTGGCGAAGCGCCGTGCCGTTGTCAATGGCGTGGACTGCATGGCGTGAGGCCGATCACGCGCTGCCCACGCCGATGTGACGGAACGAAGCGCCGCCGCGCGTGTTCCTCTCCCCGTGGCGGCGGACTGCGCCCTGTGCGCGCGAGCGGCGTGGGACCAGCGGGCCGACGAGACGCAGATAGGGCGCGGATCCGCCGCGCCAAGCCCGGAGGCATCCGAATGCAGGAACCGGCCAGAAGCTCCATCGTGCGGGCGGCGATGACGGCGCCCTATCTGGCGCGCGAGGAAGAGCAGGCGCTGGCCGAGCGCTGGAAGACCGGGCGCGACCAGGAGGCGCTGCACCGCATCACCATGGCGCATATGCGCCTCGTGCTTTCGATGGCGGGGCGGCTGCGCGGGTTCGGCCTGCCGATGAGCGATCTCGTGCAGGAGGGCCATATCGGCCTCTTGGAGGCCGCCTCGCGCTTCGAGCCGGAGCGCGGGGTGCGCTTCTCGACCTATGCGACGTGGTGGATCAGGGCGTCGATGCAGGACTACATCCTGCGCAACTGGTCGATCGTGCGCGGCGGCACCAGCTCGGCGCAGAAGGCGCTGTTCTTCAATCTGCGCCGGCTGCGGGCGCGGCTCGCGCGCGGGCAGCCGGGCCTGGCGTCCGGCGAGCTGCACCGGCAGATCTCGGAGAGGCTGGGCGTCTCGCGCGCCGACGTGGCGCTGATGGATTCGCGGCTTTCGGGGCCGGACGCCTCGCTCAACGCGCCGGTGTCCGACGAGAGCGGCGCGGCCGACCGCATGGATTTCCTCGTCTCCGACGATCCCCTGCCCGACGAGACGGTGGCCGAGCAGATCGATGTCGCGCGGCGCGCGCGCTGGCTCCGGCAGGCGCTGGGCGCGCTCGATGCGCGCGAGCTCTCGATCATCCGGGCGCGGCGGCTCAGCGAGGACGGCGCGACGCTGGAAACGCTGGGCACGCGGCTCGGCATCTCGAAGGAGCGCGTGCGCCAGATCGAGAGCCGGGCGATGGAGAAGCTGAGGCGCGCGCTGACGCAGGCGCATCCCGAGCTGACGGGGGCGTAGTTCCCTCTACCTGTCGGTGACGATCTTGACCCTGGCGCCGGGCGGAACCGACGCGCCGGGGCCGAGCCCGTTGAGCAGCCGGAACAGCTCCAGCTTGCGGTCGACGCCGCGCATCTGCGCGGCGAGCGTGCCGACCGTGTCGGCCGGGCCGGCCGTGACGACGCGCACGCGCAGCGGCTGGAGGGCGCGCTTTTCATCCTCCGACAGGACGCGGAAGCTCGCCGCCACCGATTGCGCCGTGGGCATGAGGGCGGGGCTGTTGCGCGGCGCGGCGGTGAGCAGGCGGTAGACCTGCGAGCCGGCACGGATGACGGTGATGTCGAAGGACCAGCCGTCGACGCTGGCCGCGCCGCGCGCCGCCTCGCGGCCGCCGATGGTCTCGGGGCGCACGCTGGCAGGGTCGAGCCCGGTCACCCAGCCGGAGCGCAGATAGTCGGTGAGCGAGGCGCGCGGCGAGATGGAGACGCCGTCGAAGCGCACGGCGATCTCGCCCGGTCCGGCGGCCGTGACCGCCGCGGCGGCATTGTCGATGACGAAGTCGGGCGGCACCGAGAAGGTGACGCCGAGGCCCGGATGCAGGAAGGTCTGGCCGCGCACATAGCCTTCCTCGGGCGTGTCGCCGAACAGCATGCCGTCGATGCCGGACAGCAGCGCGTCGCGGTCGCGCGCGCCGACGCCCTGCGGCCCGAACTGGCGCGCATGGCCGGCCGCCAGCTCGATGCGCTGCGGCGCGTTGGGATGGCTGGCGAGGAAGTCGAGGCTGGCGTCGCCGGCGCCGCTGATGGTGCGGAAGTCCTGGTAGCTCGCCATGGATTGCAGGAAGCGCGTCGCCGCATAGGGGTCGTAGCCGGCGCGGCCGGCGGCGCGGATGCCGATGGCGTCCGCCTCCAGCTCCTGGTTGCGCGAGAACTGGGCGAGCCGCAGCTTGCCGCGCGCCAGCGCCACCTGCGCCACCTGGCCGCCGCCGAGCACGTCGTTGACCACCTCGGCCGCAAGGTTCTCCTCGGCTTCCTTCTGCTGGCGCTGGATGCCGTGGCTGGCGGTGACATGTGCCATCTCGTGGGCAATCACCGTGGCGAGCTCGGCCGAATCGTTGGCGAGCGCCAGAAGGCCGCGCGTGACGTAGAGATAGCCGCCGGGCAGCGCGAAGGCGTTGACGTTGGGCGAGTTCAGGATGGTGACCTGATAGGTCTGGTTCGGATTGTCGGAGCCGAGGATCAACTGGCCGACGATCTTGGCGACCATGCGCTCCAGCTTCTGGTCGGAATATTCGCCGCCATAGGTGGCGAGGATGCGCGGGTGCTGCTCGCGGGCAATGCCGGCGAGGCGGTCGTTGCGCGTCACCGTGTCGATGGTGACCGGCGTCTGCGACGGCTTGAAGGTGCTTTCGGGGCCTAAATCCACGCCCTGGCACCCGGCCAGCGCCATGAGCGCGGCAAACGACAGGACGCGCGCGCCGCGCAGGCGGGCGCCAGGCTTCGAGGCTGTCGTCTCGCGGCTGGTTGCGGGCGTGGGCAGGTCGGCTTCCTTTCGGGCAGGCGCGCCACGGCACCTAAGCCACAGCGCGCATGGCGTGACAAGGCGCACGCGGGCCGTGCAGCCTTCGCCTGCCGACGGCTTGGCGCAGGAATATGTCCCAATGCGGGCGAAAACGCCGGGAAGACGCGCTCAGCTCCCTTCGCCGGCATAGCGGCGGAAGCTTTCCGGCGCACCTGGCCCGAAGAAGTCGCGCGTCGGGCCGTGGGCGGCGACATGGCCTTCCTCCACGAACAGGATCTGCGAGGCGATGGCGCGCGCGTCGTCTGGGTCGTGGGTGGCCATGACCAGCGTCATGCCGCGCTCGCGCTGCAGATCGTCCAGCAGCGCCAGCATGTCCGCCTTCAGCGCCGGGCCGAGCGCGGCGAAGGGCTCGTCGAGCAGCAGCACCGGGCGGTCGCGCACGAGGACGCGGGCGAGCGCGACGCGCTGGCGCTCGCCGCCCGAGAGCTCGCGCGGCAGCCGGCGCTCCTTGCCGGCGAGCCCGACGCGGGCCAGCGCTGCGGCCACGTCGTCGCGGTCCTTTCGCGTCAGCTTCAGGGCCGGCGAGCGGCCGAGGCCGACATTGGCGGCGGCGTCGAGATGGCCGAAGAGGTTGTTCTCCTGAAAGACCATGGAGACGGGCCGCCGGGCCGGGGGCTCGCGCGTCACGTCCTTTCCGCCGATCAGGATGCGGCCGGAGGAGGGAGCCTCGAAGCCGGCGATGAGCGACAGCAGGGTCGACTTGCCCGAGCCGCTCGGCCCCATCAGCGCCACCGTGCCGCCGGCAGGGACGGTGACGTCGAACAGCATCGGCGTCTCGCCATAGGAGAAGGCGACGGCCTCGCAGCGGACTTCGGCGCCGCTCACGGGCGTATCCTCCCCAGACGCTCGGCCAGCGCCACCAGCCCGAGGCACAGCAGGCCGAGAAAGAGGGCGAGTCCGGCGGCGTCCGACGTGCGGTAGGCGCCCATGCGCTCCATCAGCAGATAGGGCAGCGTCTTGACGCTTTCGGAGCCGAACAGGGCGATGACGCCGAGGTCGCCCAGCGACAGGGCGGCGGCGAAGGCGAAGGCGACGCCGAGCGGCCGGCGCAGCACCGGCCAGTCGATCAGGCTGAGGCGGGTCCAGCCGGCGATGCCGAGCTGCGCCGCCAGTCGGTCGTGGCGGGTCGCAGCGGCGTCATGGGCGGGTTTGATGAGCCGCATGGCGAAGGGCATCGCCATCAGCGCGTTGACGCTGGCGACCATGAAGGGCGCGGCGGAAAACACCGCGCCGGTGCCGCGCAGCAGCATGAACCAGCCGGCGCCGATGACCACCGGCGGCACGACCAGCGTGACCAGCGGGCCGAGGTCGAAAGCGCGGGCGGCAAAGTATGGCGTAGGGCGCCGGGCCGCAATCTCGGCGCGGGCGGCGGCGAGCGCCCACGCCATGGCGACCGCAAGCGTGGCCGAAATCGCCGCGAGGCCGAGGCTGGTGAGCGTGGCGCGGCGCACGCTCGCCTCGCCCGCCAGCCGGGTGAGGTCGGCGGAGAGGCCCGAGTGCAGAACGGCCAGCAGCGGGCCGGCGACGAAGGCCGCGCCGAGCAGGATCAGGGCCGCATTGGCGATGCGCTCGGGACGGGAGGGGGAGCCGTGGCGGCGCGCCGCGACCGACAGGTTCGTCTCGCCCACCGTGTTGCCGCCGAAGGCCGCGACCGCGGCGACGGCGAGCCCGGCCAGCAGGAGCTGGAGAAGGGTGAGCGCCGTGGCGCGCGCCACGTCGAAATCGAAGCGCAGGGCCTGATAGATCGCGACCTCCAGCGTGGTGGCCGCGGGGCCGCCGCCGAGCAGCAGCACGATGGCGAAGGAGGTGACGCAGAGCATGAAGATAAGCGCCGCAACGCCCGGCAGCGCGGTGCGCATCGCCGGCCATTCGACGAAGCGGAAGCTCGCGCGCGCGCCCATGCCGAGCTGGGCGGCGAGCCGCCAGTGATCGGCCGGCACGCTGTCGAGCGATTCGAGCAGCAGGCGGGTCGCCAGCGGCAGGTTGAAGAACATATGGGCGGCGAGGATGCCCGACAGGCCGTATATGCCCGGCCAGTCGCCGCCCGAGAGGAAGGCGAGCACCGGCGCGAGCAGGCCGGCGCGGCCGTAAAGCGCCAGCACGCCCAGCGCCGCGACGATGGCCGGCAGCGCCAGCGGCACGGCGAACAGGGCGAGCAGCAGGCGGCGGCCGGGAAAGGCCGGATGGCGCGACAAAGCGCGGGCGAGAAGGACGGCGGGGCCGACCGAGAGCAGCGTCGACAGCGCCGCCTGCCACAGCGTGAAGCGCACGATGCGCAGAAGATAGGCGTCGAAGGCGGCGAACGCGCCGGACCAATTTCCCCCCGCCTCGGCGACCAGGCCGGCAAAGGCCGCGCCGACGACCGCCGCGACGGCGAGCGCGGCGAGGCTGCCGGCAACGAGGCGGGGGGCGGGCGACATTTAGCGCACCCCCCTCTGGCCTGCCGGCCATCTCCCCCTCAAGGGGGGAG
>CAZVTK010000136.1:0-12233 GCA_964629765.1 uncultured Mesorhizobium sp.
GCAATCCGATCTCCCCCCTTGAGGGGGAGATGTCCGGCAGGACAGAGGGGGGTGCAGAACTACGCATGCTGCTGCTGGCGCTGGTTGTGCTCGTCATCTCTGTCTTCGCCCTGCCCGCCACCGCCCAGTCGGTCGACGCCCAATTCCGCCAGTGGCTGGCCTCTGACCTGTGGCCGGAAGCGCGCAAGGCCGGCGTGTCGGAAAAGACCTTCAACGCCGCGTTCGACGGGCTGACCATCGACCGCAAGCTGCCGGACCTGCTGCTGCCGGGCCAGAAGCCGGCCGACACGCAGCATCAGGCCGAGTTCCGCTCGCCCGGCGCCTATTTCGCCGAGGCGACGGTGAAGGGCGTCGCCGCCGGCGGCCGCGGCCGGGCGGGCACGCACGCCGCCGCGCTGGCCGAGGTCGAGCGCCGCACCGGCGTTCCCGGCCGCATCGTGCTCGCCATATGGGGCCGCGAATCCGGCTTCGGCGCCGCCAGGATCCCGCACGACGCGATCCGCGTGCTCGCCACCAAGGCGTTCGCCTCCACGCGCAAGGACATGTTCCGCAAGGAGGTCGTGGCCGCGCTGGTGATGCTGGAGCGCGGCGTGCCGCGCGCGCTGATGAAGTCGTCATGGGCCGGTGCGCTCGGCCAGCCGCAGTTCCTGCCGACCTCGTACCTTGCCCATGCCGTCGACAGCGACGGCGACCGCGCCGCCGACATCTGGAACTCGGCGCCCGACACGCTCGCCTCCATCGGCAATTATCTCGCCCATTTCGGCTGGGTGCGCGGCCGCGACTGGGGCTTCGAGGTGACCGTGCCGGAGGCCGTGTCCTGCGCGCTCGAGGGTCCGGACCAGGGCCGCCGCATCGCCGACTGGGCCGCAATGGGCATCGTGCGCGTCAACGGCAAGCCGTTTCCCGACAGCGAGGCGCGCCAGCAGGGTTTCCTGCTGATGCCGGCCGGCCGCCACGGCCCGGCCTTCGTCGTCACGCCCAATTTCTACGTGCTGAAATCCTACAATGAGAGCGACCTCTACGCGCTCTTCGTCGGCCATGCCGGCGACCGCATCGCCTATGGCGACCGCAGCTTCACGGCCGGCTGGGGCGCGGTCGGCGGGCTGAAGCGCTCCGATGTCGCCGCCATGCAGCGCGCGCTGGAGAAGCAAGGCCACGATGTCGGCGGCGCCGACGGCCTCGCCGGCTTCAAGACGCGCCGCTCCATCGGCCTGTGGCAGGCGAAGAACGGCGAGGCGCCGACCTGCTTTCCCGAAGCCTCCATGGTGCGCCGGCTACGTTAGGGAAACCATCGTCGGAGCGGTATCGTTGCGGGCGGTTGCGCTGCCACAATTCGCCGCTACTGTGCCGCGCATGACGTCGCGTATGATCGAGCATGAGTAAGGGGGCGGGCCGCGCAGCGTGGCGCCTGCCGCGCCGCAAGCTGCTTGCGGCGGCCATCGTGCTCGTGCTGGTTTCCGTGCCGGTCTTCGTTCTCGCCCCGCGCTTCTTCCAGGAGCCGCCGCCGTCTCGCGAACCGGCCAGCTTCGAGCTGCGTCCCGCGCCGCTCCAGCCGGACATGGTGCGCGGCCCCTCCGCCACCGAGCTGGCCATGTGGGCGGAATATGAGCGTACGGGGCATCTTCCCGCCCTGCTGAACTACATGCGGACGTTTCCCGACGGCCACTTTAGCGGCGTCGCCCGCGCCAGGCTCGACGACGCCTACGCGGCGAAGCCGGCGCCGCCAGCCGAATTGCGGCCCGGCAGGGCGGCACGGGAGGAAGCCGGAGAGGCCCCCGCGGGGGAAGGAAGCCCGCCGGTCGATCTCGCCGTCCTTACGGAACCGGCCCCGCCGCCGCCGCCACCCCCCGCGCCCGCTCCTGCGCCCCCTCCGCCGCCGCCCGCTCCCGTCGTGGTGGTGAAGCCGACCGTCGAGGCGCCCGCCGAGACCGTCACCGTCTCGCGCTTCCCCACGCTCGACGCGCCGGCCGACGCCGTGGTCGGCGAGGAGATCGAGGTGATGGTGGCGCTGACCGAGGAGCAGTTCACGCCCGACGTCTCCATCCGCCCGTCCGGCACCACCGAGGTCACGTCCGAAGGCATGCTGGAGATCGCCGCGCTGCCGGCCAGCGACGATGGCTGGCTGCTCGATGTCGAGCTGTCCGCCAGCGGCTTTACGCTCGCGGAGGACGGCTCGCTGCTGCGGCAGATGCGGCTCGAACCCTATGGCGACAGCGAGTTCCTCTATTTCAGGCTGCGCGCCAACTCCATTTCCAGCGACACGCGGCAGGCGCGCATCCAGGCCCGTTTCGTGCTCGACGGCCGCTATCTGGGCAGCGTGTCGCGCCCGGTCCTGGTCCGCCGCAGTCGCGAGGCCGCGGCATCCGGCACGCCCGTCGGGACCATGGCCGCCCCGACCGTGCCTGCAACGACCCTTGCCGCGCAGATGCCGCCCACCGGCGCCGTGCCCATGGCCAGCGTCCTCGCGCTGGGCGAGGCGCAGGAGATTCCCGACCTGACCGTCATCCTCGACTACGAGGACCCCGCCCGTCTCGGCAGGGCGTCGATGACGTTCTATTCGCCGCATTTTCGCCCAGTGCGCGCCGACGTGGAAACCAGCCCGGATCTGGAGCGATGGCTCGGCGCCTATACGGCGCGCATGGCGGGGCTGGTGCCCGCGCGCGGCGCGTCGCCGATGGCGTCCGCCTCGGGCGCGGCGATGCCTGCCGTCGCCGAGGTCACGCTCGCCGGTCTCGGCCGCGAGCTCTACCGCTACTACGTGCCCGACCCGTTCAAGCAGGTGTTCTGGCGGCTGAAGGATCAGGGCAAGCTGCGCTCCATCCAGATCACCAGCAACAACACGGCGATCCCGTGGGAGCTGGTGCGCCCCGAGCGGCCCGACGGCGGCGACGACGAGTTCCTCGGCGTCGGCTACCGGCTGGCGCGCTGGGCGCTGCGCGACAGCGTCGGCCAGGACGACGCTCCGCGCGACCGGCTGCCCTTCGCCGGCGTCGCGGCCATCGCGCCGCCCTATGCCGGCGGCGCGCATCTTTCCTATCAGGAGCGGGAGGTGCAGGCGATGAGCCGGCTCGCCGGCTTCCGCCGCCTGCCGGGCGACTTCGCCTCCGTGCGCGACCTCCTGTCGGGCGCGCCGCAGTCCTTCGTGCATTTTTCCGGTCACGGGCAGGTGAGCGAGCAGGCCGCCGCCACGCCGGTCTTTGCCATCATGCTGACCGACACGCTGCTGGAGCCGTCCACCTGGCAGGCCATGCTGGCGCCGCCCTTCCTCGGGCAGGGCACGTTCTATTTCTTCAACGCCTGCGATGTCGGCCAGTCCGGCACCTATGCCGGCTTCCTTCAGGGCTGGGGCCCGACGCTCCTGCAAAGCGGCGCGTCCGGTTTCATCGGCGGCATGTGGCCGCTGCCCGACCGCTCGGCCGCCGACTTCTCGGAAGCGTTCTACGCCCGCCTCGCCGAACGCCTGCAAGGCGGCCCGGTCCATCTCGCCGACGTTCTGCGCGAGACGCGCGCCCGCTTCTACGAGACGGGCGACCCGACCTATCTGGCCTACGCCTATTACGGCAACGTCAACCTGACGGTGACGCCGCCATAGGCACGCACTTTCAGGCGGCCTTCGCCATTCCGTCGCGGATCTCGGCCAGCAGCGCGTAGCTGCGCTTGCGCGCCTCGTGGTCGAACACCTGCGAGGTCACGATCACCTCGTCCGCGCCGGTGCGGGCGATGAAGTCGGCGAGCCCGCGCCCGGCCGTCTGCGGCGAGCCGACCACCGCGGTCGACAGCATGCTGGTCAGCATCGCCTTGGCGTAGGGGTCGAGGATGGATTCGATGTCGTCGACCGGCGGCGGCAGCTTGCCCGGCCGCCCCGTGCGGATGCGCGCGAAAGCCTGCTGCATGGAGGTGAACAGGTACTTCGCCTCGGCATCCGTCGGCGCCACCACCATGTTCAGCCCCATCATCACATAGGGCCGGTCGAGCTGGTCGGAGGGCTGGAAGCGCTCGCGGTAGATGCGCACCGCATTGTCCATCTCGGCCGGCGCGAAATGCGAGGCGAAGGCGTAGGGCAGACCCAGCATCGCGGCGAGCTGCGCCCCGTAGAGGCTGGAGCCGAGGATCCACACCGGTACGTCCTGCCCCTCGCCGGGATAGGCGTGTACCCGCTGGCCCTCCTCTCCCGGCGAAAAATAGTTCATCAGCTCGACCACGTCGTTGGGGAAGCGGTCGACATCGCCGGTCAGCGTGCGGCGCAGCGCCTGCGCGGTGAGCTGGTCGGTGCCGGGCGCGCGCCCGAGCCCGAGGTCGATGCGGCCGGGATGCAGCGCCGCCAGCGTGCCGAACTGCTCGGCGACGACCAGCGGCGCGTGGTTGGGCAGCATGATGCCGCCCGCGCCGACGCGGATGGTCTTCGTGCCGCCCGCCACGTGGGCGATCACCACCGCCGTCGCCGCGCTGGCGATGCCCGGCATGTTGTGGTGCTCCGCCAGCCAGTAGCGCCGGTAGCCCAGCGCTTCGGCGTGGCGCGCGAGGTCGAGCGTGTTGGCCAGCGAAACCGAAACGTCGCTGCCTTCGGTGACGGGGGAGAGGTCGAGAACGGAGAGCGGTGTCATTGCGCCAATATGGGCGCTGCGTTCGCCTTCGCCAACGGCTTGCTTGTGGCCTTTCGCACTTCGGGCGCGACCTTCGTGCCGTAGAGCTCGATCGCCTTCAGCATCCGGTCGTGCGGGATGACGCCGATCGCCATCTGGAGCAGGAAGCGGTCGAAGCCGAAAACGGCGTGGTTGGCGAGGATCTTGTCGACCACGCGGGCCGGCTCGCCGACGAAGAGATGGCCCGTCGGCGCCATGCCGGCGTCGAACTGCGCCCGGCTCGGCGGCGAAAAGCCGCGCTCCTTGCCGATGCGCGCCATCACGTCCGATTCGGCGCGGAAGAAGGCGTCGACATCGTCCGGCCGCTCGGCGACGAAGCCGTGCACGTTGATCGAGGTCGCCAGCGTCGCCGGATCATGCCCGGCGCGGGCGGCCTGCTCGCGATAGAGGCCGAAGAACGGCGCAAAGCGCGCCGGCTCGCCGCCGATGATGGCGAACGCCATGGGCAGGCCGAGCATGCCCGCCCGCGCGGCCGATTGCGGCGTGCCGCCCACCGCGATCCACAGCGGCAATTCGCGCTCGGGCCGCGGATAGACGCCGCGCCGGTCGATGCGCGCCGTGTGCTTCGTGCCCGGCCAGTCCAGCACCTCGCTCTTGCGCGCCGCCATGAGCATGGCAAGCTTTTCCGAGAACAGCGCGTCGTAGTCGTTGAGGTCCAGCCCGAACAGCGGGAAGGATTCGATGAAGGAGCCGCGCCCTGCCATGATCTCGGCCCGCCCGCCGGAAATCAGGTCCAGCGTGGCGAATTGCTGGAACACCCGGACCGGGTCGTCCGACGACAGCACGGTCACCGCCGTCGACAGCTTGATGGTCTTCGTGCGCGAGGCGGCTGCGGCGAGCACGATCGCCGGCGCCGACACCGCATAGTCGGGCCGGTGGTGCTCGCCCAGCCCGAACATGTCGATGCCGACCTGGTCCGCCAGCTCGATTTCCTCGACGAGGTTCTTCAGCCGCTCGGCCGGGCCGACCTTGCGGCCGGTCCTGGGGTCCGTGCCGACGTCGCCGAACGTATAGAGGCCGAGTTCCATGCAAAGGGTCCTGTCGGGTGGTTTCCAGCGGTATGTCGGTCACATTTAGTGACTATTGGACAACCGCGCCAGAAGTTACCCCGACGAAACCGGCCCGGCCCGCCAATCGGGCTTCAGGCGCCGAGCACCATGGCCCAGAAGTTGCGCCCGTCGCCGCCGGGCGCATAGCCGAGCCCATATTTGCCGAAGCGCGGGTCGAGCATGTTGCGGCGGTGCGGCGGCGAGTTCATCCAGATGTCGACCACGCCGGCCACGTCGAAGCGGCCGTGCGCGAGGTTCTCGGCGGCGGGCGCCGCGATGCCGTGGGCGCGGATGCGCGTTTCGAAGTCGCGGCCGCGCACCGCCGTGTGCTTCATCGCGCCGCTGGCCGCCATGAGCTGCGCCTGCTCGATGGCCGCGCGCTCCAGCCTGCCGTCGGTTGCCATGCGCGGCAGGCCGCCCGCCGCGCGGGCGCGCGCCACCTCGCCGCTCGCAGCAGTGGAGGCGCCGTTTCCGTCCGCGAGCGACAGGTCCGCCGACAGGTCCACCGTCTGGCAGCCGGCCAGCAGCAGCGCCAGCGACGAGCCGGCGCCCGCAAGGATCAGCCGCCGCGATAGGTCGAGCTTCATCGTTCCCTCCTTCAGCCCCTCGCCTCTCCTCTGGGCGCATCATGGTCGCGCATGGTTACGGCTTGCTTTCCAGGCCGCTCATCGTGGCCTATTGAAGGCCATGGCGCATCTGACCACCATCGGCTTCGACGCCGACGACACGCTCTGGCAGAACGAGCAGTTCTTCCGCCTGTCGGAGAGGCGTTTCGGCGAGCTGCTGGCCGACCATGCCGAGCCCGGCGATCTCGGCCAGCGCCTGCTCGACATCGAGAAGCGCAACCTCGACCGCTACGGCTTCGGCATCAAGGGTTTCGTCCTGTCGATGGTCGAGACGGCGATCGAGGTCACGGGCGGCAAGGTGCCGGCCGCGACCATCGGGCAGATCCTCGATATGGGCCGTGAAATGCTGGTCCACCCGGTCGAGACCTTGCCGGCCGTGCGCGAGACGCTGGCCGAGCTGGCGCAAAGCCACCGGCTGGTGCTGATCACCAAGGGCGACCTCTTCGACCAGGAGCGCAAGATCGCCGCGTCCGGCCTCGGCGAGCTGTTCAGCGCCGTGGAGATCGTCAGCGACAAGAAGGCCGACACCTACCGGCGTATCTTTGCCCGCCACGGCGACGGCGCCGGACGCGCCATGATGGTGGGCAATTCGCTGAAATCCGACGTGGTGCCGGCAATCGAGGCGGGAAGCTGGGGCATCCACGTCCCGCACGACCTGACCTGGGTGTTGGAGCATGTGGATGCCCCGCGCGAGGCGCCACGCTTCCGCGAGGTGGAAACGGTCGCCGCCATACCCGATCTGGTGCGCCAGATCGGCTGACCCGGACCGCCGGTCCGAACGCTTGCCCCGTGCTGGAGCGGGGCGGGCAGGTGGACGCGCCCGGCCGTGTCGCACGCGACATTTGATTATTTGCGCGATGGGATATTGCGCGGCCGCGCCGTTGTGCCAATCTCCGCGCCCGGGCTCGCAATCTCGTGGAGGGGTTCATGAATCGCGGCGCGGCGATCGTCCTTTCGGTTGTGGCGTTGCTGGCGGCCGCGCTTCCGGCCGCTGCGAGCGACAGCCGGGTGATTCTCATCGTCACCGGCGATGTCGCCAACATCAATCGCGGCCCGTTCGACGCGTTCCAGGACGGGTTCCTCAACTATCACGGGCACAATTTCCAGCGCGCCTTCGAGTTCGACACCGCCGCGCTCGACGCGCTGCCGCAGCGGGAGCTGACCGCGGACGCCGCGCCCTGGCCGCGGGCCATCGCCATGTCCGGGCCGCTTCTGGCCGACGTGCTCGCCGCCGCCGGCGCCGTCGGCAAGCCGATCGTCGTCTATGCGCTGGACGGCTACGGCGCGGCCATGACGCGCGAGCAGGTCGCCGCACATGAATGGGTCCTCGCCACCCATGCCGACGGCAAGGCGCTGGGCATAGGCGGCCGCGGCCCGCTCTGGCTGGTCTACGACACGGGACCGGCGAGGGCGACCGCCGAGGAGGAGGGCGCCTGGGTCTGGTCGGTCTTCCACATCGCGGCCGGCGAGTAGCGGCCCGCGACGGATCCCGCGCGGGGAACGCCAGCCACGGGCGGCTTTCACGCGATCCCTGACACCCTCCTCATTCGTCGTCGACGAGCCTCAGTTTCAGATTGCCGGTGCGCGAATCGGCCGTGCGCGCGCCCTCGGCCGGACGAGCTTCAACCGGACGAGCTGCGGCCGGCGGGGCTTCCGCCTCGCCGAACTCCATCGCCTCGATGCGCTGGCCCTTCTTCGCGATCTTGTCCGTCGAGGTGACGATCTGATCGACGTCACGCGCGGCGGCGAGGAAGTGGCCCTGGAGCTTGCGCACGCGCTCGTCCAGCCGGCCGACATCGTCCATCAGCTTCATCACCTCGGCCTGGATAAGGTGCGCCTGCTCGCGCATGCGCGCATCCTTCAGCACCGCCTGGATCACCTGCACCGAAAGCATCAGCAGCGACGGCGACACGATGACGATGCGCGCCTTGTAGGCGCGCTGCACCAGCGCCTCGTGGCTTTCGTGGATCTCGGCGAAGATCGATTCCGACGGCACGAACATGAAGGCCGTGTCCTGCGTCTCGCCGCGGATCAGGTACTTGTCGGAGATCGCCCTGATATGCACCTCGATGTCGCGGCGGAACGCCTGCGCCGCGCCGCGCTGGGCGTCAGGGCCCGCCTGGGGGCCGGCCTCGGCCGCCGCGCGCACGGCGTTCCAAGCCTCCAGCGGAAACTTGGCGTCGATCACCAGCGAGGGCTGGCCGTTGGGCATGCGGATCAGGCAGTCCGGCCGCGAGCCGTTCGACAGCATCGCCTGGAATTCGTAGCCGCCATGCGGCAGCCCGTCGGCGACGATGGCCTCCATGCGGCTCTGGCCGAACGCGCCGCGCGTCTGCTTGTTGGACAGGATGTGCTGGAGCTGCACCACCTGGCCGGCCAGCGACTGGATGTTCGACTGGGCCGTGTCGATCGCCGCCAGCCGCTCCTGGAGCCGGGCGAGATTCTCGTGCGTCGATCTCGTCTGCTCGGTGATCGAATGCCCCAGCCGGCTGGTCATGCCGTCCAGCCGCTCGCCGATCGCCCTGTTGAGCTCCGCCTGCCGGGCGGAGAACACCTCGGCCAGCGTGCCGAGACGCCCCTGCATCTCGGCCTGGGCCTTCGTGATCTCAGCCATCCGGGCCTCGGCCTCGCGGGCGCGCCCGGCCGCCTCCTCGGCGGCCTGCGCCCGCGCCGCCGCCGTCCGGCGCAGCGCCACCGCCAGCCAGACGACGAGCGCGAGAACCAAGAACCCCGCCCCGGCCAGCGCATGGCCGAGCGTGACCGTGGTCGCGCCCAGCCGGGCGACGGGTTCGGAGAGCAGCGAGGCGTCCATCGCGCGACGCTAGCCTATTCCGCCCGGCCATGCAAACAAAACATGAACATTGCGCACGCGCACGTTGACGCCCGCGCCGGCAGCCATTACCTCCCGCCGATGGCCATACGACCCCTCGTCATCCTCCCCGACCCCGTGCTGCGGCAGGTTTCCGCACCAGTCGCGCGTTTCGACGCCGAGCTGAAGAGGTTGTCGGACGACATGCTGGCGACCATGTACGATGCGCCCGGCATCGGCCTCGCCGCCATCCAGATCGGCCTGCCGGTGCGCATGCTCGTCATCGACCTCGCCAAGGAGGGCGAGACGCCGGCGCCGCTCGTCGTCGTCAATCCCGAGATCGTCGCCTCGGGCGATGCGGCCAACGTGCACGAGGAAGGCTGCCTGTCGATCCCCGACTATTACGCCGAGGTCGAGCGGCCGAAGACCGTGACCGTGCGCTACCAGGAGGTCACCGGCCAGCCGCAGACGATCGAGGCCGACGAGCTGCTGGCCACCTGCCTCCAGCACGAGATCGACCATTTGAACGGTGTGCTGTTCATCGATCACATCTCGAAGCTCAAGCGCGACATGGTGGTGCGCAAGTTCAGGAAGCTCGCCCGCGAGAAGGAAAAGCAGCCCGCGCGCATGGTGGGCTGATGCCGCTCCGCCTCGTCTTCATGGGCACGCCCGATTTCGCCGCCGCCACGCTGCGCGCGGTCTGCGATGCCGGCCATGAGGTCGCGGCGGCCTACACCCAGCCGCCGCGTCCCGCCGGCCGGCGCGGGCTGGAGCTGACCAAATCGCCGGTCCACAGGCTGGCGGAGGAGCGCGGCATCGAGGTGCGCACGCCGGTCTCGCTGAAATCGCCGGACGAGCAGCAGGCGTTTCGCGATCTGGCAGCGGATGCGGCCGTGGTCGTCGCCTACGGCCTGCTCCTGCCGCAGGCGATCCTCGACGGCACCCGGCTCGGCGCGTTCAACGGCCACGCCTCGCTGCTGCCGCGCTGGCGCGGCGCGGCGCCCATCCAGCGCGCCATCATGGCCGGCGACGCCGAGACCGGCATGATGGTGATGAAGATGGATGCGGGGCTGGACACCGGCCCCGTCGCGCTGACGCAGCGCGTCGCCATCGGCCCCGGCATGACCGCCGGCGAGCTGCACGACGCTCTCGCGGCGGTCGGCGCGGGGCTGATGGTCGAGGCGCTGGCGGCGCTCGAGGCCGGCACGCTGACCCTGACGCCGCAGGCAATCGAGGGCGCCACCTACGCGAAGAAGATCGCCAAGGAGGAGACGCGCGTCGACTGGACCGCGCCCGCCGCGGCCGTCCACGACCGCATCCGCGGCCTGTCGCCCTTTCCGGGCGCGTGGTGCGAGATTGATACCGGCAGCGGGCCCGAGCGGCTGAAGCTGCTGCGCTCCACGCTCGCCGCGGGGCGCGCCGAAGGGCAGGGCGCGCCCGGCGCGGTGCTCGATGCCACGCCGACCGTCGCCTGCGGCAGCGGCGCGATCCGCCTCGTCGAGGTCCAGCGCGCCGGCGGCAAGCCTATGTCGGGAGCCGATTTCGTGCGCGGGCTGAAGGCCGTGCCGGCGCGGCTGAATTGATGCCACGCTACCGGCTCGACATTGAATATGACGGCACGGGCTACGCCGGCTGGCAGCGGCAGGCGGGGCACCACACGGTGCAGGCGGCGCTGGAACAGGCGATCCGCGCCTTCTGTGGCGAGGAGGTGGGCGTGCGCGGCGCTGGCCGCACCGATGCCGGCGTGCATGCGGCGGGGCAGGTGGCGCATGTCGACCTTTCCCGCGAGTGGCGGGCCGACACGGTGCGCGACGCCGTCAACGCCCATCTGGTCGCGGCCGGCGAGGGTGTCTGCGTCCTCGCGGCGGCCAGCGTGCCGGACGATTTCGACGCGCGCTTCTCGGCCACGGCGCGCCACTATCTCTATCGCATCCTCAACCGCCGCGCCCCGCCGGCGCTGGAGCGCAACCGCGTCTGGCACATCCAGAAGCGGCTGGACGCCGGAGCCATGCACGATGCCGCGCAGGCGCTGGTCGGCCGCCACGACTTCACCACCTTCCGCTCGGTGCAGTGCCAGGCCAACAGCCCGCTGCGCACGCTCGACCGGCTCGACGTGGCGCGCGACGGCGACATGATCGAGATCCGCGCCTCGGCGCGCTCCTTCCTGCACAATCAGGTGCGCTCCATGGTCGGCACGCTGAGACGCGCCGGCGAGGGGGCGTGGACGCGCGCCGACGTGGCGGCGGCGCTCGCCGCCCGCGACCGTGCCGCATGCGGCCCCGTCGCGCCGCCGCAGGGCCTGTTCCTCGTGCGCGTGGATTACTGAGGCGAAAGGCCCATGATCGCCTGCAAGGTCAGCACGATGACCAGCGAGGCGACAAGGATGCCGCCGAACACGGCGGAGGTGACCGCCGCGCCCATGCCGATGGCGGCATGCGTCAGCCGCCACGAGAGCACCAGCGTCGCCAGGAACAGCAGCAGCGACAGCGCGTCGAGGACCTCCGTCGCGCCCGGCAGCATCAGCTCCAGCAGCGACACCGGCGCCATCACCCAGATCAGCAGGGCCGAGCCCCAGTTGCTTGCCACGACATAGGGCACGAAGCGGTGTGCGATGCCGGCCGGCCGCGCCGCGAGCGCCAGCAGCGCCAGCGGCGCCACCCAGGCGATGGCGTCGATGGTGGCGAGCCGCAGCAGCACGCCGATCCGCCCCTCCAGCTCCGCCCCGCCGAGGCGGTTTGCCACCGCCACCCAGCCCGCCGCCAACGCCGGCAGCGACACCACCATCGCGAAGAACGAGTTCCAGAACCCGTCGGCCGAAAGGTCGAGCCGATCCAGCCCGTCCGCGCGGCCGAGCATCAGCCGCCAGGCGCCGGCCATGTACTGATGGATTTCCGCGCCGGAGGACATCAGCGGGCCGTCCCGATCCGCTCGGCCCCAAATCCGTCGGCCGAGTACCAGTCGGAGATGAAGCGCTGGTAGATCGCCGTCAGCGCTTCGAGATCGGCCAGCGGCACCCGCTCGTCGACCATGTGCATGGTCTTGCCGACCAGCCCGAACTCGACCACCGGGCAGTAATCCTTGATGAAGCGCGCATCCGACGTTCCGC